>QKCY01000128.1 GCA_003245525.1 Victivallales bacterium | reverse complement strand
GGGGTAGAGCAGCGGACACCCCATGATCGCGTAGCCGCCGCCGCCCGGAACCGAGAGGACCGGCGTAGAGATACGCTCTTTCCGACCCGCCATGAGCGGCGGAGTCTGGATATGCAGCGAACTACCGGGATTGGTGAGCTGGCAGAGACCGGGACGCTTCTCGTCCAACGCCTCGGCCATCCAGCCATGCCGCGAGCCGGACAACGAGAAATGGTGCCAAGCCCCGCCCTTGGGCTCGGGCTGCGCCTGCCACCCCATCAGTTCGCGACCCAACCGAGCCAGGCGGCACGCCACCAACAGGGCATCGGTAGTGCCATAGGTCCCCTCCGCCGTGGGAATGACAATGCGGTCGGCAAAGGGGGATTGGAAGTCGTAGGGCTCGGTCATCGCCTTCAGCCCCAGGCTGACGCCCATCACCGAACCCACGTTCGCCGCGTTGCAGTCCGTGTCCCAGCCGCAGGTGTTGACGATGGCCTGGGCCTGGCGGAAATCCTGCCCGGCATAGGCCCACGCCAGGACCAGAAGGGCATGGTTGGGGAGCATGTGGCAGTTGCCGCCGTACTTGTGATAGCCCCACTTCTCGGAGATCCGCTCGAAGGTCCGGTGCCAGTTGCCATCCTCCTGTTTCCAGCCGCGCACATCGCGGTGGATCTGCGCGATGAGACTGTCCGCCGGAACAACGGAAGCGCCGATGTCCAGCAGCTTCTCCATATCGCTTTCCACGAAGGCGGCGCTCACCATGGCGGCAACCACTTGCGCGCCATAGACCGCCTCGCCGTCATGGCTCACGCGGGCCGCTTCGCCCGCCATCCGCGCGGCCAGTTCGGGCTGGCCGGGGATCACCATGCCGATGGCATCGATGAAGATCTGCGCGCCAATCTGCTCCGCCACCACCTGCCCGTTGCGGGCGATGCTGCCGGACTCGGGGGCCTCGATCGCTGCTTTCAGGTTGAGATAGGCCGTATGCTCGGTGGACATGCCCCGTCCGCCCCACCAGAGGACCGTGCGCCCCTCCACCAGATAGTTCAGCCAGGAGCGACCAAAATCGAAGGACGTGGTCGCCAAGCCCTTGCCCGAATCCTCCAGAGCCCGGACGAAGGTGAAGGTGCCGGAGATGTCGTCGTCCGACACCACCAACGGCACGCCGCGCTCCTGGTGTACATAGTGGTCCACCAACCCAAGAGTCCTCTCGATATCGGCCTTGCGCATGCCCTCGATGGGCCGCCCCAGGTAGACGCCGATGATCTTGCCGAGAACGCCCGCGTAGACCTTCTCCAGATAGTTGGCCGGTTCCACGTATGCCATCGCCAGTCTCCGTTGCTCGCCGAAATGCGGTTGGGAATGGGCCGACTCTCAGCGCGAATCGCGCCCGGCCGCCCACAAGATACCCCGCTGCAAGACCAAGCGGAAGTTGGCATCGACCCACGTCTGGTTGTCATGGCCCGCCTGATAGCAGAAGACGCGGGCATTGCCGTACTGCCGGGTCCAGGCGATGGACTTCATGCTGCGCGGGTGGTCGTAGGTGATGAGAAGGTGGCTCCCCTCGCCCGGCTCCGGGGTCGTGTAGGTCTCGTCGATCATGGTCCAATCCGCCAACCCTTGGGTGATGGGGTGGCTGGGATCGACGATGTGGGAAGTGACCGTCTCGTTCATGTGGTAGCCGAAGGACCGTTCGGCTAACCCGGTGATCTCGCCCCATACCGGCCACTCCCGGTAGGCCAAGATGGCGTGATGGAGCACCACGATTCCCTGCTTGGTGGTCCCGAGATGCGCCAGCGCCGTGCGGGGCTTGCCCGCGTACCACGGCAGCCCCTCGTCGCTGGGACCGGGCAGCATCATCAGGTAGAAGACCACCACGTCGTAGCGGTCGCGCACCGCTTCCGGCGACGCCGCGAAATCGTCGATGGACTGGATGTAGATATCCAGTTCCGGCGACAGGGCCCGGAACAGACCGTGGAAATTGGGGACATCGAAGGAGTGTCCCCCGGTGACGACGGCAACACGCAGCGGGGATAGGCTCATGGCACGGGCTCCCTGGCGATCCGGACTGGGAGAAGCAAAACGCGGAGGCACACCGTATGGCATGCACTCCGCGTTGGCAAGGTCGAAGACAGGCTAGGCCTGGGCCGGGATACCGGCGGAGGCCCGGATCTTCTCCATCACGGCGACCCGCTGACGCACGCTCTGGGGCGTGACATAGAGGGGTGCGCCGGTGCGCAGAGTCGCGAACAGGCCGCGATAGAAGAGCAGCACCGCGCCGGGAGGCGGCGCGGCACCGGCCCCGCCAGCCGTGCCTTCGCCAGCAGCCTGCCAGGTGGCGGTGTGCCATTCCAGCTTCTCGCTGTTGTAGCTGCGGTCGGGCGTGGACTGCATGGAGAGGGGACGCTCCGGCATGCCGCTGAAGTCCACCCACTTCCACTCCAGACTCTTGGGGTTGCCCTTGAGTCCGCCGCGCGTGCCCGCCACGACCCAGCGATCCTGCGCGTAGGCCCAGACATCGGTCAGTTCGACCTCGACGGTCGGATGGCCTTGCCCGTAGAGGATGAACTTGAGATGGTCTTCGGCATCACCACTGCACAGGTGGCGGGAGGCCTGGGCCCAGACGTCGGGATTCTCGCCGCCGAACAGCACCATGGCATGGTCGAGCGGATGGGGGCCGTTGTTGTTGAGCGCGCCACCGGCATAGGCACGGGAGGTTTGCCAGTCCCAGCGCCGCTTGAAGCCCTGCCAGCAGGTACGGATGTGGACGATCTCGCCCAGGATGCCGGAGTCGATCACTTCCTTTACCTTGAGGAAATCCTCCTCGTAGCGGCGCTGCTGGAAGGGGGCGATGATCTTGCCCATCTTCGCGGCCAGCGCGATCATCCGGTCGGCATCGGCCACGACCAGGCCGAAAGGCTTGTCGCAGAGCACATGCTTGCCCGCTTCCAGTGCCTGGCAGGCGTGGGTGGCGTGCATGTAGTTGTAGCTGGCGATGATCACCAGTTCCACTTCCGGATCGTTGAACAAGGCGGCCTCGTTGGCCACGGCGCGGCAGTTGAGATCAGCGGCGGCCTGCTGCATGCGGGCGGTGTCGAGATCGTAGACCGCGGCCACCTGGAACAGGTCCGGAATGGTGCGGATCATGGCGGCGTGAATGGCCCAGCCGCTGCGGCCCAGGCCGAGAATACCGACTTTGACGGGTTGATCTGCCATCGGGGAATCTCCTTTGGGAGGGTTAGTGCATGACCGAATCCATGGCCTGGGAGACGCAAGCCAGCGCCTCGTCGCAGGTCATGCCGGTGAACGCTTTGAACGGCTCGCAGGTCACGGGGCCAGCATAGCCCATTTCGGCCAAGGTGCGACAGAAACCGCGCAGATCGGCCACGCCTTCGCCGGGCAGTTCCCGCTCGAAGGCAACCTGCTCGGCGAGCGGACGATCCGGCGCGTCGGCCAAGTGGACCACCGCAATGCGGTCCACGCCCAACTGCTGGATGTCGGCCAGACTCTCGCCTGCGCAATGCCAGTGGAAACTATCCAGCAGCACGCCCAGATTCGGCTCGCCGACCGCGTCGAGCAGTTCCGTGGTGCCAGCCAGATCATAGAGGAACTCATGGGGAGCGCCTGCCCGCCGGGTCTTCTGCGAGACGTACTCAATGGCCAGCCGGAAACCGAACTCATGCAGGATCGGGGCCGCCTGCTTCAGCCGCTGCACGTGCAGGGCAAAGCATGCCGCTTTGGGTGTGTCGTGGAAGGGCAGCATGACCGACGTGGTCCGCGAGAAACCCGCGCCCTGCGCCACCGCCGCCAGCCGGGGCAGTTCAGCGATGGCCGCCGTCCACTCTTCCTCCTTCACCGCCGTCGTCCCGGGCAGCAACCGCGAGACGATCCCCGGCCGTACCCCGTGCGCCGCCAACAAGACCTGGACGCTACCCGCCCCCTCGGCGGCTTCGTAATCCGCCAACTGGGTGGCGCTCACATCCACCCCGGCGAACCCGTGGGCTGCCGCCAAGCGGACGGACTCGACCAATCCGCCCGGTTGCTTCAGCATGCCGAGACTCAGGCTCTTGTACATCGTGGAATTCCTGACTATGGGAAAGGTTTCTGACATCCACACAAGGCGGCCTTGGACCGCAAGTGGCTACTTTAGCAATTTGTTACCCGCCGGACAACGGTAACAAATCCGGGATTATGGTGTAGTTTTCTGATATGAACCCCGATCTCCTGAATGGTGCCGTCAACGGCTGCGGACAGATCCGCTGTCCGCTGGACTGGCAGCTTGGCCCCGATCGCACCCTGCTCTGGCCCGATCTCGACCTGTGGATCTTGACCGAAGGGCACGGCACCTTGGAAGCTGCCGGGAACCGCTATCCCTTGGAGCCGGGTAGTTGCGCCTTCCTGCGCGGCGGCGAGTCCTATCGCTTCGAGCAGGACACCAACCACCGGTTCCGCCACTACTGGGTCCATTTCGACTTCGTGACCGGCGACGGCGACCCGATTCGCCATCGCGAACTGGACCTCCCGCCCCTGCTGCGTCGGTTGCGCGATCTCGCCTTCGTGGAAGGGCTCATGCAACGCCTCTTGCGCGCCTATCACAGCGGCGCGCCGAGGCAGCACGTCTGGCCCTGGCTACGCGCCGTCCTCGCCGAGGTGGCCGCCGAGGACGCCCAGGCGGAAAGCCGCGAACGTTCGCCCCACGCCGAGGCCATCGACGCCATCTGCGCCCGCCTTCGCGCCCATCCCGAACGGGACCATCGGGTGGACGACCTCGCCCGCGAACTCGGTCTCGATCCCAGCTACTTCTCCCGCCTCTTCCGCGCCCAAGTGGGCCAATCCCCCCGCCGCTTTCTCACCAACGCCCGTCTGCAACTGGCCCGCTTCCTCCTGCGCGACAGCCAGCTCAGCGTGGCCCGCATCGCCGAGCGCACCGGCTACGCCGACGTCCATTTCTTCGCCCGCCACTTCCGCGCCGAGCACGGCCTCACCCCCAGCGCCTACCGCGCCAGTCGCTAGCCGAGTTCCGCCGCGATCTCCTGCAACAACTCCGCTGGCGAGACGATGCGGATACTGCGGAAAGTCCGCAATCTGAGAAGGTGCTCATCGCCCGAGACAACCCGATCCGCCTCTGCAGCCACAGCCGCTTCCAGCACGGCATCGTCGTCGGGATCGTCGGCAACGATGTTGAGTTGTTCACAAGGCAGGACCAAGAGGAAGGTCTGCCGTACGAGGTCGAGGATAGCACCGACCTGTTGTCCAGTCAGGCGGAACTTCGGCCGCAGGAGAACCTCTTCCAACTCCGCATTCAGTGCGCTGGAGGTGAATCCCTCGATCTTGCCTTCGCTAACGAGAGCGAGAACCGCCCGGCAGTTGCCGCCGAACAGCAGCCCTGAAACCAGGACGTTCGTGTCACAGACGACTCTCATCGCCGCTGGCGGTCGCGCCGGGCCGCCGCAATCTCTTCGGCAACGTCCGCCTCGCTCAACCCCTGCCCGACCTGATCGCCGAGGGCAAACACCGACTCCCAACGGCGCTGGCGCTCGACATAGAGACGGGCAGCCTCGCGCAATAGCTCGGAACGACTCCGGGCTTCGCGCGCCGCTTCAGCATCGATCGCCGCGAGCAGTTCAGGCTGGAATGAGATATTGACCGTAACGGCAGCCATAGGACCTGCTTCCTTGATAAAGGACACCAATCCAAATATACAAAGTTTGTATATTCTCTGCAACTGCGGTCAGTCAACCAAGCCAGATCAAGGCTTTGCTATGGGCTTGACCTGAATCTGGGTGCGGATGACGAGCGGGAGGTCGGCTTCGGTTTGGATGCGGATGGTGGTGTTGGGTTCGAGCTTGCCGTAGGTCTCGGAATACCAGCCGAGCAAAGGATCGCGCTGACCTTTGGTGGCAGCCACGGTCAGCGGGGTGTCTGCCGTCGTGGCGAGGCTGGCGCTGGCGGAACCGTTGCGAATGGTGAAGCCCGTGTCGCCCAGTTGCACCTCACCGGTCGGGGCGGGTTGCCAATGGAGGGCGATCCGGTGGCGCCCTTCGCCTTCGAACCGGTCCTCGATCTCGAACCGGTCCTCGGCCCGGTAGTAGACGATCCGGCGGCTATGGCGGACCTTGCATTCGCCCTTGGGGCCGAAGCCGATGGCGTAGGTCCCGGCAGCCGTGGCCACGGTGCCGTCGTCGGCGAACTGGCAGTCGGTAGGTTGCTCATTGGGGGCAGAACGCTGGCCCTCCGCCCGCGTCCGCTGGCCGAGGCCATCCACCAGGGCCACGTTGTGGGCGGCGCTGGAGTGAAGATAGCGCGACATGTCGCCGTCCTCGCCGACGCTGGAGTAGGTGAAGTAGCCGGGATCGGTGAGCAGCCACGCGCCGCGCGACTGCAACTGGATGCCGAGACAGGCCAGATCGTGGTGTCCGCTGCCGCGTGGACCGGGTTCGAAGAAGAGCCAGGTGGCATCCTCGTCCCAACCCGAGCGGAACACCACATGCCCCGCCCATGGGAAAACGGCAGCCAAAGCGGTCGGCGGCGTGCCGGTCTTGCCCTCGCTGGCGAACCAAGCGAGCTCGGGATCGGCATGCAGCGCGTTCACGGCACCAGCGATGCCCCGCAGCGATTCCTTGCCCTTGGCGATGCGCGGAGCCTTGCCGTGGGGATCGGCGATGGTGGCGAAGTAGGTACCGGCCAACCGGATGCGTTCCTCCAAAATGGCCGGAACCACCGTCTGCCGGGCACGACCGCCCTCGACCATCGCGATCAGCCGCTGAAGGCTCCCCGCCGCGTAGTTGGGCGAGCATTCGGCCATGGAGCCGTCGGGATAGACCTGGCTGCTGCCGAAGGTGGCAATCCGCTCCCAGCCGATGCGCTCGGCCTCGGCGGAACCCGCCAGACCCGGATACCACCAGTTCAGGTGGACCAGGGATACACCGAGAGACAGGAACTGGTTGCCGGTGCCCGCCCGCGGGTGGTTGATCATCTCCAGGCGATGGTCCCGCGCAAGGCTCACCAGAAAGGTCGCCACCGTGTCATTCGTCATCTCGGGCGCGTCCCACAGGAAGGCGAAGAGATAGGACCACGTATCGACCCGCGCATGGGCCGAGAGGGAGGTCCAAGGGCCATCGCAATAGCCGACGAAGCTGCCTTCGGCGGTCGCCGGGTACTCCGGGCCCGCCGAGACGGGGCGGTACCACTGCAGCCCCTCGCTCCCCAGCCCCGTACGCCGGGTCCAGTCCAGCAGTACCCCCACCGCTGCCCGCGAATAGGTCGGATCATGGGTCGCCTGCCAGGCGTGGACCAGCGGCTTCAACCAATAGTGCCGCGAGAGATGGGTCGGCCACTGCCAGTCCTCTTTGGGAGCAACGAACCAGTTGATGGGATCGCCCAACTCCTGCGGTGCATAGCCGCCCAGGAGGGAGACGCGATGGGCCAGCAACGCGGGCAGTTGTCCCTTCTCCCGCTTGTAAGCCGCTTCGGCGGCATCGCTCACAGAACCTTCCACGGGACCACCGGGAGCGGTCAGGGGTTTAAGAAACAGCTCCGCCAGCTCGTGCCCATCGGGTGCCAGAGTGCTGCATTCCCGGCCCAGTTGGGCTTTGGCCTCTGCTGTCAACCAGGAACCGAGTTCGTTCAACGCTGCCGACTTCACGTTTCCGTTCTCCTGCGCCATGGCCGCCGGAGCGCCAACCAGCATGGCCCCGACGAGAAGATGAAGGATGGAGGCAACAACCCGCATGAATCCGCCTTTCCGGTTGCGCGGTACTTTCACCCGTCCGGCAGCCGTGTCAACGGCGCAAAGCCAACCGCAGTTGCCATCTTGGCCGAGGAAACGCTACATTCCTCTAGCCCCCCGCCAGACAGGCGGCGGATCACGTGGTAGTTCCCCAGCAACACGGAGGGTATGACCATGCCGGAACTCAAGGGCACCAAGACCGAGAAGAACCTGCAAGCAGCCTTCGCCGGCGAATCGCAGGCCCGGAACAAGTACACCTACTTCGCTTCGGTAGCCAAGAAGGAAGGCTACGAGCAGATCTCCGCGATCTTCCTGGAGACGGCGGAGCAGGAGATGGAACACGCCAAGCTGCACCTCAAGGCCTCGGGTGGCATCGGCGACACCGCCGCCAACCTTAAGGCGGCAGCGGGCGGCGAGGGCGAGGAGTGGATGGACATGTATCCGCGCATGGCCAAGGAAGCACGCGAGGAAGGGTTCGACGACATCGCCCGCGCGCTGGAAGGGATCGGCAAGATCGAGAAGGAGCACCAGCAGCGCTACCAGGCCCTGCTCAAGAACCTCGAAGCAGGCCAAGTCTTCCGCAAGGAAGAGAAGGTACGTTGGCGTTGCCGCAAATGCGGTTTCACCCATGAGGGAACGCAGGCACTGACCACCTGCCCCATCTGCCATCATCCCCAGGCTTACTTCGAGATCGTGCCGGATAACTTCTGACCGGTCATTGGCAAGGAATCCTGTCCCATGAAGATCATGGCCATTTGTGCAAGTCCGCGTGGTGCCCAAAGCCAGACCCTGCGCCTTGTCCGGGCCGTCGCCCGCGGAGCCGCCGAGGCTGGCGCGGAGGTGGAGACGGTTGACGTCTGCAAACTGAAGATCCGCTACTGCACCGCCTGCGGCGTGTGCCACGCCAAGGGCGCTTGCGTCCACCATGACGACTTCGCGGACCTCTATCGCCGCATTCTCACGGCGGACGGGCTCATCGTGGGCTCCCCCAACTACCTCCAGAGCATCACCGGCCAACTGAAGATCCTGCTCGACCGCATGTCCAGCGCAATCCACTGCCAGTTGCTGGCCGGCAAGTACTTCTGCGCCGTAGGCACAGCCGGCGGACCAGGCTACACGGAGGTGACGGACTACCTGACCACGCTGCTGATGTCCTTCGGTGCCTCTTCCGTCGGCAGTGTTGGCGCGGCGGTTGCCATCCCGAACGCCATCGACATCGCCGAGGGCGACGCGGTCGTGCTCGGCCAGGACCTAGTCGAAGCGATCCGGGTCCAGCGGGTCTATGCCGACCAAGTGCCCATCCACGCCGAGCGGCGGGCCTTCTTCCGGCAACTGGTGCAGCACCATCCCGAGGAATGGGCCTACGAGTGTACCTTCTGGCAGGAACAAGGCGAAGCCTAATTGGCTCACACGAAGACACAAGAACGATAGGGAAACCAATGGGGTTGTCGCGCAGAGACGCAGAGGCGCAGAGAGAAGACCAGAAAACCTTCTGATACTTCTCCATCCTGCATTTCCTCTGCGCCTCAGCGCCTTTGCGCGAGGCCCTCTTGTCGTTCGTGTTCTTCGTGCCTTCGTGGTGAATACCGGAAGCTAGTCCCGCAGGTAGGCGCCTTGCTGGCGCAGGAGGTCTTGTAGTTCGCCGACGGCTACCCGGCGGGTCTCCCCCGCGCTGGCGACGGCCAGGGCGGCGGCGCAACCGGCGGCTTGGCCGGTGACGAAGCAACCGGGCATGACGCGCAGGGAGGACTGCACCTCGCGGTCGCAGGAGATGCAACGGCCCGCCACCAGCAGGTTCGCGATGCCCTGGGGAAGCAGAGCGCGGTAGGGAATGCCGTAACTCTCGCCCCTTTTCAGCCGAGTCTCGTCGAGCCGCCGCTCCACCGCCTCCTGCTCCTTCGGGTCGGAGGTGGAGGAATGGATGTCGATGGGATAGGCGAAGCGCCCGATCTCGTCGGGGAAGCTGGCCCGGCGGAGGTAGTCGTCGTAGCAGAGCTGATAGTCGCCCCGCACCCGGCGGGTCTCGCGCACGGACAGGACTGCCGCCGTGTTGACCAGTTCGCTCTGGGCGAAGCCCGGCACCCGTTCGCGGTAGAACTGGTGGATCTTCCGCGCGATCTGGCGGCCTTCCACATAGCCGCGCGTGATGTCCTTCTCGTCAATGCCATTGACCCCGTAGATGTGCCCCAGATTGCCGGTGCCGATGCCCGTGCCGTTGCGGAAGAAGCCGACGAAATGGCGTTCCGCCACGGGGGCGGTACCGGCATCCATCAGCCGATGCCAGACCGCGCGATCCGAATTGCCGTTACCGACACCCTGCCGGTAGGCATCCCAATCCACCCCGGCGTACTGCACGCAGAGCGACGGGCTCATGGTCTTGCCCTCGGCATCGCCGAGATCGTAGGCTGCCCCGGACCAAGCCGAGAGGTTACCGTCGCCGGTGGCATCGACGAAGACCTGGCCGCACACAATCTTCAGCCCCTGCCGGGTCGCCACCACCAGGGCCGCCAGACGGTTCCCCTCCAGCAAAGCCTCCACGCCGCCCAAGCCCAGATACAGCTCGATGCCCGCCGCCGTCACCAGATCGTCATACAGGCTCTTGAGCAGTTCGGGCTGGATGTTCTGCCATTGGTAGTTGGGCGTGACGCCCATGCGGCTGGCCAGCCCATCCACCACCTCACGGCAGATGCCGTCCGCCAGCACCCGTTCGCCATCGCCCATCACGATGAAGGCGGGGACCAGCCCCCCCGTGCCCATGCCGCCCAAGATGCCGCTCTGTTCGACCAACACCACCGAGCGCCCGGCCCGTTTGGCCGCCAGGGCGGCGGCAATCCCCGCCGGACCGCCGCCACAGACCACCACTTCGGCTTCGGCCAACACGGGAACACTACGGGAGGGAAGCGTCACAGTCGGCATGGCGGGTTATCCTCTGCGGTCAGGCGGTGCGGGGACTCAGCCGCCGCATTCTCTCCAGCCAGGGCAGCGCGGCGGCGGCATCGATTCCGTTCCTGCAGAAGATAAACCGGGTTCCCGCCGGCGCCTCCCGGATCAGCTTCTCACTCATCTCGTCGGCAATCCAGGCCAGGACATGCACC
>QKCY01000209.1 GCA_003245525.1 Victivallales bacterium | reverse complement strand
CGCAGAGGCGCAGAGGCGCAGAGAAAAGACCGGAAGACTTCCCGGCCTCCCCGTTTTCCTGTCCTGCATTTCCTCTGCGCCTCAGCGCCTCTGCGCGAGGCTTTCTTGTCGGAAGAACAAGATTTCGGCGGATAGTAGTACGAACATGGAACCGGGGCCTCACCGCTATCCTCTACCAAGCAGGTAGTTCTTCGTTAGTGTTCGTTCGTGGGTTTCGTGGCAGAGCATCCCCATAACCCACACCGCCCCAAGATGTACGCATCTACCGGAAGCCCCAGAAATAGGTGACCTCCATGCCCTCCCTCCTTCCCCGTCGTTCTCTTGGCCGTACCGGCATCGAGCTTTCGGTCTTGGGTCTAGGCGGCTTCCATCAGGTGGAAACCCTCCAGTCGGACCTGGACGTGCTGGTGGCCGACTATCTGGCCGCTGGCGGCAACTACATCGAGACCGCGCGCAGCTACGGTAGTGGCGCGAGCGAGATCAAGCTGGGTCGGGCGCTGGCCCATGTCCCCCGCGACCGCTACGTGCTTGGCACCAAGACGGCCGAGCGCAGCGAGGAGGGTGCCTGGCGGCAACTCAACGAGTCATTGGCTGCCTTGGGCACCGATCATCTCGACCTCTTTTTCCTGCACAACATCGGCGACGAGGCGACGCTGGATGCCGTCACCGCGCCGCAGGGGGCTCTGCGGGCTTGCGAGCGGGCTCTCGACCAAGGGCTGATCCGCCATGTGGCCATGAGTTCGCACTGGCCCGCCATGTACCTGGCCTCCCTCGACCGGTTGCCGCTGGCGGCGGTCCTCATCTGGGGCAACTACCTGGATTTCTGCAACTTCCCCGAGATTCCGCAGCAGATCCTTCCCACCCTCCGCGAGCGTGGGATCGGCATCCTGTTCATGAAGCCCTTGGCGGATGGGTTCCTCTACCGTTCGCCCGAACTGGCCTTCCGCTATGCTCTGGCCCAGCCGGTGGATTGCGTGGTGGCCGGGTTCAACTCGCGCGAGATGCTGGCCGCGGATCTCGCCTGTTGCTGGGACGAAACCCCGGCGGACATCGGACAGATCCTGGGCGAGGCCCCCGAACTGGGCGACTATGTCTGCCGCCAGTGTCCGGTCTGTTCGGTGCTGGCTGGCGAGGATGGCGCGGCCCTGAAGCGGATCTTCGAGCTGGAGGGCAAGGTGGACCGGCAAATGGACGACCGGCGGCAGACCACCGCAGCCCAGTACGCCCTGCGCGAACGGCTCAAGGGTTGGTTCGCCTCGGCCGGCCGGGCGCGGGCGAGCTATGCAGAGCTAGCGGTCAAAGCCCCCGAGCTGGCGGCCAAGCCCTGCCAGTCCTGTCGCTACGGCTTGGACATCGGGCGCAAACTGGCCATCGCCGATGCCAAACTGCGGGGCGACGAGGCGCTGCGGTTGCTGTAAGCGTCGGAACTTCCCTTTCCAAACCCCGCCCGATGGGCCATGGTATGGGCAGTCCCACGCGAACCATTCGGAGACTCCTGTGGCTGCCTCGATCAATGGCTTTGTGCTGGCCGCTGGCGAAGGGCGGCGGCTGCGTCCGAGCACCCTCGTCCGGCCTAAGGCGCTGGTGCCCTTCTGCGGGGTTCCCCTGCTGGAGCTGGCCCTGTCCCAGTTGCAGCGGCTGAAGCTGGGGCCGACGGTGGTGAACGTCTCCTACCAGGGAGACCGGGTCTACGAGGCGGCGCGCCGCCTGGGCGCGGCCTCCGGCATGGATGTGCGGGTGTCGCACGAGAACGAACTGCTCGACCACGGCGGCGGCCTGCGCAAGGGCTTGGCCCTGCTGCCCGATGCCGACCATTTGCTGGTTCACAACGTGGACGAGATTCTGGATTTCGACCTGTCCCGGCTGGTGGAGCACCATCTGGCCAGCCAGGCGGCGGCGACGCTGCTGCTGGTCCCGCAGCGGGGTCCCTTGACCGTGGACCTGGAGGCCGATGGCCGCATCGCCAGTTTCCGGCGGCCCCACGGCGAGGGCGGGTATACCTTCGCGGGCATCCACATCATCCGTCGCGACATCTTCGATTTCGTGCCGGAGGGTCCTTCCTCGATCATCGTCGCCTACGAGAAGGCGCTGGCCGCCGGGTTGGCGGTGAATGGGTTGGCCGTGGACGAACCGGTCTACTGGAGCGATCTCGGCACGCCCGAACGCTATATCCGTGCCCACGGCGACATCGCCGACTGCGCCCTGGCCCACCACCCCCGGCTGCGCCAAGCCCAGGCGGAACAGGCCCGGCGGCGGAACGAGTGGGAACTGCGCGGGGTGCGCTGCACCGGCGCGCTGGGGCTTGGCGAAGGCCTGACCATCCCCGCTGGTACCCATCTGCACAACGTGGTCCTTTGGGACTACACGAAGCTGGCCCGTCCCGTGCTCTATGCCGACGGCATCTTCGTGGGCGACGATGTGCCGCCGCCCCGGCCCGTGGACGATGCCCGGCGGCCCGACCCGCGGGTTTTCGTCTCCCTCAATCTCGATCCGGCCGACACCGCCTTCATGCCGCTCCAGAAGCAGGGCAGCGGCCGCCGCTACTGCCGGTTGCGCAGCGGGGACCGGTCCCTGGTCTGGTGCGCCTATAGCCCGGACCGGCAGGAGAACGCCGGATTCTCGGCCATCGCCGACTTCCTGCGGCGGCTGGACATCCAGGTACCGCAAGTGCTGCTCCATCTGCCCGACGCCTGCGAGCTGGTGTCGGAGGACCTCGGTCAGTACGACCTCCAACGCCCGGCGACCGGGTCGGCCTGCTGCGCAAGGTGGCGACCCAGGCCGCGCGCCTGCATGTGCTGGGCGACAAGGCGGTTCGGCTGGAGGAACTGCCCCTGCAACGGGGCTTCACCAAGGGGCTCTACGACTGGGAACGGGATTACTTCCGGGAGAATCTGCTGGGTCGGCTCCTGGACCAGCCCGATCTCTGGGCTCTGGCCGCCCAGGACTACTGCCGCCTGCGCCGCGAACTGCTCGAACAGCCCCAGGTGCCGATCCACCGCGACCTGCAGAGCGCCAACGTGATGGTGGTGGAGGGCAAGGTCTACCTGATCGACTTCCAGGGCATGCGCCTGGGTGCGGCGGTCTACGATCTGGCCTCGCTGCTCTACGATCCCTACCAGTGCCACTCCCGCGAGACCCGCGCTGCGGTCTGGCAACACTACACGACGGAGGTCCAGGCCTTGGGCGGCATGCCGCCCGCCGACCGGCTGCTGGCCGTGGGCGCGATCCAGCGGCTTTTCCAAGCCCTCGGGGCCTACGGCAAGCTGTGGCTGAAGGACGGGCTGGAATGGTACCGCGCCTTCGTGGTGCCCGGTTGCCGGATGCTGGTGGAGGCCGCCGAGGACGTGCCCGAGTTCCCCGGCATCCTCGCCCTGGCCCGAGAGTGTCTCGCCCGCAGCCGCACCCGCCTCGGCAAGTAGGGTGGAAGTGGCATTCTGTTGGGGCTCCTGATCCGGCGGCCAACGGCTCGTTCCGGGAAGGAAATTCCCTGTCTGACTATGGACCATCAGCCCAACCCCGCCACAAATGGGAAAGGCTGGCAAGACGGCAAACGTCCCTTCTGGCTGGCTGCCCGATTGGACGGGTCCTACTCATTTTGACCTTGGCTCTCTGTAAGGGAATGCCATATTTGGTCGTCTTGGAGAAGTGCCCTCATGCTCCCTGCCCGTTTCCTGGAAGTCTGCTGGGCATGGTATGGTGGCCAGCGACATCGCGGGTCCAATTGCTCAACAGAGGCTGCAATGAGTGGGAGAAATGCACATGCAGGAACTGGAGTGTGACTTTTGGGTGGAAGAACCCTGGCGCATCGCCGGGTTGGCCCATGGCCCGGGCGGCGTGCCCCTGGGATCCAGAGGGCTTCCATGCCGGGAACTTCGTCGCCCAGGCGTGGTACGCGGAACATCGGCTGCGACAAAGGACGAAGAGTGGGGGGCGAGATGAAGCGGCATGCCTTGGTTGTCGGCATCGACAAGTACGGCGATGCCACCATTCCTGATTTGCGGTACGCTCTCTCGGACGCCGTACACATCCACAGCTTGCTGGAAATGGCTGGCTTTTCCTATCCTCGCCTGGTTCATGATACCGACCGCAAGACCGTTGTCGCCGAACTGGAGCAGTGCCTGCAAGGGCTGGCGGAGGAAGACCTGCTCCTGATCTTTTTCAGCGGCCATGGGATCGAGCACAACGGCAAGCACATCCTGCTGTGCAGCGATGCGGATCGCCATGCGGCCGAAAGTGGTTGGCTTGGTCTGCCGGTGGATCTGCTTGATGAGAAGACGAGAGAAGTCCCGGGTCTGGTCCGGGCCTTTATCCTGGATACCTGCTGGGAGGCGATGCCCGGGGGCAGAGGGCTGGCGGGCCCGCCCATGTCCGACATGAATCTGCGGACACTGGTCGAGCGGGAACGCCGGGAGTGTAGCCGGTCGGCTGGCGGTCTGACAATCCTGTGTGCCTGCGACCGGGGGCACTCCGCCCAGGAGAACAAAGCGCTCGGTCACGGGCTGTTCTCCTATGCCTTCTCCGCCTGTTGCAGGGAACACTGGGAGAAGGGGGAGGATGTCCGCCTGAATAGCGATCTGGCGGAGAAGACTTCCCGGCGCATGGAGTCTCTAGCCGACCAGCATGGCATTCCACTGTCCCAGAGGCCCTGGTACAACTTCTGTGGGACCA
>QKCY01000075.1 GCA_003245525.1 Victivallales bacterium | reverse complement strand
AGTTCCTTGTCCTGGGCGTACCAGCCGGGGTAGCAGTTGATGCTGACCACGTCCACCAGATCGAGGTTGACGTCGTCGAAGGGATGCATGCTGGCATAGGTGACCAGCCGGGTGGGGTCGAGGGCGCGGAGAGTCTCCGCCAATCGCTCGTAGAGCACCCGCGATTCGGGCTTGTGGCTGGCCCCCTCGTTGAGGAAGCCCCACAGCGCCACGCAGGGATGGTTGAAGCTCTTGCGGACCATGGCCACGGTCTGGGCCACCTGCAGCTTCTGGAAGGTCGGATCGACGAAATGCTCGACCTGCTGGCCCCAGCCCATGCTCTCCTCGAAGACCACGATTCCGTACTCGTCGCAGAGGTCGAGGAAGCGGGGGTCCTGGGGATAGTGGCTGCCGCGGACAAAGTTGCAGCCGAGGTCGCGAAGCAGTTGCAGGTCCTGGACGAGCTGGTCCAGGGGCAGGGCGGGGCCGAACTGGGGATGGGCCTCGTGGCGGCAGTAGCCCAGCAGCTTCACCGGCTCGCCGTTGATCGCCACCGCGCCCTTCGCGACGCTGACGACGCGCAGGCCGAAACGCTCCACGATGGCATCCTTCCCCGCCCGGAGTTCCAGGGTGTGCAGGACCGGGGACGCGGGAGACCACGGCGAGGCGTCCGGCACGTTGATCTCGAAGCCGGCCAGGCCGTCCTTCACGATCAGGTCCGCCGGCGTGAAGACACCGCCGTCCACGGCCACCCGCGCCGACACCTTGCCCGAGAAGGGCTCGTGGAAGCGGACGCTCACCCCGATCCGGCCGGTTGCCAGGTCGAGCGTGGCGATCTCGGCCCGGTCCAGGGACTGGGTCGGCAGCTCGTGCCACTGGACGGAGCGGAAGATGCCGCCGTACGCATAGAAGTCGAAGAACTGCTCCAGCAGGGGCAGCCGGGCCCGGTCGAAGCGGTTGTCGCTGACCACGATGATCTCGCGGGTGGAGAAGTCCGCCGGGGGCAGGGCGATCTCGATCTGCGAGTAGGGCAGGCCGGGTTCGGCCAGGACCCGCCCATCCACATAGATGCGGCTCCACATGCCCAGCGCCCCGAAGACGAGCAGGCCGGGGGTGCCCGGCGTGACGCGCAGGGTGGTGCGGTAGGCGGCCGTCCCGCGTTTGCCCGCATAGGCGGGAGAGGCGTCGAAGCAGCCCGGCACGGGCATCCGTTCGGCGAAGTCGACGGCGGCAACGTCCAGCCCGGCAAGGTCGACGTTCTCACCGAGCCAGGCGAACTGCCAGAGGCCGTCCAGGCTGTGAATCTGCCGGAGGGGGTAATGGGGATAGGCGGACATCATGAAGGAAATTCCCTGACTAGATCAGCGAGACAAAGGGAGGAATGGCCGGAGGCTGCCAAACGGGGCCGTCGAGCAGTGGCGCGCTACGTTCGGCCAACTCCGGCAGATGCAGGTTCGCGAAGACCTCGCGCCAACGTTGCCGCTGGTTCTCGTCCACCAGCATCGGCACGAAACCGAGATTCAGGTAGGTCTTGATGGCGGGCAGCCGGAAATCATCGGTCTGCAGGATCGCCCGCCGCCGTCCCTCCTGCCGCATCCGGTGGAGGGCGGCGAGGGTGACCTGGTAGCCCAGATGCAGGCCGGTATGGCCGGGCATCACGCCCACATAGTGGAGATAGCCGCAGTCGGGCATCCGGTCGGCGGGAGTTACGTAGGCCGAGGCGGTGCCCACGTCGGCCCCGTCGCGCCGGATGAACAGGACGCGCTCGGGCAGGAAACAGTCCCGGCGCATGGACTGTTCGAAGGGAATCTCGCCGGGGTTCTTGCCGAAACTGAGGGCGATGACCCGCTCCCAGACCGGCTCGTCGCCTGCCTGGAAACAACGCAGTTCGCAGCCGGCGGGCAGCACCACCGGCGGCAGCCCGTCGAGGCTGGCCCGGAACATGTGGAGCTGGGGCGTCATGGGCGTCCCTTGGCGCAGGTGCAGACCAGCCCGCAGACCGGTTTGGGCATGGGCTGCTTCTGCCCGGCCTCGTTCACGCAGACGAAGGTGATCGAGGTCTCGAACACCGGGTACTCCTCCAGCGCCCCCGATTCCTGGGCGTAGACATCCACCCGGTAGGTCACGCTCGTGTGGCCGAGGTGCTGGCGCTGGACATCGAAACGGAGCATGGACCCCACCAGGACGCCACGGGTGAACACCACCTTGTCCATCGCCCGCGTCACCAACCGGATGCCGGGGAACTGGCGGACCGCCACCATCCAGGCATACTGGTCCACCCAATGCAGCATCTGGCCACCGAAAAGGTTGCCGAAATGGTTGAGGTGCTCCGGGCGGACAACCGTGAACATATCCATGCGCGCACTCCTGCTGCTGCTCCCCAAACCATAACCCGCCCCCGCCGCTTCGCGAATGGGATGGCCGTGTGGCCGGAGCCGCTGGCTGCGGTTCCGGTCCCGGAACGAGCCGTTCCGGCCACGCTGTTCCTGAACTTTCCCTTGCTTTCGTGGCCGGAGCCGCCGGCTCCGGTCCCGGTCCCGGAACGAGCCGTTCCGGCCACGCTGTTCCTGGACTGTCCCTTGCCTTCGTGGCCGGAGCCGCTGGCTCCGGTCCCGGTCCCGGAACGAGCCGTTCCGGCCACGCCGTTCCTGGACTGTCCCTTGCTTCCGTGGCCGGAGCCGCTGGCTCCGGTTCCAGCCCCGGCCACGCCGTTCCTGAACTTTCCCTTGCCTTCGTGGCCGGAGCCGCTGGCTCCGGTTCCGAAACGACGTGCGCTAGTCGAGGGCGGGGAGGTAGACGGTGAAGGTGCTGCCGACGCCGAGTTCGGAGACGACGGAGACGTCGCCGCCGTGGTGGCGGAGGATGCTCTGGACGATGGCCAGGCCCAGGCCGGTGCCTTCGCCCTTGGCC
>QKCY01000197.1 GCA_003245525.1 Victivallales bacterium | reverse complement strand
ATGGGGGACGCAGTCGTCCTCCAGAACAATGGCCTCCTCCACCAGTTGGAACGCCCAGTCCAACCCGGAGGCCACGCGGTTCCGGCAGCCGAGGTTCCGCTCGCTGTAGTTGCGGTGGACCTGGCACGGCCAATCGATCCGGGCTACCACCTCTCGCGCCGCTAGACACTGGCCGGCATCGGTCGGCACATCTGGTCGCGGCCCGTCAGCAACGAGCAGCAGAGTCTCCGGTTGCGCGCAGCGGATTGTGGCGAAGACCTGTTCGGTCATGGCCGGTCGGTTGAACAACAGAAAGACGACAGGAGTCCTCATCCTCGCTCCGGGTACGGACACTGGCACGGAGATTGTTCGGGACGGAGTGGAGAACCGATTGAATGCGCTAAATCCGAACAACTTGCAGAAAGCATCTGCGCGCCGGTTCGCCAGAGTTGGAGAAGGTCGGAATATAGTCTCCGCATGGTTGGGCTACCAACGATTCAGGGGTGGGGTGGGGCAAGGGCTCGCCTCCGCAGGCTGCCTGCCAGGCGTAGTGCTTTGACGTCCGTCTCCAGCCTTCTTCCGCCAGCCTTGGGCGGATTCCTTGGCCAAGGGGCTCATTTCCCGCTCCGCCTGGGACAGGGGTCTTCCTGGAAGGAGCTGCGGAGCGCTCGGAGAAGGCATGGGATACCCAGTCTCGAACCAGCTCGCCAGAGCCGGCGGAACGTATGCTTTTCCATACGGGCGTAGCAGGCCCAGCCGAGGGCGATCAGTGGCCGGGGCGAATTGCTCTTGGTCCAGCGGCGGAGCAGGCCAAGAATCTGGGACGAAGACATGGTGACCAACTCGTTGCGGACGATCTCGCACCATGGCACTTCCGCCTTGTCGAACAGCCCGATCAGACTTCGGTAAAGCTGTTCGTACCCCTCGTCCCGAACGCGTTTCGAGATCCTCCGGGCATAGTTGGAGTTGTGCTCGTGAAAGATCGCCAGCGGAGTCGGCAGATAGGCGAAACTGCCTTGCATCATCATACCGACGGTCAGCAGTATGTCCGATCCCCAGATCGGACCATTGTCGAAGCCGCCGAGGCGTCGCAACGTGGCGGTGCGGTAGGCCATCCCGGGGTTGATGATCGGCATGCCAGTCAGGAAGGCCGGAGCGATATCGCGACCGGGCAGGATGGCCGGTTCCGCCACTCCCTCCGGGAGGTCGCAGCGGCTGGCAAGCACGGCGGGAATTGCGCTGCTATAGCCTTTCTGCGGGTTCCCCCGCCAGTAGGAGGTTGCAAACACTTCCAGATCCGGAGCCAGGCGGTGGGCCTGGGCTAGTGCCGACAGGAAACTGCCATGGAGGAAGTCGTCGTCCTGGTGCAGGATGAAGAACTCTCCCTGGGATTGGGCAAGAAGAAAGTCGAAATTGCCCAGTGGTCCCAGATTCTCTTGCTGAATGAAGACGCGGAGACGGGGATCATGCAGCTCGGCGAGCCGGGCTGCCGTTCCGTCTTCGCTTGCATTGTCGGAGACGAGAATCTCGACGTTCGCGAGGTCCTGGGCCAGCAGACGTTGGATGGCGGTAAGGACGAGGTCCGCCCGGTTGTAGGTCGGAATCCCGATTGTTACAGTCGTCGTCATGGTCGTGTATGTCTCGTCTAGCCAGTTCCGGCTCAGGGTCAGTTCCCTGGACCGGTGGAGTGTGCCCGGCAGATGCCTGATTCTGGGCGTTGGATGAAGCTCATAGTTGCGCCTGGCGCAGATGACGGGCAGGATTGCCGCAGACAACAGTTCCAGGGGGCACGTCGTGGGTAACCACGGACCCGGCCCCAACGATCGCGCCCCGGCCGATGGTTAGCCGGGGGAGAACCACTGCTCCCGTCCCGATGAAGGCGTAGTCTTCCACTGTGACAAGGCCGGCCAGCCTCGCTCCCGGTGCCAGATGGACTCCCGTTCCCAATCGCGATTCATGGTCTGCCGAGGCGGCCGTGTTGAGAATACACCAGTCGCCGACCACCGCGCGGGCTCCGATGATCGCACCCGCCAGAACCTGGACTCCACGGCCGCACAAGGCGTCGCTGGCGACAATGGCCTGGGGATGAATCGCGGCGAGTGCGCACAGCCCGGACTCCAGAAGAAAGGTGCCAAGCTCGGCTCGTGCCCTTCCGTGCTCCCCACCGATGGCCACGCAGAACTTCGGGCTATCGGCTCTGCCGCGCTCGGCCAGCCAGCGGAGGAACCCCTCGCGACCATGCCACACGGGTACATTGGGGAAAGGAGGCGGCACATTCGGGTCGCTGTCGAACAGGGCCGAGAGGCGTCCTCCCTGCCGTCGCAGGAACTCGTCCAGGACGACCGCCTGCCCGGTTGCCCCCCACATCACGTACTCCCCGATAGGGGTGGCGGCAGCGGTCATGCCAGCACCTCCGCTACTTGGTCCGCGACGTAGGCAATGTCTTCCGGGAGCAAGTCAAAGTAGCTGGGAAGATTGACCCCCCGAGTGCCGAGTTCGCGGCTGTTTGGGTGGTGGCAGTCTGCCGCGAAGGGGGGCAGGGAGGTGAGCGGGTAGAAGGCGGGACGGGCGGCGATCCCGGCGGCCTGGAACGCGGCCAGGAGCGCGTCCCGGTCGACATGGGCCCACCGCTGGCCCAGGATGAAGGTCGGCATCCAGAAGCTGTTGATGGTGCCAGCCGGCTCCGGGTTCCAGTCGAGGTCCGGAACGTCGCCCAGCGCCTCGCGGTACCAGCCGAAGACTTCGCGCCTCTTGCCCACCAGTTCGTCGAGGCGCTCGACTTGGGCCAGCCCCAGGGCGGCCTGGAGGTTGGACATCTTGTACTTGAGACCAATCCGCTCGCACCAGAACGCCCGCTTCTCCTTGGAGTTGCGGCCATGCGCGTCGAGCACGGCGATGGCGGCGGCAAGATCGTCGCGGTTTGTTACCAGGGCCCCGCCTTCGCCGGTGGTCATGGTCTTGGTGCCGTGGAAGGAGAAGACGCCGAGGTCGGCGATGCTTCCGGCCTTGCGGCCCTGGTACTCGGAGCCGAGGGCTTCGGCGGCATCCTCGATGACGGGGAGCCCGTGCCGCCGGGCGATGGTCAGCACCGCATCCAGATCCACGAGGTTGCCGTAGAGGTGTACCACCAGAATGGCCTTGGTGCGCGGCGTGATGGCGGCTTCCACCGCCGCCGGGTCGATGCACCAAGTGTCGCGGAGGGCATCCACGAACACCGGTGTGGCACCCACATAGGTGACGGGGGCAACCGAGGCGATCCAGGTCAGATCCGGCACGATCACCTCGTCGCCAGGGCCCACGCCGAGGGCCGCGAGGCCCAGGTGCAGCGCGCCTGTGCAACTCGCCGTCGGGAAGACGTGCTGGCTTCCGAGGTACTCCGCGAAGGCTTGCCGGAAGCGGACAAGGTAGTCGTAGCAGCGCTCTCCCCAGCCGGTTGCTATGGCATCGGTGACATAGTCGATCTCGCGCTGGGTAATCGAGGGTTTGGCGTAGAGGATCTGGCGGCTCATTGGAGCACCTCCAGAGCGGGGATGCAGACCACGAAGCGGGCACCCCAGTCGCGGGCGTAGACAAGTTGGGCGGAAATCTCCGTGCGCAGATTCCAGGGAAGGATGAGAATGTAGTCGGGCCGGGTTTCCCGCAGGCGGTCCTCGGCCACGATGGGCAGGTGGCTGCCAGGCAGGAAAAGGCCCTGCTTGTGGGGCGACCGGTCCACCACGTAGCCGACGAGTTCGTTCCCCCTGATCCCGCAGTAGTTGAGCAGCGTATTGCCCTTGGCGGCGGCCCCGTAGGCGGCCACCGTCTTGCCCTGGGCGCGGCAGTCATGGAGGAAGCGGAGAAAATCGGCACGGACCGTGTCGGTGGCCTGCTGAAAGCCGCAGTAGCCTGCTGGCGAGCGCAAGCCCGCCTCGACCTCCCGCTGTTCAAGGGCATCCACCGCCGTACACACTGGCAAAGTGGCGTTGGCCGTGTGCCGGGCGAAGACTCGGAGCGAGCCGCCGTGGGTAGGCAGTTCGGCCACGTCGTAGACCGTCAGTCCGTGGGCGGCGAGGAGCGCGCGCACGGCGGTGAGCGAGAGGTAGCTGAAGTGTTCGTGGTAGATGGTGTCGAACTGGGTGAAGCGGATCAGGTTCAGCAGGTGGGGGAACTCGAAGGTGACGGTACCGCCGGGCTTGAGGGCGATGCGGAAGCCTTCGGCGAAATCGTTGATGTCGGGCACGTGGGCCAGCACGTTGTTGCCCAGCAGGAGGTCGGCCTGGCCGCGCTCGGCCACCAGATGTTCCGCGAAGGCGGTGCCGAAGAAGGCCCCGACCGTCTCCACTCCCTTCTCCCGCGCCGCCGCCGCCGTGCTGGCGGTGGGCTCGATGCCCAGGCAGGGGACGTTGACCTCATTGAAGTACTGGAGCAGGTAACCGTCGTTGGAGGCGACCTCGACGACGAAGGAGTCTCGCCCCAGTCCCAGCCGGGCTACCATCGCCTGGACGTAGTCCTGGCAGTGGCGCAGCCAGGAGGGGGAGAAGGAGGAGAAATAGGCGTAGCGGGCGTCGAAGATCTCGTCCGACCGCTTGTACTCGTCCACCTGCACCAGCCAGCATTTCTCGCAGACGAATACCTTGAGCGGGAAATACGTCTCTGGTTCGTCGAGCTGGGCGCGAGTGAGATAGGAATTGGAGGGCGGAGCGTTGACCAAGTCCACGAAGGGGAGGTCGGCATCTGCGCCGCAGAAACGGCATTTCATAGGGCAATACCATCGGTCGAGGGCTGAAAGGCGGGGAGAGCGAGGTCGCGGGCCGAAACTTCCGCGACTGGCAGAGGCCAGGCGATGGCAAGGTTCGGGGTGTCGTAACGGAAGCCGCCTTCGTGGGCGGGGCTATAGAACTCGGTGTGCAGATAGAGGAGTTCGCAGTCCGGCTCCAGCGTCTGGAAGCCATGGGCGAAGCCGCGGGGGATGTAGACCATATCCATGGACTGTGCGGTGAGTTCGACGCCGTGCCACCGGCCGAAGGTGGGCGATTCCCGGCGCAGATCGACCATCACGTCGAACACCCGGCCCCGCAGGCAGCGGATTGCCTTGTCCTCGGCTTTGGGCGGGTACTGGAGGTGGAGCCCGCGGATGCTGCCTCTCTGCCGGGTGAACGAGACGTTGACCTGCTGGATCGGGCGGGCACCGTTCAGTTCGCGCAACTCTTCCTGGCAGAACAGGCGCGCAAAGTGTCCACGCTCGTCGCCATGCGGTTCGGTTCGTACCAGGGCAGCCCCGGCCAGGGGTAGCGGTTCGATCCTCATGCCCCACTCCCGGCGGGCATGGCCGCCTGGTAGTCGGCGAGTTGCGTATCGGTCAGCAGGCGATGTTGGCCGTGGCAGGCCTGATACCATTCGGCGGTACGAGCCAGGGTCGTGTCCACGTCCCAGACGGGATACCAGCCCAGACGGTGGTGGGCTTTCGTGGAGTCGAGCATGAGGAGGGTAGCTTCATGGGGTTGGTCGGTCTGGAGCGGAGTATGGCAATGCACCGCGGGCCAGTGGGCGGCCATGCGCGCCGCCATTTCGGCCACGGTAAGGTTGGCGGCGGGGGATGGGCCGAAGTTCCATGCTTCGGCGAACTCGGTCTGCCCGGCGAGTAGATGCCCGCCAAGCAGGAGGTAGCCCGCCAGTGGCTCCAGCACATGCTGCCAGGGCCGGGTTGCCTGGGGATTGCGTACGGTCGGGGATTCGCCCGCGACCGCCGCCCGCACTAGGTCCGGGATCAGCCGGTCTTCGGCCCAGTCGCCACCGCCGATCACGTTCCCGGCCCGGGCGCTGGCGACCAGAATGCCCTGTTCGCGCAGGAAGGAATCCCGGTAGGAGGACACCACCAGCTCGGCGCAGGCTTTGGAGGCACTGTACGGGTCGTGCCCGCCGAGCTCGTCGGCTTCACGGTAGGGCCAGACCCATTCGCGGTTGCGGTAGCACTTGTCGGTCGTGACGATTACCGCCGCCCGCACGGAATCAGTCTGGCGGCAGGCCTCCAGGACGTTCGCCGTGCCGGTCACGTTGGTTTCGAAGGTGGTCAGCGGCTCGCGATAGGACTGGCGGACCAGCGGTTGGGCGGCCAGGTGGAAGACGATCTCCGGTCGGAATTCCGTGCAGGCGGTCAGTAGCGTCCGGGCATCGCGCACATCCGCCGTCCATTCGCGGAAGGTGGGGGCCAGCAGGGCGTGGTGACTCGGAGTTGTGGGCGGGGGCAGGGAGTACCCGGCCACCTCGGCCCCCAACTGCTCCAGCCACCGGCATAGCCAACTGCCCTTGAAGCCGGTGTGCCCGGTTACCAGAACCCGGCGGGCAGCGTAGATGGATGGCAAGGAGGTCATTCCCACAGCTTCCACGGAGCCTTTCCCGAGGCCCATTCCTCCTCCAGCCGGATCTTGTCCCGGAGGGTGTCCATGCACTGCCAAAAGCCATAGTGGCGGTAGGCGGCAAGCTGGCCAGCGGCCGCCAGCCGCTCCAGGGCCACCGACTCCAGGCTACATGTGTCGCCGTCCAGATAGTTGAAAACGGCAGGCTCGAAGACCAGGAAGCCGCCGTTGATCCAGCCTTCGCCGGACTGTGGCTTTTCGGTGAAGCGGGCGACAAGGTCGCCGTCGAACTCCAGCCCCCCGAACCGCGCGGGGGGGCGGACCGCCGTCACTGTGGCGATTTTGCCCTGAGCCCGGTGGAAGGCAAGCAAGGCGCCGATATCCACGTTGCCCACGCCGTCGCCGTAGGTCACCATGAAGGTGCCGTCCTCCAGATATGGACGCAGGCGCAGTACGCGCCCGCCGGTACTGGTGTTCATCCCCGTGTCCATCAGGTGCAGGTCCCAGTCTTCCGCCTGGCTGGCGTACATCTCGACCTGGCCCGAGCGGAGGCCCAGCCGTAGGCTTCCGTTCAGGGCATAGTAGTCGAGAAAGTAGTGCTTGATATGCTCTCCCTTGTACCCTAGGGCCACGTAGAAGTCCCGGATCCCGAAGGCCGAGTACAACTTCATGATGTGCCACAGGATCGGGCGCTCGCCGACCTCCACCATCGGCTTCGGCCGGATCTCCGTCTCTTCGGCCAGGCGTGTTCCCCGGCCCCCGGCGAGTATCACCGTTTTCATCGAGTCTCTAGCCCTCTCGCAAACCATCTCTGCCTGGACATCGCCGGGCACGCTAACGTTTCGATGCTATCAGGCCATGACGCGGCGTCGCAACCCGCAAGCGTAGCTCGCCTTCGGCCGAGAGGGCCGGTGGCGGGGACAACAAGAAGAGGATTTGCGTGCTGACATGAGCCGTCTCTCTGGCACCAACCTGCTGAAAGGAGGATGGGAGCAAGATACACCGCTGAGCTTCAGGTGCCAGGGGGAGGCCAGGCTGTGACAGGGATTGTTCGCCGAGTCGTTTCCGCTTCCTCGGGTGTCGGCAACTCCTGGTGCGGGCGATGGTCTACCGTATGCCTAGAGCGCGCAACCAGCGCCGGAATATGCCCTCTCTCGCCTGGAACCGATGCCGCATGGTGTAGTTGTCGGCCGCCATATCCCGCTGGATCGACGCGGGATGGCGCAGGGGGAACTCCATTTCGTGCGAGAGCTCGGCAGGGTTCTCTTCCCGCATCGTATGGGTGGCCTCGGGACCATAGCCGATGTTGGCGACGAGGTTCGCATTCGGCGTGCAGGTCAATCCCTGGTGTGCCCAACAGGCGAGGGTCCACTGGAAATCCCAGGTGTCTGCCCGCGCGCTGTACACCCGCTCGAACCGGCGAGCCCAGTAGTCCGCATGGCTGGAATCGGGGAACAGGTCCGCAAGCAGGTTGGTTTCCCGCAGTGCTGGCCACGACGATGCCTTCACATCGAACTGCGACCATGCCCGCCGCCACGTGGCCCATCCCCAGCAATGGTTGAAGAGGGAGAAATAGTAGCTTCCCTCGCCGCGCCGGATGCCGTTCTGGAAATTGCTTCCGGAAATGCACATGACCCGGGGCTCGTCGCGGTAGTACTCCAACAGGTCTTCGCAGAAGCGGAAGAAGCTGGGATGATGGGGGACGCAGTCGTCCTCCAGAACAATGGCCTCCTCCACCAGTTGGAACGCCCAGTCCAACCCGGAGGCCACGCGGTTCCGGCAGCCGAGGTTCCGCTCGCTGTAGTTGCGGTGGACCTGGCACGGCCAATCGATCCGGGCCACCGCCGCTTGAGCCGCCAGACACTGGTCGGCGTCGGTCGGCACATCTGGTCGCGGCCCGTCAGCAACGAGCAGCAGAGTCTCGGGCTGGGCACGCCGGATTGTGGCGAAGACCTGTTCGGTCATGGCCGGTCGGTTGAATAGCAGAAAGATGACCGGGGTTTTCACTCGGCTCCGAACATGGACTCTCTGTGGGTTCGTCGCTCGGCCACCGGGAGAGAACTATCCCTCG
Organism: Victivallales bacterium; assembly: GCA_003245525.1. Lineage (GTDB taxonomy): Bacteria > Verrucomicrobiota > Lentisphaeria > Oligosphaerales > Lenti-02 > Lenti-02. The sequence goes on along the minus strand of QKCY01000197.1, from coordinate 10,506 downwards.
TCAGAGCCGAAGAGGTCGGGAACAGGGCACGATGAATTCATGACACTGCTGACTGCTGCGCGACGACTCCGGGTGATCGTCCACAAACAGGAGGCGCAGCTTCCCCAATGATACTCTGGTCAGGCCGTCGGAACAACGCAGGAAGGGGCACCGGGGGCTGGCATGGTGGATGGGGCGTGGTATGGTCCGGGGAGTCAATCCTGGAGGATTCCCCCCATGTTCGTTATTGCCGACCATAGTGTGCGCGCCGGATTCGATGCCGCCGGGCGGTTGGTGTCTCTGGTGCAGGACGGATTCGAGTACGTGCGGGCACCCCGGCCGGGGGTGTGGCGGCTGTTTCTATCCCGTCCCGAGGACGTGGAGATTCCGGTCCTGCCGGAAGACCAGGCGGCCCCGGAAATCGTCGCGGGCGACCGGGAGCTGACCCTGACGTACCCCCGGTTGCGTTGCCACCTCGGCGAACTGCGCATTCGGCTCGTGATCCGGGTCCGGGCCGAGCAGGGCGAACTGCACTGGTCGGTGAATGTGGCCAACGAGGAGGATATTCTCGTCTCCGAGGCTTGGTGCCCGCTGGTCGGCGGCTTGGCGGATCTGGCCGCGCCGGAGCGGCAGTGGCTGCTTTGGCCCGAGGGGGCGGGGATGCGTCCGCCGAATCCGCGCGCGTGGCTGCGCGGGGCCTCCACCCGCTACCATGGTCCCGACCAGTACGAACTCGTGCGTGATCTGCATTACCCCTCGCCCGCCAGCATGGGCTGGTTCGACTACCACAGCGAGGAGCGGGGGCTGTTCTTCGCCGCCTTCGATTCCAGCTTCCGCAATGCGACCCTCGTAGCCATGCTGGAGAAGGGCGAGATGGCCCTCGGCATTGTGAAGTACCCTCTGATCCGCCAAGGCCAGAGCTGGCAGTCGGCGGACTTGGTGGTGGCACCCCACGCGGGTGATTGGCGCTGGGGGTCGAAGCGGTACCGGCAGTGGGCCGATTCCTGGTGGACGCCGCCGCCGCGTCCCGAATGGCTCGATACCTGGCTCGGTTGGCAGCGGACCATCATGCAGCACCAGTACGGCGAGGTGCTGTGGACCTACGGCCAACTGGAGGAACTGACCGCCAACGCCAAGGCCGCCAGCCTGGACACGCTCCACCTGCTCGGTTGGTGGAAGGGTGGCATGGACCGGGCCTATCCGCACTACGACTACGACGAGCGCATGGGCGGGGCCAAGGCTTGGCGGGAGGGTGTCCGGCACGCCCGCCAGGCCGGTCTGCGCGTGATTCCCTACATGAACGGGCGGCTGATGGACGTCACCTCCCCCTTCTTCCAGACGCGGGGCAAGCACCTCACCGCGAAGACGATCCTTGGCACCGAGTACATCGAGTCCTATCCCTTCTGGGGCCGGGGCAGTCTGATCCGCACGCTGAGCCGCAAACAGGTCCAGCACGCCATTCCCTGTCCCTCCCTCGACGAGTGGTGGGACGTGGTCGAAGGCGTGATCCGGCAAGTGGCCGACGATGGGGCGGATGGCCTGCTGATCGACCAGATCGGTGGTTTGTACCAGATGCTCTGCTTCGACGAAAGCCATCCCCACGCCCGGCCCGACGAGGCCTTCGCTCCCGCCTCCAACGAGAAGTTGCGGCGGTTGGCGGAGCGGATTCGCGCCGATTACCCGGATTTCATGCTGGTGACCGAATGGTTGGCCGACATGAGCTGCCAGTACTTCGGGTTCGTGCATGGTTGCGGGCCGGGGTTCACGCCCGGCGGGCACGCCTTCCCGGCGGCTTTCCGCTACACCTTCCCGGAGGTCATCTGCACCAACCGCCATGGCGGCTACGACGAGAGCGACTGGCGGAACCATGCCAGCTACGCTCTGCTGCACGGTCTGCGCTACGACATGAGCGTGCATCTTTGCCGGGGCTCCATGGCCGATCTGCCCGAGTATAGTCAGTACTTCCCGCAACTCCGCCGCCTGCTGGGCGAGACCGAGTACCTGCCCTTTGCCGGGCGCTACTGCTGGCAGGATCGCCACGCGCTGGCGGTTCCTGGTCTGGAGAGCGTCGGCTATGCGGGGCCGGAACACACATTTGCGGTGGTGGTGCGCAATGTCGCGCCCGAGCCGCAGGCCTGTCCCGCCCCCGCCGTCGAGGGACAGTTGCGCGGGGTCTGCACCCTGGCGGGGGACGTGCCTGCCGACACGTTGGTGTTGCCCCCCCACCAGAGTGCAATTTGGTGGTTCGACCGCTAGGACCCACCGGATTGCGTGGCATGGTATGGCGCGAGTGAGGTGTCCCCCTTCCCCTGATCTCGGAAACCAGGAAAGAACGGTACCATGAAAGTCGCTATCGCTGGAGTCGGCAACGTCGCCAAGGGCAGCTATCTGCCCTCGCTCGCCAAGCGCAGTGGGATCGAGTTGCTCTACTGGAACCGGACCCGCGACAAGGCCGCCGCCGCCGCCGCCCAGTTCGGCGGGACCGTGGTCGACCAACTGTCCGACCTGACCGCTGCCGAGCCGGACACGATCCTGGTCCTGACCAGCGAGAAGTGCCGTTACGAAGTGGCCAAGGAACTCCTCGCGGGCAAGCCCCGGCGGCTGTTCTTCGAGAAGCCCCTCGTGGCCCGCAACGGCCAGGCGAACGTGACCGAGGAGGACTTTGCCCTTGGTCGCGAGGTCTTGCAGGAAGCCGCCAAGATCGGTTGCGAGACGGCGATGGTCTTCAACTACCGCTTCTTCGAGCAGAGCCTGCGCGCCGCCGCCCTGCGCGAGGAGCGCAAGCTCGGGCCGCTGGTGCAGGTCACCGGTCTGGTGAACTACGCCTGCTGGAGCCACAGCATCGACATGGTCCACCATTTCGGCGGCGAGATCGAGCGCATCTCCGCCCTGGCGGGCAGCGAAATCCGCACCGGCGCGGGCAACACCAGCCCCGATGCGGCGGTGAGTTTCACCTTCCGCAACGGCGGCGCGGGCACCATCCTCGGCACGGCTGGCACCAAGACGATCTACCCCTTCTTCGAGCTCTGCCTCTCCTTCGCCAACGGTCGCATCACCTTCCGCGGGCTGGACGGGGACATGGAACTGCTCGACTACGCCAAGAGCGTCCACGAGTCCTTCTCCATCAGCCGCCAGTGGTCCCGCTGGGACCTCTACAACCAGTCCTTCGGCAAGTCCGCGAACGCCTATCTGGACGCGGTGGCGAAGGGCGATCCCCCGCCCGTGCCGGGCATGGCGGGTCTGCGCGAACTCCAGTTCGAGGCGGCGATGCGCAAGAGCATCCGCACCGGTCTGCCGGTGACGCCCGACACCGATTTCCCCTGTGATCTGTAAGGGAGCAGGTACCATGAAGAAACTGATGCTTCTCGAAGGCGGCAAGCTCACGGTCGGCGATGCGCCCATGCCGGAGCCCGGTCCGGGCGAAGTCCTGGTCAAGATGGCCAGCACCGTGGTGTGCGGCAGCGAACTGAAGGGCTACAAGAGCGGTGGCGGCGTCGGCAACAACAGCGGCCACGAGGGCGCGGGCCAGATCGCCAAGTTGGGCGAGGGCGTGGATGCCTCCTGGCTCGGCAAGCGGGTCGGGGTGAGCGCCATTACCGGCTGCGGCACCTGTCCGCCCTGCCTGGAGAAACGCTACACTTGGTGCCGCAACAAGTTCCGCTTCCACGGCGCGATGCACGCCGAGTACATCGCGGTCCCGACCACGGCCTGTGCTCCGTTGCCCGACGGCATGTCCTGGGATTGCGGCGCGCTGGTCTCCGGCGACGGCCTGGGCGTCCCCTTTCACACCAACACCAAGATCATCGCCCCCGACACGGTGAAGACGGTGGCGGTGTTCGGGCTCGGCCCCATTGGTCTGGGCAGCGTGCTGTTGCAGAGTTTCCTTGGCCGCAAGGTGATCGGCGTGGACCTCTCCCCCGACCGTCTGGCCATGGCCAAGAGTATGGGCGCGGCGGAGGTGATCAAGGGCGACGAGGCCGACGCGGTCGCGGTCATCAAGGAACTGACCGGCGGCATCGGGGCCGACATCTGCATCGAGGCGGTGGGCGTGCCAAAGACGGTCGAGCAATGCCTCGCCGCCGTGAAGACCGGTGGCCAGGTGCTGCTCGACGGCGAACAGCCCGAGGTGAAGATTTCCCCCAGCAACCAGCTCATCCGGCGGGATATCACCATGACCGGCTGCTGGTTCTACCACTTCTGCGAGATCGAGCCCATGATCGGCCTGGTCAAGCAGGGCCTGCCCGTGGAGAAGCTCATCACCCACACCTTCCCCGGCGGCGAAGCCCCCGAAGGCTTCCGCCTCTTCGGCGAAGGCAAGACCGGCAAGGTCGCGCTGCACTGGTAGCAGGGAGAAGGACCTAAGGGACCTCAAGGACCAAAGGGACATCTGTCCTTTTGGTCCTTTTCGTCTTTTGGGTCCCTTGGACTATCCCCGCCAGGCCAGGACCAGCAGGAGGGTGGCCAGGGCCAGGAAGAGCAGGGCGGTGAGAGCGCGGGTGAGGGCGGCGTGGCGGCGGCCCCAGGCGGCGAGCTGCTTGGAACCGATGCCGTAGGCCCCGAGGAAGACGATCAGGACGAGCGGGGCCACAAAGGCCAGATTATAGGCCAGGAGCAGGCCCAGGGACCGGAGGTTGCGTCCGGATTCGTTCATCAGGACGAGGGCGGGCAGGTAGATCTGGCCGGTACAGACCAGTTCCAGGGCGCTGACCATCATTCCCAGCAGGACCGTGCCCAATCCCAGCACTCCCTTGCCCACCTGTTCCCGGATCAGTCCGTGGGCGGCGCGGTGCAGAATCTTGGGCATGCCGAACCGCATGGCTTCGGCTCCCTTGCGGTGCCCATGCCAGGTGTCCCAGACCGCCAGGATGGCAAAGACCAGGCAGAGCCCTCCCGCCCCGCCATACACCAGCCGGATCAGGCCCCGGTGCCCCTGCACCAACTCGATCAGCTCGGAGAGGCCCAGGCCGATCAGGAAGTAGCAGATGAAGACGCCGAGGGTGAACAGCAGACCGAAGATGATCGCCGTTCGCCGCCCGCCGCTGCGCGACAGGGTCAGGTAGCTGATCAGGAAGACAATCACGGCGAAGGCGCAGGGGTTGATGCCGTCGATCAGTCCTCCCAACAGGATGGCCGGAAGGGTGAAATGCCGGGTCAGGGAGTTGAGCTCCGCCTCGGCTTCCGCCACGGCCTGGGCCCGGCCCCACGTCTGCCAGAAGGGGGCGTCCGGGGCCTGTTCCAGCAGGTTGGCCAGGTCAGCGTCGCCAATCTTCTTGCCGTAGACCACTGCCGAGCCGGAGACGACCATCGGCGTCACTAGGCGCTGGTTGGCGGGCAACCCGAGTCGTTTGGCGACGGCGTACTGGAGGAAACGGGCATCGGGATTGTCGGCGACCAGCCGGTGGACCGTGGCTGCGGGGAACCGCTTGGCGAGATGCTCCAGACGGGTGTTGGTAAGAGCGCAGGCGGCGCAGCCGGGGGTCTGGAAGTAGAGGATGCGGGCGTGGCCCTCGTCGGCGGTGGGCTCCGCCGTTTCCGGGATGGGGGTGGTGGCAGGGTCTTCCCCGTACAGGCTGGGCGTGCCTTTGGCGAGACAGGGCAGGACGGTCTCGGCGAATGGGGCGGCGAGATCCGGGACGGTCAGCTTGGCCGCCCAGGCCGCGATGGTCTCCTTGCCATAGAGCAGGCGGTCGCCAGCCAGCAGAACGGGGACGCCGTCGCCGGTGGTGTGGAGGGCGTCCTCCACCGCCACCAGCACTTCGTAGTTGCCATCGGTTTCGAAATCGTAGAGCAACGTGCGGGGCAAGGGGTGCCCCAACCGGATCGCGAGTTCCGGCAGGCACTCCTGCCGGAGCCAGGCGCATTCCTCGCAGTCGGAGGAGGCGAAGACGATCCAGTCGCTGCAACTGGGCGTCAACGGCTCGGCGGCAGCGACGGCGAAAACACAAAGAAGAACAAAAAGGAAGCGCATGGGCGGCGGGAATTCCTTGTGGGCATCTGCTAGACTACGGAAAACCACTCTACCCAGCGCGCCGCTGGGAATCAAGGCAGGCGGATGACGAGACCATGAACGAACTGACCGGGAAGACCGCAATCGTGACGGGTGCCTCGCGGGGGCTGGGCAAGGGGATTGCTCTGGTGCTGGCCGAACAGGGGGCCAACGTGGTGGTGAACTACCACGCGGCGGCGACCAGCGCCCAGGAGGTCTGTGCCGAGGTCGAGGCGCTGGGTGCCGAGGCTTTGGCGGTCCAGGCCGATGTGGGCGAGGCGGCCGACGTGGCCCGGTTGCTGGCCGCCACCAAGGAACGGTTCGGGCGCATCGACATCCTGGTGAACAATGCCGGAACCACTCGCGCCCAGGATATCTTCGAGACCACGCTGGAGGATTGGGAGTTCATCCTCAAGACCAATCTCACCAGTTGCTTCCTCTGCTCCAAGGCCGCGATGGAGGCGATGCGCGACCAGGGCTCGGGCCGGATCGTCAACATCAGCAGCATGGTGGGCCATCGCGGCGCCCTTTACGGACACACCCACTATGCGGCCACCAAGAGCGGCATGTTCGGCTTCACCAAGACCCTGGCCCGCACCGCCGCGCCCCTGGGCATCACGGTGAACTGCGTCGCTCCAGGCATCATCGAGACGGAACTGCTGTTCCAGACCCATGGCGAGGCCGGTGTCGCCCACTTGGCGGCGGGCGTGCCGCTCGGCCTGGGCAAGTCCCGCGACGTGGGCTTGGCGGTTGCCTATCTCTGCGGCGAAGGGGGCCGGTACATTACCGGCGCGACTATCGATGTGAATGGCGGCATGTATCTGCGCTGATTTCGGGAGACTCTCCGGCCATGAACCCTTGGCAGTACAACGAACAGGTTCACGTGGGCGTGAACTACGCCGACCTCCAGCAGGCCAAAGCCTACGATGCCCGCATGGCGCGGTTGCGTGACGTGGCCGCCGAAGCGGACCGCATCGGCGAGGCCTTGGCCCTGACCAGCCAGGATACCGTGTGGGAGATCGGAGTCGGTACTGGCGAATGCGCCCTGGCCCTGGCCCTGCGGTGCCGGGAGGTGCTCGGCAGCGATATCTCCGCCGCCATGCTGTCCGTGGCCCAGGCCAAGGCGGCCGAACGGGCCGTGCGCAATATCCGGCTCGAACTGGGCGGGTTCCTGACCGGGTTCCGGCCGACCGAACCGGTCTATGCCATTGTCTCCCAGTTGGCTCTGCATCACCTGCCCGACTTCTGGAAATTCCGTGCCCTGCAAGGGCTGTACGCCCAGCTGCGTCCGGGCGGCCGCTTCTTCCTGCGCGACGTGGTGTTTGGCGAGCAGGCCGACTACGACGCCGGCTTCGCCGAACTGATCGGCGACCTGAAGGAGAAGGCGGGCGAAGAGATGGCCCAGGCCACGTCCCAGCACATCCGCGCCGAATACTCCACCCTCGATTGGATCATGGAGGGTATGCTGACCCGCGCCGGGTTCCGCATCCTCGCCAAGCAGAACGAAGGGCTGCTCACCAGCTACCTCTGCGAACGCTGAATGAGGTCCGCGTACCGGCGGCATGTCCCCTATCTCCTTGGCGGCACAGGGCTGCCAGGCTCGCACTTGACGGCAGTCGAGGTCACCTACTCCTCGCCTGATCCAGAGGGGCTTCCCCCGCAACCCCGGCAGGTTTGAGTCTCCCGCGCCAAGAAGACCATAGAGATGGGTCTGCTTGTCGCACAGTTGGCCCGCAATCCCAACGGGATTGAATCCCCTAGCCCAGGGTTGCGGCGGTTACGCCGCTACCCTGGGAACACGCCCCCCCATAGCCGCAACCCCGCCGGGGTTGCGTCATCCCTCCGGTCAGTCCCATACGTACCGTTCGTCCCAGTCGACACCGTGTTTCCGCAGGAACGCCCGATACTCGTCCTGGAACGAAAGCTTCCGGTGATGTTTCTCCTGCTCCGCGATGTAGGTGCGGACCCGATCCAGGTTGGATACGCTCACCGCAAAGGCACCATATCCGGCCTGCCAGGCGAAATCGCGGAGTTTGGGCTCCCGTTCCTTGATCCATCCACTGGATACCCGCTTTATCTCCTTCGCCCAATCTGCCAGGGACACTGTACGGCTCAGATGTCCCAGCACATGCACATGGTCCTCTGGGCCGCCGACAATTGTGGGCGGACAATCCAGATTCCCGGACACTCCACCCAGATAGGCGTGCATCTCGCCGCGCAGGCCGCTATCGCGCAGGAATGGGATCCGGCCCTTGGTCGAGAACACCAAATGGATATGGACGGTGGCGAGCGATTGAGGCACGGTGGGTCTCCTCCCTGCATGACTCGTCAGGGCAATGTGCCGCATACCCAAAGGAATGCCAAAGACCGACGACGCGACAACGTTAATGTGGGCAATCGGCTTTGTCACGGTACGGAGATGGAGAAGGCTAGGAGAACCGGTTGTCTGGGATTAGTTCTCCGCGCTCCTTTGACGTAACCCCTTTGGGGTTGGAGGGAACAACCGGCCCTACCCAGGGTAGTCCCGCTGGACGCGGGACAACCCTGGGCTAGCGGACGGTGCCCCGGTGGGGAACCAAAGCCGCCGCCGACGGTCAGCAGAGGGCAGAACCTTCTCCCATGAAGGAACTCCCATGGGTCCGCGCGATCCGTCCAGCGAACGGGTGCGGCCCAGCATCCGGCATGGCGCCTGATTGGTCATTTGCCTGTCGTACAGCCGGGGCGTAATCCCAACGGGATTGAATCCCCTAGCCCAGGGTTGTCCCGCAACCGGCGGGACTACCCTGGGAACCGTCCCCTACCGTCCACCAGCCCCACCGGGGTTGCGTCATCCCTCTGGTCAGTCCCACCGGACAACCTCGATGCCGTGGCTGGCGCCCTCGAAGAGTTCTCCACCTTCTGGAACTGATGCCAGTGTTCGGTTGCGCAGACCGCAACGAGAATCTATAGAACAGCCGTGTATTCCTTGGAGCCAGGAGTTGACGATGGCACGGCTGTTCTTCTCTTTCCTGTTGCTGGCCCCGGTGCTGTTCGGCACGGCAATCGCCGACCCCTTGTGGCCGGAGCCGAAGGCGGAGAACCGGCCGTGGACGCGCTGGTGGTGGCTGGGGTCCGCCGTGGACGATGCGGAGATCACGCGGGAGTTGGAGGAGTTCCGGCGGGTGGGGATCGGTGGTGTCGAGATCACTGCGATCTATGGGGTGCGGGGCCAGGAGGAACGCCAACTGGACTACCTGTCCGAGGCCTGGCTGGCGCGCTTGCGGCACACCTGCAACGAGGCCCAGCGGCTGGGGTTGGGGGTGGATCTGCCGCTGGGTTCTGGCTGGCGGTGTGGCGGACCCAGGGTGCCGGTGGAGGAGAGCGCCTGCTTCTTCGGCGTCAGCGGGGAGGATGCCAATCCGGCGCTGGCCATCCGCCAGGGACGCGAGCGGGTGAAGCGGCCCGGTCCCGGCGGGGCGGGGTTGACCATCGACGTCTACGACTGCGGCGCGGTTGAGCACTACCTGATGGACCTCAACCAGCGTCTGGCTGCTGCGTTGCCGAAGGGGGCTATTCGCGCCCAGTTCCACGACTCCTTCGAATACGGCTCGGACTGGTCGCGGCAACTGCCCCAGGACTTCTGCGTGTTGCGGGGGTACCGTCTGGAGCCCTATCTTCCGGCGCTGGTCCGGGCGTGGCGGAAGGAGGAGTTGAGCGACGAGGACCGCCGGGTGGTCTACGATTACCGGCGCACCCTTGAGGATCTGTACCGCACCCACTTTCTGGAGACCTGGGGCTGGAAAGCACACCTCCATGGAGAGGTCATCCGCAACCAGGGCCACGGCTCGCCGGGCAATCTGCTCGACCTCTACGCCGCCGCCGATATTCCCGAGACGGAGGTCTTCGGGGACCATTTCGATCCCCTCGTTCACCAGTTGGCTTCGTCGGCGGGCCATGTGATGGGCCGACGGCTCATCTCCAGCGAGACGTTCACCTGGCTTTCGGAGCATTTCCAGAGCGATCTGGGCAAGTTCAAGCGCTATGCGGACGACCTCTATCTCTGCGGCATCAACCATCTGTTCTTCCACGGTACCGCCTACTCGCCGCCCGATGCGGCCTGGCCGGGCTGGCTCTTCTACGCCTCCAGCCAACTCAACGACCGCAATCCGCTCTGGCGCGAACTGCCGACGCTGACGGCGTACTTCACCCGCTGCCAGTCCTATCTCCAGGCAGGCAAACCGGACCGCGACGTCTTGCTCTACTGGCCCATCGACGACACGTGGATGACCGCTCGGGGCCTGCGCAAGAGTTTCGGCATCGACGGCGACCGCTGGGAGGCCGATCCCGGCTTCCACGCCGTCGGCCAGGCTCTGTGGGAGGCGGGCCTGCTCTTCGATTTCGTCTCGGATGCGCAACTGGCCAAGGCCGGCACCCACCACCAAGAGATCACGCTGCCTGGGGGTTCCTATCGCGCCGTGGTCATCCCCCCGCTGCAGTACCTCCGGCCCGAGACCGCAACCCGGTTGGCCCGCCTGGCGAGCGATGGTGTCCCGATCCTCTCC
>QKCY01000001.1 GCA_003245525.1 Victivallales bacterium | reverse complement strand
CTCCTCGGGCGGCATCAGCCGGTAGAAGGTGTGGACGAAAAGGCCCGCCCCGAAGCGGATCTTGCCGCCATGCTTCTCGTCCAGCTCCATGCGGTTTCCGTTGGCCCGCGAGCGGGCGGCGAAGTCACCCCGGAACATGTCGAACCAGAAGGGCTCGCGCATGACGAAGGCGGGCACCTGTGTGGTGTCGGCATCCGCCGGAACAGTCCACGTCTCCCGCTTGGGAACCACGGAATAGAAGGAGGCATACCAACGGCAGCCGCCGTAACGTTCCAGCAGTTCGTAGACTCCATAGAGCGTTCCCCGCACCCCGCTCCCGGCGATCACCAGATGGGGCGCGCAGGCTTTGAGCCGGAAACCGTCGTCACCAAGTCTCGCCAGATCCACCGGTTCGCCCAGCACTTGCTCGGTGTAGCGGGTGACACCCAGCAGGATCGCTTGCTTCGGCAAGGGATCGGCATCGGTCTGGATCGGCAACGTCACTCCGGTCATCTGCTGCGTGAAGTCGCGCAACTCCTCCGCGGCATACACCTGGGCGGGCGTGGCTTCGGCCGGACGCACGATCACATAGTCGCTCTTGCCTTGGGAAACCAAGGAAAGATCGGCCCGAACCAATGCCCCGAGGGCAGACAGAATCAACACCAGTCGTTGCATGGTATGCCTCTCCTATAGGCTGACGGACACCCCGACCGTGGTATGATAGACGGGTGTCTACCCAACTGCAAAGGGGTTGGGCAATACAGACTGCCATCGGGCGTTGTCTGCACAAGCACGGGGCACTCTGCACTTCCCAGGAGACCGAAGGCATGGCCGATTCCACTGGCACCACGTTGCTCACCGTCCGCGAACCGAACCCGCCCTCCCAGCCTCCCGAACGGTTGCTGGGGCTTCCCCCGAGCGTGTGGCTGCTGGCGCTCCTCGTGGCCTACTTGGGCTTCTGTGCCGCCCATTTCGCGCCCGCCATTTCCTGCGCCGACGCCAATGGCTACTGGGCCCAGGGCACCCGGCTCGCCCACACCGGGCAGACATGGTTCGTCCCAACCAGCGACATCCAGTACATCGGTGCCCATTGGCTGGTCACGGAGGAAGGCCGCTATTACTCCCGCTATCCGGCGGGCCTGCCCGTGGCCATTGCCCTCGCCACCCGAGTTCTCGGCTACCGGGCCAGCGTTCTGCTGAATCCTCTGTTCTCGGTCCTGGCCCTGATCGGGACCTACTTCCTGGCGCGACGGCTCGCGGGACCGCGTTGGGCCTTGCTGGCCCCGCTCTTCCTCGCCCTGAACCCTACCTTCTGCCGCCACGCTCTGCAAAACGATTCCCACATGGCCGTGGTCTGCCTCCTGGCCGGTGGATTGGCGCTGTTGGTGGCATGGTCGGAGACGGGCTCGCTCTGGCGGCTGTTCCTCGGGGCGGTGCTGCTCGGGGCCATTCCCACGGTCCGCTATCCGGAGGCCCTCTATGCCTTGGGTATCGGCACCTTCCTGATCTGGCGCAGCCTGAGTCTGCGCCGCCCTTGGTTGCACATCCTGGTGGGCGGGCTCGGTGCCCTGCTTCCCCTGCTGCCGCTCATGATCCACAACCAGTTCGCCTTCGGAGCGTTCTGGAACACGGCCTACAGCCTCACCAACGAACAGACCGGCTTTGGCTGGAGCTACTTCCGCCAGCATGCCATCCAGTATCTGGACGCCATCCAGGGCGACGGGCTGGGGGTTCTCTTCGCGCTTGGCCTCGCCGGGATCGGGGCGCTCTGCGCCTACCGCAAGCGGCGGCCGGAGGGCTTCCTTCTGCTTCTCTTGGTGGTCCCCAGCACCCTGCTCTATATGGCCTACTACTGGGCGCCCCGGATGATGACGGCCGGGACCATGCGTTTCCTGCTTCCCACCTTTGTCTGCTATGCGGTGGCCGGTGCCTGGCTCCTGTCCCAGTTGGCCGTTCGCGTCCCCCAGGGCACACTGGCCACCGGGACCAGTCTGCTGGTGGCGATCTATGCGGTCTGGGGCGGTTTCAACCTCGTCGCTGACACCCGCCGGGACGTGGCCCAGAGACGGGCGCTCGCCCTGGTCACTGCCTCCCTGGAGGAACACGCCGAGGAAGGCTCCGTCGTCCTGGCCAATCAGCAACTCCTGCAACAACTCGACTTCGTCGGCAAATGGAGGCTGGCCGAACCGGGTGACCTGAGCGGGCGACCGCAGCGTGGACGCCGGGGACCACAGGCCAATTCCGACTCCGCTGCCCCCTCGCCCATGCAGGCCGAGAAGCAACGCATCCAGGAAGAGCGCTATGCCGGCCTGACTCCCTTCGCCCGCCTGCTCCGCACCAGCCAGGAACTGAAGACCTGGGCCGATGGTCATCCGATCTACCTGATTGGCGAGCCGGAGGAGGTCCAGCGCTTTGAGGAGAGCATGGTCGGCGGTAACCGCTTTCAGGAAGTGGCCCGCATCGCGCTCCCCGAGGAATGGCGCAAGACGGCAACAGCCCCAGCTGGCGGTCCCGGCGGCATGCCCGGTGCGGGTGGGGTTCCCGGCGACCCGGCAGCCCCAGGCGGGATGCAACCAGCGGGGAATCTGCCGATGCAGGGCATGAATCAGCCGTTCGCCGGACCGCCGGGCAACAGCCGCCCGATGGGAGGCGGCATGGGCATGCGCCCCAACGCTGGCATGGGCCTGCGGGCCGGTGCCATGCAGGGCATGCGCCTCGGTGGCCCCATGGGCGCCATGCGCTCCTATCCCCTCTCGTGCGAGGAGCTGGTCATCGTCCAGATCGTGCCCCGCGCCTAGCTATCCGCCGGAGGTACTAGGAACTCACAGAGATAACCTACAGTGCACATGCCCGAAGCCGCTCCGTGCAAAGGATGGTTAGTGCCTAATAAGAACAACAGAAGCCATCTAGGGAAT
>QKCY01000553.1 GCA_003245525.1 Victivallales bacterium | reverse complement strand
TGCCGCTGTCCCCGGCATCCTCTTCGCCAACCGTCCCATCGCGGTTGACAATCCCACGCTCCTCGACTTCGCCCCCACTGTCCTCCGTTTCGCGGGTCTGCCCGCCAACCATCCCCTCTGGCCGACGCTCGCGGGACACCTGCTCGTCCAGGAGGACAGGTGATATGGAAAGACGAACGGTGAGATTGCTGCTTCTGGCCGGTCTTCTCGCCGGGTTGGTTTCCTCCTGCCGTCCGTCCGCGTCGGTTCCTGCCCCGGAATACCGCCGTGTGGAAGCGCGCGGGGCGGGTAGCGATTGCGTCTGGAGCCTAGTTGTCGGCACGACTGCCGTTTGGCCAGCCACTTGGGTTCTCTGCGGTGAACACGTGCTGGCCAACGTGGCCGTCACCGAGGAGGGGATCGAGGGGATCGCGTTCGATCCGGCTGCCCAGCCACTCCAGCAGTTCTCGCTGCCTTGGGCACGACCGCCCGTGGTAGGAGAGGCACTCCAGTTCATGTTCCAGAGCAATGTGCTGCGAGTGGTCCGGGACGGGGTCGTTGTCCATGCAGTCGCCTTTCCGTCCGACCGCTGGACCGACGACTTCTGGCGGCTCCCGGTCCAGGCCGACCATCAACTTCGGCGCCAGCGGCTGGATGCCGTGCTCTTCGCGGACGATTTCATGCACGCCGAGGGCAGCTTTGGAGCCTGGACACGGCAGGGCGAATGGTGTATCGATGCCACGCGGAATCCCCTGCGCGACGTCAACGCCTTCCAACTGGCGGCGACCGGGGAACCTGCCCTGCTGACTGCAGGGTGTTGGTTCTGGCGGGACTATGGGTTCCGCGTGGCGGCAACCTGCGGTCCAGGCAGCGTGCTCTCGCTCCTGGCCTACCGCGACGAGGCAGGCCGCAGCTACGAGTTGCGGGTGGCACAGGGGGAGCAGGAGGCGGTGCTCACACTGCTTCGGCATCTTCCCTCGGGCGCGCACGAGTTGGCCACAGCCAGCCGGTCGCCTTTGCTCGGGTGGAACCACCTGGGCCTTCGGATGCACGAAGGGCGGATCCAGGCCCAGATCAACGGCCAGACACTGCTGGTTGCCGATGATCCCACCCCCCTTGCTTTCGGCGGGATCGGTCTGGAGGTCTCCCGGCTGGGCAGTGGGCGGGTGGTGTTCGACGATGTGGAGGTGACATCGCTTCGCTCCCCGGAGGACACGCCATCGGAAACGCCGTTGGTGGAACTGGTGGAAGACACCCATGATGTGTTCTCCAGCGAAGAGAGCATGACAGAGTGGAGCGGAGCCCAAGGCGACTGGCAACAGGTCGGCCGGCCGGAGGGGGACCGGGTGACGTACCTGCACCGGGCCGATCTCTGGTCCGACTTCCGCCTGCTCCTCAAAGCCGGGGCGGAGACACCGGTTCAGGGCGTCCGCCTGTACCGCGACGGCGACTCTCTCTGCACACTGGCTTCGCTCGATCTGGTGGACTCGGTCTGGCATCTCCGCCAGGACGAGACGGAGGTTCCGCTCGGGGCTACCGCGACCACCGGCCTCGTCTGCGAGACTCGCTCCGGCCGCCTTCTCGTTGGCACGGGACAGACGGTTCGCGAGGTGCCGCTGGCGGGCGCGGCAGGTTGCTGGCGGGTGGGGCTGGTGGCTGTGTCGCCCCCACGCGATTGGGTATCCGGAGTATCGCTCGGGGCGGCGAAGGTACACGACTACCTCTTCCGGCGGGCCCCCGTCGATTGGTTGCCCGTATCCGGTCGCTGGGATGTGACCTACCGCTGGCAATGCGATCCCCGGTGGTCGTTCTATACCGGCCGCCGTTTGGCGGGGACTGCCATGAACTGGTTCCGCTTGGCCCATGGACGGAATGTTACGCTGGAGTTCTTCGCCGCTCCGCGCATGAACCGGGAACGGGGCGAGGACTACGGCTATGCTGCCGACCTCAACGCCACGCTGGGCGCGCAGGGGTACCAACTGGACCAGGGCTGCTCGTTCCTGTACGGGGGGTTCCACAACCAGGGCTCTCAGATCGTGGCCGCAGGCCGGGTGCTCGCCGAGAACCGGGAACTGCGCATCCCCGCCGACAAGAAGGCCACGCACCGGCACTGGTTCCGGATCAAGATCCGGAAGCAGGGAGACCGCGTGGCGTGGTGGATCGACGAGCGGCTGGCTGGCGAAGCCGTCCTGCCAGCCGGAATGGATGGGGACCGCCTGGCACTCTGGACCTGGCGCAACGAGATGGTGGTGGGGCGGGTCCGGATCAGTTCCGACTCGTGGACCCGGGTTGCCGATAGGGACGAGGAGGCCGCTGTGGCGGCGGGAGTAGGCGCCGCCTATCCGGTGATGGTCGAGGAGGCGGCAAAACGATGAGCCCGAAACGGAAATGGTACGTGGTTCTGGGCCTGCTGATTCTTGCCGGGACCGCCGCAGTGCTCGGGGCCATTCGCACGGGCTGGCACCAGCGTCTCTCCTCTCCATCCCCTCTGCTCGCTGTCTCGTGCAGCACGCCGGATGCGGTTCTGTGGGTCGACGGCATTCCCCGGGGAGGCTTGCCCGGCTCGGTGGCCATTCCCGACGAGGGCGTTGCGGTCCGCATCAGCCATCCCGGACGGGCCGCCTGGAGCCGCCGGATCGCCCGAGGGGAAGCCGAGGCCTGTGGATACGCGCTCCGGGTCGAGCTGGCCGAGGCAACGGCTGCCTCCTGTTCCCTGACGGTCACTTCCCAACCCTCCGCCGCCATGGTTCGGTTGGACGGGGCCGCCATGGGTTCCACCCCGCTGTCGCTGTCCGGGCTTCGGGCGGGCAGACACGTCCTGTCGCTGCATCTGGCGGGCTACGACCCGGTGGAGCAGGCGGTCGACCTTGTGCCTGGAGAGCCTTGGCCATCCCTCCACCTCTCCCTGCCCAACCAGCTCGTTGCCGTCTACCAAGCTCTGCTCGCCCGTGAACCCGATCAACTTGGCCACTACGCCGACTTGGGACACCAATATGTCGTCGACGGGGAGTTCGGGAAGGCGACCGACGCCCTGGTGGCCGGGGTGAGGCAGTTCGCCCTCTGTCCCCAGGCCGACTACTCCCGGCTCTGGGACGAGTTGGAATGCGCTCTGCGCGAGGCCTACAGCGTTGGTACCCCGGAAGAACGGCGCGGGCTGAGCAAAGCCCTGGACGAGCGGCTCCGGGAAATCTGTTCCCCCGCGGCCTGCGACAGGCCCCATCTCTGCGAGGCCTATGCCAAGCTGGTCTCCCGGGCCGGCCATGTCCACGAGGCGAAGCGGCTCCGCGATGCAGCCCACGAGAAGTTCCGCACTCCTGCCGTCAAGGAGACACAGCAATGATCCCATCCGGCCGCCACCGCTCCCGCGAACAAGGTACATCCTGGGACCTACCGCCGCCGACCGAAGGCGAAGACGATCACCGGGTTGTCGCACCAAGCATATCCGCCACCGGGGACATCCCCGCCAGTCCGTCAACCAGTCACCGAACGAGTAGGAGAATTGGCCCGATGACATCCAATCCGCGTTTCCGGAAATTGCTCGACATTCTGCCCGTCCTGACCTTTGTCCTCCTGGTCTTCGGCAGCTTCGCGCTCTGCGCCGGCTCCATCGATGCCGATGTGCGGAGTGTCGAAACCCTCTACCGGGCAGGGAAATACACGGAGGCCAGAGATGCGGGACTTGCCCTGCTCAGCAACCGGCTCGACGAGATGCCCCAGAAGAAGGCCGCTCTCTGCGCTCACTTCGTCAACAAGGCCTGCGGCAGCATGACTCCCGACGACATGGACTCGGCTCTCCTCGGGCTCGAGAAGTTCATGAGCTTCAAGTCGCTGACCATTGACCAAACGGCCAGCGACGTGGTTAGCGCGGCGGTCTGGCGCTACCTCAATGCGAAGCGCTACGAGGAGGGAGTCAGTGCCGCCGACCGGATGCTTGCCCTCGAGTGGACCTATCCCCAGGGGAGGGTCAAGGTTCTAGTGGCCAAGGCGATGTGTTTGGACCGCCTGAAGCGCTACGGCGATGCCGCCAACGCCTTCGTGCAGGTGACCGACGAGGCGAAGGACGGGTACAAACTCAACTATGCCAACACGTGTTGCGCCGTTCGCTGCCTCGTCCTGCAGGCGCAGGCCGACAACGGGTGGGAAAAGGCCGCCGACGGTTGGGTCAAGCTGGTTGCCGGCTGGGACGGTGCCGATCCGGGCCATGCGGCAGGCAAGGAAACGGACCTGTCCAAGGCGCTCCACCGGGACATCGTCCCGAATCTGGGGGCCACCGAAGCCGTAGCCGGACTGGCCGCCAAGGCGTCGGAGGCAATTCCCCGTTGTCTGGCAACTCCCTTCCGCTGCTACGAACTCCAGAAGGCGGCGGCGGCCTTTGCCGTCTGCAGTGGCGACAAGGATCTGACCGGCGGGACGCTGCGGATCCTTTACGAGACATGCCCTGCCGAGTTTTTCGAGGACACGGTGGACTTCGTCGCCAATGCCTTCAAGCGCACGGACGGGAGCCTGGTCCGAGCGAACCGCTTCCTCGACTACGTGAAGCTTGGCACGGTCGGTCCCGACGGCAAGGCCGGCACCGACGATGACGGGGCCAGCCCTTTCCCCGCCGGTTCCGTGAACCTGTCGCCGGAAGTGGCCAGCGCCTACCAGGAAGCCTTGGGTGCCGAATGGAAGGAAACGTGGCAGGACAAGCGTGCCCTGGCCACCCTGCACCGCTACATGGGGGAGCCGCAGTCCGCCCTCCGACTGCTCTCCGAGGCCTTTGCTCTGGCCCCGATGGAGCCAGGACCGCTTCAGGCCGTGGCCGGCGACATGACCAATGTGCTCATCCAGCTCAGCGGCAATCCGGCGGACGGCGAACGCCTGAATCTCTTCCTTAAGTTCGGGAAGGACGGGCAGGACGGCAAAGCGGGAACCGAAGACGATCTGACTGACCCGAGGCAGCCCTTCCTGGAAATGGCCCAGTAGTCGGCAGTCCGGCTAGCCCACGGAGCGGCAACTCACGGAGGAGAAAGACCATGGTGACACCTGGAATCCATATACCACCGGCTATCCACCGTGCCTTCCGTCTGTTGCCGCTTCTGCTTCCCGTTGCTGTCTGCGCACAGGAGGCAGCCACAGTCCCCGAGGCCACGTTGGCTCCTACCCAAGGAGCCACGATTGCCGTGGACACCATCTGGGAGGCTCGTCAGCACTGGTCGCAGGAAGGCTACGGAACCTCGCTCGCCGGCACCCGACAGGCGGACGGGTGCCGGGTTTTCGAAGTCCATGCGCCGGGACGGTCCGCCGTCTGGTGGCGACCGTTCGACCAGCCGGTTGCGCTCTCCTCGTTCCCGCTCGTTCGCCTCCGCCTGAAGGCGACCGGACTCTCGTCAGAGTCCCAGGGCTTTCTGGTCTCCCTGCTTCTGTCCGACCCCAAGGGCGGGGTGCCCAGAATGCGTGGCATCCTGTCCCCGGACGAGCTGCTTGATGCCAAGTCCTGGGAGACGCGCACGGTCGATCTGCGCGATCTGGGCGAGTTCGAGGCCGTGCTAGGCATCAAGGTCGAGTTCTGGGCCGACGCCCAAGGCCCAAGCCCTGCGGCGCTCGCCCTGCAACCCATCGCCTTTCTGGCCGATGGGACGCCACCCGCCGACCCGTCTCCGAGCGCCGCTGTCGCCTTCGTGGTCCGTGATCGGGCTGGCAGCCCCATCTCGGGCTGCCAGGTCGCCATCGACTATGAGAACCTCAATGCCCGCGTCTCGGGGACGACCGACCGTGCCGGCCAAGTGGTCCTGCGCTCCCGGATCGCTGCCGCGAACCACACCGCCACCCTGGCCGCTCCCGGTTTCCTGCCGGTGGAGATGGCGGGCCTGGATACGACCGCCCCCAATGAAGTCTCCCTCATCCCCGCGATGGCGGTACAGGGCACGCTCCGTTGCGAAGGCCAACCGGTCCCCGGCATCGTCCACTTCGACACGAAAGTCCCGCGTGCGGTCGTGGGGCGCTTCCCCCGGGCGTTATCCGTCGCCACCGATGCCAGCGGGCGATGGCAGGCGGCAGTGCCCGCCCAAGCGTATGCCTGGTTGATCCGGGCCGGTAGTGGACACGGAGGCATGGCCGAGGTAGAACTGGCCGACGCCCAGATGGTCTCCCGTTGGTGTGGATTCGTCGATCTGCCCCGGGAAGGCGACCAGAAGGCCTGGCAGGCCCAGACTCCCGACTGGACCCTCCGGGAAGGGGACAATGACGCGATCACGAGCATCGCCGGCGATCCGGGCGAACCCGTGAACCGGCGAGCCCGGGCAATGGCCGGGCTCAATGCCCTGATCGCGGCGGAACCCGATGCTGCCGCCTACTACCAACTCGACTTGGCATGGATCGGGTCGCGCGCCGACAGTTCGCTGTTCGCCGATCAGGCGGTACAGGCCCTGCTGGTCGCCCTGCGCCGCTCCGGAACTCGCCCCGACCAGGCCGCTGCGCGGCTCCGCGAGCTGTCTGGCGGCACCCTGCCGATGCCCTTGCGCCAACGCCTGGACGGGCAGGCCGGGTCTTGGGAAGAGGCGATCGGCCAAGTGGAGAGCGATCGGGGGGCCATGCTGGCCCGGAGCGCACCGCGGTCGCGCACCGCCGGCGGCAAGGGCACCATTGATCTGGCCCTTCCCTGGTCCTCGCGGCGCATGACGCCGTCCGACACCCCCGTCGCCCCCAGGGCTGCCGTATCCGCGACTGGCGGCATCGATCTGGCCAATCCGCGCCACTCGCAGGGCACCGACTTGCTGCCAGCGCAGGAAACGCGCGGGATGCAACAGCGTGGTGCCACGGACCTCTCCCCGACGGCACGGGAGACCCGGAAAACCAGTATGGCGTTACCCGAGCCAAGCGATACGCCGAGATCGAACGTACAGATTCCGGTGGCACGGGGCACGGCGGACGTTGGCACCACGTTTCTGCCGACAGTGGCCAGAGATCTGCGGGATACCCCTCCGCCCTCGCTGCCGCCGCTGGCAGGCGACAGCCGGACAGGCGAAATCCCGCTGCCCCAACCGCCGTTGGCAGGCGACAGCCGGACAGGCGAAATCCCGCTGCCCCAACCGCCGTTGGGGCAAGGTCCGGTCGCCTTGCTCTCGGCGGCGGCAACCCTGGAGGGAGCTCTGGTTCTGCCGGAGCCGGGGACCAACCACTCGGCCTCCAACGACCATGCTTTGGGGGAGCCGATTGCCATCCCGTCCCTCCCCGAACGGGACCGCCAGATCACCCTTGGGGCCACCTCCCAGCGGGAGGGTTCCGAGAGTACGCCGCTGGCCCCGCTGGCCCGTAGTACACGGGGCATTGTCGAGATTGCCGTCGGCTCTCCCGGGAGTCCGGGGGCGGTCCAAGTGGAACCGGAGGCATCCCACGTTCCCACGAGTTCCGGTCTCCTGCTCGGCCCCGCCACCGAAGCCCGCAGCACTGCGGCGGAGACGTGGCTGGTCCGGCAGCAATCGGCAGTGATTGCCGCATTGGTCCAGCAGGGCAAGACCGCCGAGGCCCGGACCCAAACCCTTGGGCTCCTGGGTCGGGTAACCACGCGGAGTGCCATTTTCGATTGCCTGCCACTCCTGGCCCTCACCTCCAGCGGGGACGGCAACGCAGACCACAAGGCTGTGTTTGACTGCCTCGATGCCCTGGCCAAGTCCTCTCCCCGCACGCAGGCCAACGCCTATGTCGCAGGCTTGCTCCACTGCTACCGTTGCGGCGATGCCGAGTTCGCGCAGGAGATCCAGACCCGCTACCGGCGGCAGTTCCCCGATGCCAAGCCCGACCCCACTGTCCTTCTGGCGTCTTCCCTCTGCCTTGTCCGCCAGGGGCAACGGGAGGAGGCCTACACCCACCTTGTCACCATTGTCCGGGACTTCCCGAAGACCCCGGAGGCACCGCGTGCCGCTCTGCTGCTTGGCTGGATCGAGCTCTCCCGCCAGAAGTACCCCGAAGCCAAGGCGCTCCTAGAGGATCTCGTCCGCACCTATCCACACGACCCTTGCGCGGGCAAGGCCAAGCTGATTCTCCGGCAACTCCCGCAGGTGGCGCCATGACACTCCGCCCCTGCCCTCGTCGGGTGGCCAGCCTGATCTTCCTGGCCGTGGCCAGTGTCCTGTCGGCAGCGGGGTCCGTTCCCCAGCCGAATATCCTCTTCATCATGGTCGACACCCTGCGCGCCGACCACGTCGGCTGCTACGGCTATGGGCGCCCCACCACCCCCAACCTTGACCATCTGGCCACGGAGGGGGTCCGCCTGGAGCAGATGATGTCCGTCTCCTCCTGGACCATGCCTGCCGTCGGTACCATGTTCACCGGCCTCTATCCCTCGCAGCACAACCTCACGGGCACCAAACACCGGATGGCGGAAGGAATCACTACCCTCGCCGCCGTCCTCGGGCAGGCTGGGTACCGGACGGTCGGTTTCACCACCAACCCCGTGGTTCACTCCCAGTTCGGCTTCGCTCAAGGTTTTGCCGTCTACGACGACTATACCGTCATGCTCTCCGGCGACCTGGGCCTCTTCGGCGATCCCGACCCCGCCATTGCGGTTCCCCCCCAGAAGATCGAAGCCGGCAACGGCACGGTCACCAGTCCTCTGGTCAACCGCTTCGCCGAGACCTTTCTGGAGAAGCAGACCGACGCCTCCGCGCCGTTCTTCCTCTTCCTCCTCTATTTTGATCCCCATGCCGACTATGTTCCGCCGCCGCCCTATGACACCATGTTCAATCCCGGCTATGCCGGTCCCGAAGTGGGCAGCGGCATCTACCGGCGTGGTCCCTCCCATCCCTATAGTCCGGAGGAGCGGCAGCAGATCGTGTCCCTCTACGACGGGGAGATCCGCAACACCGACGAGCACATTGGCCGGCTTCTGGCCCTTCTGGACCGGCTCGGCCTGCGCGACAACACCGTGGTCCTGATCGTGGCCGACCATGGCGAGGAGTTCTGGGACCACGGCGGCATGCTCCATGGCCACAGTCTCAGGGAGGAACTGGTCCATGTGCCCTGCATCCTCCGCGATCCCGGCGTTCTGCCGGCCGGCACCGTGTTCCCGCACCAGGCTTCCCTGTTGGATGTCATGCCCACCCTGCTCGATCTGGCTGGCGTTCCCATCCCCGAGCAGTGTCTGGGGCGCTCCCTCCTCCCCAACCTGCGGGAGGCCCCGGCCCCCTGGACCGAGCGCCTTGCCTTTCTCGAAGGCACCCCGGACTCGCGCACCAACCTCGAAGCCGCCCGGCTGCCCACCCGGAAGCTCGTCCACGACCCGCTGGCCGACACTTGGGAGGCCTTCGACCTCGCCACCGATCCGCAGGAGAAATCCCCCCTGCGCTCCCCTCCGCTTCCCCTTCTCCCTCCCCTTCGGGAATGGAGCGGCGCGATGAAGGCCGCCCGCGACCGGCAAGGGAGTGACGCCGCAGTTCCGCTGGAACTAAACCAGACACACCTTCGCCAACTGAGATCGCTCGGGTACCTGCGATGATCCCCACGCATCCGGGGCAGCCGGTCGCTTTCCTACCAGGCCAGAAGAGAGGAATCAAGAAGGGGCAACCATGATCACCTTCGTCCGCCAACTGCTGACCACCCTTCACACCGGGCAGTTCTTCCTCTTCGAGCTGTACGTCGTCTTCGTATGGTGCGCCATGCTGCCCCGCATGGTCGGGGCCTGGCGTTTCCATGTCCTGGCCCGCCGCGCCCGTCGCTCGGAACCGGTGGAGGCCGGGTATGCGGTGTCGGCGGTGGTCACCGTCTACCGCGAGGAAAGGGAGGACCTTGTCCGCTGCCTCTCCACCCTGAAGCAGGCTCTGGAACAGGGAACGGTCTGGCACGAACTGATCGTGATTGTGGATGGTCTGGCACCCGGGGAGAGCAACGGGGAAGTGGAGATCGCCTGCCGCTACGCCGACGTCGTGTTGACGACCGATGCCCGCAACAAGCGCCGCAACTTGCGCGTGTTGGTCAGGGAATCCCGGGCCGACATCCTGCTGCTCGTCGATTCGGACACCTTCTTCGAACCGGATACCGTCCGGGAACTGCTGCGCCCCTTCGCCGACCCTCGCGTCGGCGGTGCGACCACCGCCCAGACCATCCACCGTCCCCGCACAATCATGCAGCGGCTCAGCGATTGGCTGGAACACGCCCGGCTCAACTCCTCCATGGCCGCCGCCAGCCTGTTCCGGCAGGTTGCCTGCCTGCCCGGAAGAGCCTACGCCATCCGGAAGGAACTGGTCGAGCCCTACCTGGACGAACTGGTTGGCGAGACCTTCCTCGGGCGGCCCTGTATTGCCGGTGACGACCGGTACATCACCAACCTCGTCCTTCGCCAGGGATATGGTGCCGTTCTCGTCCCCTCCGCCCGGATCACCACCCTGGCTCCCGCGGGCTTCCTCCAGACTTCCCGCATGTGGCTCCGCTGGGGACGGTCCAGCCAGCGCTACACCATCCAGTCCCCCTGGCTGTTCCGCTATCCCTTCGCCGCCTTCGTCTACTGGGGCGACATCCTGATCACCGCGTCCACCTTCTTTATCGTCGCCATTCACTGGCCCTACCAGATGCTCACCGGCGTCTCCGACCAGCCGTTCCTGGAAATGGTCTTCACGGCTACCCTGGGCATGATGCTGACCATGGGCATCCGCCAGATGCCCCATCTCCTCCGGCGCCCCCATGATCTCCTCTATCTCCCGGTCTTCGTCCTCGTCGCCACCTATCTCCAGTTCATCCGCTTCTATGCCCTTCTCACCATCCACCAGGTCGACCGGTGGGGAACCCGTCCTGGTGCCGATGCCACTCGCCGCGCCGAGCCCCATGTGGGGACCGTCCTCGCCCGCCGGACTCCGATTTTGCCCCCGCCGCCATCCCTTGTCCAGAACCAAGCCGCGCTTCCCCGCGACGGTGGCGTTATCCCCGCCCGGGAAGAAGCCTTCTTGCATTCCGGCACACCACAG
>QKCY01000383.1 GCA_003245525.1 Victivallales bacterium | reverse complement strand
AACTGGCAATAGCGGACGACCTTCTCCAGGTCGGCGACCACGGTGGAGCCGATCAGGTGGATGCCATAGTCGTAGAACACCGGGCTCGGCGGCACGGTGGGGCCCATGAGCACGCGGTACTTGGCCTTGGGCGTGCGGTCCACCACTTCCTGGAAGGTGCCGTTGATGAGGGTCAGGCCGGTGATGAAGACAATCTCGGCCGCCGCCAGAGCGGGTCGGGCGTCGTCCCAGTGGACATCGCCGGGACGGGGCTCCAGCTCGACAATCGTCACCGGCGAACCCTGGTCGCGCCAGGCGGCCCCCTCCTTGAAGTGGCCGATGAAGCAACTCGGCATGGTCTTCACCAATTCAGCAAAGGGGGCCATGGCGTTGCCCTCGAAGAGATCGTCGGGGAGGTCCAGCGAACCGTTGAGGCAGGCCATGGCCACGGCCTGGCGCAGGGGATCGGGGCAAACCCCGCCCTCGCGCACAATGTCCACCACCGGCCGCCCCAGCCAGTCGCCGAGATAGGTGTTCAGGTAGCAGGTGTCTTCCGGCAGGGCCGAACGGGAGAAGGTGCTCATGCCCGAGCGGATCGTGTCCGCGACCACCCAATGGGTGAAGATGCGCAGTTCGCGCAGGCGAATGTCGCTGTCGGCCAGCGGGACCAGGAGGGCTTCGAGAATCTGGGGATCGACCGCCATGGGGTTCTCCTTAGGCTTGCGTGATGAGAAGTCCGAGTTGCAGCAGGCAGGCCCCCGCCGAACAGCCTACCACCAGCCAATCGGCCGGGCGGAAGCCGGGACGGGGACCGACGGGAGCCATGGTGGGCAGCACGCGCCGCACCACTAGCATCAGGGCCGTTTCGTGGGCCCGGCGCATCTGGGCCAGGAAGAGCGGAATCAGCACCGGCAACCACGTGCGCAGCGACCACAACCGCAGCCGCAGGCCCCGGCAGCGCTGGACCTGGTGGATGCGAATCGCCTCCGAAATGGTCAGGGGAACAAAGCGGACTGCCGTGACCAGCAAGGTGCGGAACCCGCTGGGCAGCCAGCGCGGCCCGAGGGCGAAGAGCGCGCGAGGAGTGGTGGTGCCCACCAGGACCAGATTCGCGAAGACGAGGCATTCGAGCCGCAGCGTGTAGAGCGCCGCTGGCACAATCGCCCAGCGCAGGGCCCCCGGCAGACTGCCCGCCGCTTCCCAGCCAGCCGCCACGAAGAAGACCATGCTGCCGGGAATCCCCAGCAGATTCAGCCAGAAGATGACATGCAGCAGCTTGCCGCTCGGCGAGCAGGTGGCTAGCAGAGCCAACAACCCGAGCCCAAGCAGAGCCAAGGCCAGCACGCTATTGCAGAGGGTCGCGTAGATGCTGACCGCGAAGAAGGCCAGCAGGAGACTGCCGGGATGGAGCACGCTCAGCGGCCGACGGGGCATGGCGCACCTCCATGGGCAGGATTGGGCTGATCGGCAACAATCCGGCCGCCCTGCAATTCGACGAAACGACTCGCTACCCGCTCGGCAAAGCAACGGTCGTGGGTGGCGAATACCACGGCCACGCCCGCCGCACAGAGCTCGGTGATCTGGCTGGCCAGTTGGCGCAGACAGGCGAAATCGAGCCCCACGGTGGGCTCATCGAGACAGACCAGGGCAGGCTGGCCGACCAGCACCGAGGCCAGGGTCAGCCGCCGTTTTTCACCGTAACTCAGGGTGAAGGGGAAGCGTTCGCCCCGACCGCCCAGGGCCACCCGTGCCAGCATGGTCTCCGTCCGCGCCAGGGATTCGGTCTCGGGAACCCCGAGATTGCGGGGCAGAAAGGCGCACTCCTCGGTCACCGAATGGGCGAAAATCTGGTCGTCGGGGTTCTGACAGACCAAACCCAAACGGTCGAGCCGCTCCGCCTCTGCGCTCGGCTCGATGCTGCCGGAACGGGGTTTGAGCACCCCCTTGAGCAGGTGGAGCAAGGTGCTCTTGCCCGCCCCGTTGGGACCGAGCAAAGCCACGGCTTCGCCAGCGCGGATTGTCAGGTTCATATCGGCCAGCACGTGCGTCTCGCGGGTATAGCCATGGCCGACGCCGGCAAAGCGCACTAGCGCCTCGCCGGGCTCGCGGCTGGGTGGCGCGGGTGGCCAGGCCCGCCAACGATCCCCCAGGTAGGCAGCATAGTCCACCGACGAACCATCGAACACCACGGCTCCCGCTGCCATGGCCACCACTCGCGTGGCCCAACCCAACACCCGTTCCAGATCGTGCTCGATCACGATCACGGTCAGATTCCGTTCCTCGCTCAAACGGCGCAGTTCGGCGAAAAGCTCGTCCGCCGTGCGGGCGTCGAGGTAGTTGGTGGGCTCGTCGAGAACGAGCAGGCGGGGTTTCATGGCGAGCATGCTGGCGACGGAGACCCGCTGTTTCCAACCGAGCGAGAGCGTGGTCAGCGGTTGGTGGCGGACGGTATCCAGGCCAAAGAGGGAAAGGAAACGATCGCGTTCCGCCGCCGGATCGGGACACGGTACCTGGCGATGGGCGAGGCTGAGTTCGATCTCCGCCTCGGGCGTGTCGGCGAAGAGCTGGTTCTCGGGGTTCTGTAGGACAATGCCCGCGAAGTCGGTCGCCCCGCTGGCGGTACAGTCCTGTCCCGCCAGCAGCAGTTCGCCGGTGGTCTCGCCCAGGAGGGCCAGCTTGTGCAGCCCCGCCAGATGCAGGGCCAAGGTCGTCTTGCCACTCCCGGAGGGACCCACCAAGGCAACCCGCTCGCCGGTGCCGATCTCCAGATCGACCGCCCGCAGCAATGGCACCCCCGTGTCCTGGGTCCGGAATCCGAGCTGACGGGCGGCGATCATGGGCCGACCCTCAGCATCCGGGTGAGCGGCAGATTCCCGATCCGCCGCCAGACCAGCAGAGCCAAGATGGCGGCCAACACACTGACGATCAGCGAGGTCAAGAGCTGCCAACCGAGCACAAACTTGAGCAGGTTCGACCACGGCATGCCCATGAGCAGCACGCGGGACAGCATCACCACCAAGGAACTCAGCAAATGCCCGAAGATCGCCCCCGCCAAGAGGCGGGTGCGGGGCCAGCGAGCGGTGAGCGAGAGCACCAGATCGTATCCCAGCCCCTGGAAGAGGGCTGGGATCAGCTTGAGCGGCCCCGGCAGCACGGCCTTGGGCATGGCGAAGATGGCCAGTGTGGCCCAGGCCAGTTCGTAGGCCGTGACCGCGCCGAACCGGTCCACGGTCAGCCGGGCCAGGAGCATCAGCGCGATGGGGATAACCATCTCGATCCGGATGATCTTACTGATGCCCGTGGCCTCGGTCACCGTCTTGAACAGCAGGCCGAAGGCGAAGTCGAGCGCCACCAGTGTCCCCAGGAAGACCCAGTGACGCACGGCCAGCGAACGGTCGGAGGAGACGACGGCAACCATGGTCGGCTCAGAACGTGTAGCTGGCATTGAGGAAGAAGGTCCGACCGGCTTCGGGATAGCCTTCGTCGTACTCGTAGAGCTTGTCGCCGAGATTGCGGACGCCGAACTGGAAGGACAGGCTCTCGTTGAGGTCGTAGAGGAAGGCCAGATCGACGGTGGCGAAGCCAGCGGTCTTCTGCAGGCCATCGCTGGAGCTGTAGGTCTCGGTCTGGGCCTGGAGGCTGGGCCGGACTTCGAGAGAGGAGATGGGAAACCAGGAGAGGTAGAGCCCGAGATGCTGGTCCGGGACGCGGGTCAGCTTCTGGTCGTCGGTCCGGTTGTCTCGGTCGAGGAGGGTGTAGCAGCCGCCGATGGCGAGGCTGTCGGTGAGGCTGGCCTCGCCGCCCACTTCCCAGCCGATCACCCGCACCTTGCCGATGTTCTGCATCTGGTAGGTGGTGGAGGAGAGGTCGATGGACTGGATCATGTCGTTGATGTCGTGGTAGAAGACGGCGCTTTCGACCGTGAGCCACGCCCACGGCTGGCCCTTGATCCCGAGCTCGAAGTTGTCCGCAGTCTCCACGTCGAGGTCGGGATTGGGGATCGCCTTGCCGAACTTGTAGGAAAAGCGGTCCTTGAGGGTGGGCAGACGGCTGGTGTGGGAGTAGGTGGCGTGGGCGGAGAAACTGTCCGTCAGATGGTACAGGAAGCCGGCCTGCCAGTTCCAGGGGTTCGCGCCGTCGGTCGCGAAGTCGGTGCCGGTGTTGGCGTCCTCGGCCTGTAGGGTGCGGCGAAGGTCGTAGCGCACGCCGGTGGTGAAGTCGAGGCGCTCGGCAAGCTGGCAGGTGTACTCCACGCCGAAGGAGGCCGTCTGGTCCTCGAAGTAGTAGGTCTCGGCGCCGTCGTTGTGCTCGCGGTGGACATCGCGCTTGAAGCTGGCCATGCCCTTGAGCACGGACGTGTCGGTCACGTCATAGGCCAGTTCGGCCCCGCCGCCGAAGCTGTAGTCCGCATAGATGCTGGTGAAGGCGTAGCCCTTGGTCTGGGTGGTGTAGGAGTCGTTGTCGTAGCTGTCGAGCGTGTTGTCCATCTGCTCGTAGAACGCGCGCAACTTGAGGCCCAGGCGCTCGCTGAGCCGGGTGGTGGAGATGTAGTAGAGGCTCTGCTCGCGCCACTCGGTGTAGCGCCAGTAGCGGGGGGTGCTGACCGTGCCGTTGTAGGGCGGCACGTACTTCTCGGCATCCCGGATCGCGTAGGTGAGCGAATAGTCGTCCGTGTCGTTCGGGGTGATGCCGATGCGGGCCATCAGGCGCAGGTCCTCGGTGTCGGAATTGGTGCGCCGTCCCCCGTCCTCCAGAGCGGTCTCCTCATAGCTGTCGGGCAGGGTGAAGAAGTTGCGCTTCAGGTTCGACAACGAGACGATGCCGTAGACCTGTTCCAGCCGACTGCCCAGGGTGAGGCGCTCCTCGAAGAGCGGGGCATCGCCGTAGCGGTCCAGCTCCATGCCGAAGCCCACCGATCCCTCGAAGGGCTTGGTGGGCTGCTTGGTGACGATGTTGATCGCGCCGCCCATGGTGTTCGGCCCGTAGAGGATCGAGCTGAACCCCTTGTCCACGGTGATCTGGGAGACATCGCCGAGGGTGATGCGGGATACGTCCATGGAGCCGTCGTAGGGCACGTAGACCGGTACGCCGTCCACGAACACCGGCACCTGTCGGAGGTCGAAACCGCGGACAAAAACCTGGCCCTCGTTGCGCGCCCCCACCTGGCCGATGTTCACCCCGGGCACCCAGTTCAGGGCCTCGGTCACGGTCTTGGAGTCCGTCTTCTCCAGATCCTTCTCGCTCAGCGTGCTGCCGAGCTGCAATCCCCCGTCACCCAGCGGGGCGCTCACGGTCACTGTCCCCAGATCGAACACGGCGTCAGCCACCTCGCTGTCGCCCGTCCCCGTCGGCTTGCCATCCTGGGCGCGCGAACCCACCGCCCAGACCAGACATCCCCAGGCCATCAGGCCACGCCAGAGCATCCGTACACACGTCGTCGTCATCGCTTCGTCTCCGTTCGTCCCGCCAGGCTATGGCGAGGCTGTGGTTGTTCGGGAATCGCTGCCTGGCTCACCCGAAGACGTACGATAAAAAGGTGCCGAAATGATGCTCGCCGCCACCGTTGAAGACGAGGCGAAGAAAGCGTGAGCCGATCTTGAAGACGCCCGATTCGCCACAACCGGGAGCCAGACTGGGAAAGGGGACGCATATTACCACTCACGGTCTCGTCTTCGTGGCATCAACCCATTCCGGAGGGTCATCCCATGCGTCTTGTTGCCTGTCTTGCCCTTGCCCTGTCTGCCTGCGGTTGCCTCACGGCGTTTGGCCCCGGCGAGGCCGGGAGACTGCCGGGCGGGCAGCCGCGGCCGACGCTGGTGGCGGAACCCCATGCCATCACCCTCGATGGCAATCTGGACGACTGGAAAGGGATCACGTTCGTGACCGTCACGCCGCAGAACGGCGTGTTCGACCTGGAGTCGGGGACGACCGACGATCCGGCGAACATCAGCTACCGGTTCGCCGTCTGCCACGACGGCGAGGCTCTCTACGTGGCGGTGGAAACCACCGACAACGTCCTCAGTCTGGACGACACCCACACCGGCGAGACCCACGCCATGGCGTGGCAGGACGACGCGGTGGAAGTTTTCATCGACGGCAACCGCAACCGGGCTCCCCATGCCCGCGACAAGGACCACACGGAATATCCCTTCGGCGGCGAGTTCAGCCTGGTCGCCAACGGGGCCGCCACCAGCAACTGCACTGGCTGGCCGGATTCCTTCGGCAAGCCGGACTTCTGGCAGGGGGCCACCTCCACCGAGCGCCTGCCCGATGGGTCCTGGAAGCTCCGCTACGAGTATCGCCTGACCTGGAACGTGATGGGTGGCAAGGTCCGGCCCGGCGACCGCATCGGCTTCACCATCGGCATCCAGGACGACGACGATGGTGGGGCGCGCGACCACGCCCTCTACTGGCTCGGCCTCACCCCCCATTGCTGGAAGGACGAGGCCGGCTGGGGCGATGTCTATCTGAAGCCCTGATCCCGGATCGACACCATGCCGACCGGGTAGCCGCGCGGTCGATGAACGCGCGGTCTTCCGTTGCCGACCATTGGTCTGCCGTCCGCGCCGGGCGTCCCTCTCGCGGGCTCGTCGATCCCGCGACTACCTGTCTGCGACCATGCCAGCCGGGTAGACGCGCGGTCGATGAACGCGCGGTCTTCCGTTGCCGACCATTGGTCTGCCGTCCGCGCCGAGCACCCCCATCGGGCACCGTGCCACCGCCTGATTGACGGTGGCACGGCGGGGAAGAAACGCTATTCGGCGTCCGCCTCGTCGGCGGTGGAGGCGATGCACAGCTCGTCGAGCTGGCTCTGGTCCACCGTGCTGGGCGAGTCGGTCATGAGGCAGGAGGCCTTGGCCGTCTTGGGGAAGGCGATCACGTCGCGGATGGAGGGCGCGCCGATCAGGAGCATGGCGAAACGGTCCAGACCGATGGCCAGGCCGCCGTGGGGCGGGGCACCGAAGGAGAAGGCTTCGAGCAGGTGGCCAAAGCGGAGCTGCGCCTCCTCGGCGCTGATGCCGAGGGCGGCGAACATCTGCTGCTGGAGATCCGCCTCGTGGATTCGGATGCTGCCGCCGCCCAGTTCGACGCCGTTGAGGACCACGTCGTAGGCCTTGGCACGGACCGCGCCGGGATCGGTGGCCAGCTTGCCCAGATCGGCATCGTGGGGCCGGGTGAAGGGATGGTGTACGGCCACATAGCGACCGGTTTCCTCGTCGAAGTCGAGCAGGGGGAAGTCCACGACCCAGAGGAAGTTGAACAGGCCTTCGGGAATCATCCCGGCGGCGTTGGCGATGTCGAGGCGCAGACGGCCGAGGGCGGCGTTGGCCACCTTGGTCTGGTCGGCCACGATCAGGATCAGGTCCCCGGACTCGGCCCCGAGCTTGGCGATCACGGCCTGCTGCTCGGCGGGCGAGAGGAACTTGCTGATGCCGCCGGTGAGACCTTCGTCGGCCAGCTTCATCCAGGCGAGGCCCTTGGCACCGAAGAGCTTGGCGGTCTCGGTCCAGGCGTCGATCTGCTTGCGGGAGGCCGCGCCCTGGCCCTTGGCGCAGATGGCCTTGACCACCCCACCGCCCGCGAGGGTTTCCTGGAAGACCCGGAACTCGCTGGTGGCCACGCAATCGCCGAGCTGGACCAACTCCATGGCGAAGCGGGTGTCGGGCTTGTCGGAACCGTAGCGGTCCATGGCCTCGGCGTAGGGCAGGCGCAGGAAGGGCAACGGCACCTCCAGGCCGTGGACCCCCTTCATCACCCGCGCGATCATGTCCTCGACCACGGCGATGATGTCGTCCACATCCACAAAGCTCATTTCCAGGTCGATCTGGGTGAACTCGGGCTGGCGGTCGGCGCGCAGATCCTCGTCGCGGAAGCAGCGGGCGATCTGGAAGTAGCGTTCCAGGCCGCCGACCATGAGCAACTGCTTGTACTGCTGGGGGGCCTGCGGCAGGGCGTAGAAGCTGCCGGGATGGACCCGGCTGGGCACCAAGTAGTCGCGCGCGCCCTCGGGCGTGCTCTTGCTGAGGATCGGGGTTTCGACCTCGACGAAGCCCTGGTCGTCCAGGGCGTCGCGGGTGATCTTGGTGATGCGGTGGCGCAGACGCAGGTTGGCGACCAGGCCGGACCGGCGCATGTCGAGATAGCGGTACTTGAGCCGCAGATCCTCGCCCACAGCGGGGTCTTCGAGGTTGAAGGGCATAGGCCGGGCGGAGTTCAGGATGGTCAGGCTTTTCACCTCCACCTCGATCTCGCCGGTGGCGCGGTCGCGGTTCACCATGTTGTCGGGCCGGGCCTGCACGACGCCCTCGACATAGATCACGAACTCCTCGCGGATGCGGCGCACGGCGGGCATGAGGTCGGCGCTGACGGCCGGATCGAGGAAGAGCTGGGTGACGCCCTCGCGGTCGCGCAGGTCGATGAAGACCAGCCCGCCAAGGTCGCGGCAGCTATTGACCCAGCCAGCCAGCCGGACGGACTGGCCCACATGACTCCGGTTCAGGGCATTGCAGGTATGGGAGCGCAGCGGTGTGGTTGCCATCGCAATCGACCTCAAGGAAGGGGGGAAAGGGTTAGGCGTTGGTCCGCAGCCAGGCGAGAGCCCCCGCACGGGGCACCGACACCTGTTCGGAACTGGCCATGTTCTTGCAGACGACCTCCCCGGCGGCCAGCTCGCTCTCGCCTTGGATAAGGACGAGGCGGGCGCCGAGGCGGTTGGCGGTGCGCATCTGGGCCTTCATGCTGCGCCCGCTGGTCTCGGCCCGCACGCGCAGCCCGAGGTCGGAACGCCGGATCTCCTGGGCCAGGGCCAGGCCGGGAGCGACGGAGGTCTCGCCCAGGCTGACCACGTAGACATCGGCCTCGGGCCGGGCCGTCTGGGCGAGGCCAAGGCTCTGGCGGGCCATGAGCAGGCGCTCCATGCCCGTGGCGAAACCCACCCCGTCCACCGGCTTGTTCGCACCGGGCGGAACGATCAGGTAGCGGCCGCCACCGGCCAGGGCATCCTGGGCGCCGAGCCCGGAGTGCGTCACTTCGAAGACAGTGTGGATATAGTAGTCCAGCCCGCGCACCAGGCGGGGGGCCAGTTCGTAGTCCACACCCAACTGGTCGAGGCTGGAACAGACGCTGGCGAAGAAGGCGCGGCTCTCGTCACAGACCAGATCGATCATCTTGGGGGCGTCGACCACGATGGCCTGGCAGGCCTCGTTCTTGCAGTCCAGCATGCGCAGCACGTTGGTGTCGAGCCGCCGCTGGCAGTCCTCGCACATCTCCGCCGCGCGGGGGGCGAAGAAGGCGCGGAGGGCGGCGTTGACCTGGGCGCGGTCCTCGCCGAGGCCGCGGGTGTTCAGCATCACCCGGCTGCCAGTCACCCCGATCTCGTCGAGGAACTGCACGAACATGGCGATGCACTCGGCATCGATCACCGGGTCGCGGGGGCCGACGGCCTCGACCCCGATCTGGTGGAACTGGCGGCGGCGGCCGGCAGCCGGGCGCTCGCCCCGGAACATGGGCCCCATGTAGAAAACGCGCTTCTCGTCGCCTTGGTTCAGACCGCTGTTGGCGACCGCCCGGATGACGCCGGCCGTGCCCTCGGGCCGCAGCGTGAGGCTGCGGCCACCGCGGTCCTCGAAGGTGTACATCTCCTTCTGGACCACCTCGGTCTCGTCGCCGATGCTGCGCACGAAGACGTCGGTCCGTTCGAAGATGGGGGTGCGCAGTTCGCCGTAGCCATAGGCGCCGAACACGCGGCGGGCGGCAGCCTCGAGGGCCACCCAGTCGCCAACCTCCGGCTCCCACAGGTCGGACGTGCCGGGAAGGGGTTCGCTGCTGCTTGCCATGATGGGTTCCTCCAGATAAGGAAACGGGGAAGCGGCCTCGCCGGCCAGCTTCCCCGTGGTGTCGTGTGCCGCTTCCGGCCCCTCAGCGGGCCGGACCGCGCGGTCTATTCTTCTTCGACGACGGCGTTGGGGTTCAGCTCGAGCACACGCTCGCGCATCACCTTGCCGGGCTTGAACTTGACGACCACGCGCTCGGGGATCTCCACAGTCTGCTCGGGCTCGTTCGGGTTGCGCCCGATCCGGGGCTTGCGGACCATGATCTCGAAGACGCCGAAGTTACGGAACTCGATCCCGTTGCCCTGGGCCAGTTCCTCGGTGATGATATCCAGAGTCTGCTGGACAACTTCCATGACGTCGCTCTGCTTGAGCCGAGTAGTCTTGGCGATCTTGATAACCAGGTCGCGCTTCGTCATCGTCATATGCCTCCGTAGGAGTTGAATTGAACGACCAAAAAAGAGAAAGAACTACGATAACAGGGAAAAGAAGCGTAACTTACAGCTACTGTTGCGGTTCTCAAGAATGATCGGGGCTTTTTTGGCCCGGTTCGCGCCATCCTAACCTTGACTGGATACCGCAGAATGTGGCTCTGGAAGCAACGAAAGACCTCCGCGTGAACGAGTCCCAAAGCCAACTGCCCCCATCCGAGGAACCATTGCGGGCCGACTGGGTGCCACTCCAGGTCCCGGAGGAGAAGGTCATGCCCTGGCTGGCGGCCTTGCAGGCGACCGGCATTCCCTGCGATTCGGTGCGGACGCCGACCGGGACGGTGCTGGTGGTCCCAGCCGACCAGTTGGCCCGCGCCACGCGCGAGCTGCAGGGCTACGAGGAGACCAACGCGGACTGGCCCCCCCCGGTCGCGGCACCCACCCACGAGGAGACGCCGGGGGCGGTGCTGTGGACGGTTTTCCTGCTGGCCATGCTGCTGGTCTTCCACGGGGTGACCGGACCGGTGGACGACGACAGCATCTACTTCGGGGCGGGAGTGCTGGATGTCAGCCGGGTCATGGGGGGGGAATGGTGGCGCACCGTGACGGCCCTGACGCTGCACGCGGACTTCTCCCACGTGGCGGCCAATGTCCTGGCTCTCCTGGCGCTGGGCATTGCCGCCA
>QKCY01000283.1 GCA_003245525.1 Victivallales bacterium | reverse complement strand
AGCACCGGCTGGCCAGGGCTGTTGCCCATGCCGGAGGCAAGCCTGAACTTCGCCATCCTCCTGGATTACTTCCGCAAGCACCGCATCGTCCCCAATCCCTGTCTACTGCCGCCGGAGTGGGACCCCGCCCAGTGGCGCCAGTGGGCTTTCGAGGCGAAGCCCCAATGGGACGAGGTACTGGCCCAGGCACCCGGGACCAAACCCGAACTCATTGGGGAACAGCGGGACTGGCTGTTCCGCCGCTTTCTGCGTACCACTGCCCGGGTCCTGTCGCCCGACCAGATGAATCCCGCCCTGTACCGCCAGTCCGATCCCGCGACGAAGGAACTCGGCCAGTTGGATGCACTGCTGACCGAAGCCCGCGAGAGCATTGTCCAAAGCCACTTCCAGGAAGCGACCCGCGTCCTGGACCTGGCCGACAAATTGGCGGCAAAACTCTACAAAGAGACGGGGCGGGCCGCAGTCGTCCAGCAGCGCCAGCGGGTCTGCACAATGCAACGCGATGTGGCCGCCCGGGAGGCGTCCGCGCAGCGCGACCGCCGGGTTGCGGCGTGGCGGCAGCTGCATGCCGAGATCACTGGCGACATCGGAGAAGGGCGGTTCAGCGAAGCCCGGAGCAGGCTGGAGCGCGCCCAGGTGTTGGGGGATGGTTCCTTCAGCGTTACCGGCGACGTCCAGCAGATAGGCGAACAGGGAGAGCTCGCGAAGCTACGGACGCTCGTCGATACCAGCGAAGCGCAGGTCCGGGTGGCCGAGGCCCAAAAGGCGGAAGGCGAGAATGCCTTCGACCAAGCGGCGCACCTGTACCGCGACGCATGCCGCCTGGGGAAAGCCGGTGGCATACCGCCCCATGAGATTGCCTCCTGGAATCGCCGTGCCACCGAATTCGAGCGCCGGGATCTGGAAACCGACATCGAGGCAAAGATCGAGGCGGTGGAGGCGGACGGCGACGACGATGCGACCAGACGAAGGCTGTTGCGCTACATCAACGACAGCCCTGAAGCCGAAGTGGAAGAGCGCAAACAGAAGGCGGCGGACTACAAGAGGCGGCTTGATGCAAACGTGGCCGCCTTCTGCCGCCGCCAGGCCCTGTGCGCCGCCGAGACCAGCGACTACGAGACCGCCGAGGGCTGTCTACTGCGTCTGTCCGCTCTTGGTCCAGTCTACGAGAGGATTGCCCTCGAGCTGCGCGACCACATTCTCGAACTGAGGGCAAGGGAAGAACTGAAAGACGTCGAGTCCGAATCCGGAATGCAGGAGGCAATGGCCAAGATCGAGGAACTGGTCGCGGATGCCGAAGGCGCCAAGACGGTGCCGGATATCCTGGACCGTGTTCGCCTTCTCGCCGAACAGCGGCGGCAGGCGCGGCTCGGCAGTCTACAGGATGAATTGCGCAAGTGCCTGGAATCGCCAATCCCGACGCAGCGCCACAAGGCCCGCGAACTGGCGGCAAAACTGCTAAAACTGGACCCCGCCAGCGACCATGCGCGGCGCGCCGATCGCGCCCTTCTCTTCGTCGACTGCATCGAGGAGGCCTACAAGAAGATCAATGCCGCCCTTTCCCCGGACTCCAAGGGGTTGGGGCGCGAAGCCTTGCTGGACGCCGCGGGGCAGGAGGTGGCCAAAGCCGAGGACGCTTTTCCGGATCGGAGGATTACCAGCCAGTTGGGGACGCTGCTGGAATTGATCGGTAAGGGAACCAACCAGGACGCCATCGACCAAGCCATGGGGCTGGTTCCCCTCCAAGCGGAGAAATCCCTTTTTGCTCTCAAGACAGACCGCGGTGCGGACCCCGGCCACGCGCCGGGGACCGGAGGAATGCCTCCCTTCGGAAAGAGCTTCGCCCCTCCGCCCGGAGGAGGGGGCAACGGCTCGGCAGCCGGGAACCCCGGCACGGCCTCCGCGGGCAACGAGTCGGCTGGGATACCGCCGCCGGACCGGCCTCCGGAGCCATCGTCATCTCCCGGGACCCCGCCTGTTGCCGACCAGGGCGAGCAGAAGAAACCCGGAGGGTTCTGGCGAGGACTCCTCGACGTGTTGGGCTGGAAAGGCAGAGAGAAGAAGTAGGAATACTCCAAGCGGACCAAGACTGAGACGGAATATGCAACTCTTCCCCAGGACCATTGCCGCACTCATTGCCAGCACGCTGCTCGCGGCCACCACACGTGCCGCTCCGGCCGCTCCGGAAGACCGCTTCCCGGCCCTGCCGGACGCCGACCTCGCCGTCTATGTGATGGTCGATGTCTCCTTGTCGATGGGAGGGTTCGGCGCCTCGGACAAGGAGAAGCTGCGCTGGAGCGGGATCAGGACCCTGTTCCTCAAGGTGGCGTTGGGCGGGCGTTGGTGCTGTGCTCTGGGGGTCTTCAACCACAATGCCAGCCACGAGCTGGATTTCACCCGATTGTCGGAAGAGAACCGCCAAGACATTGCCGGGAGAATCGAGACACTTAGCCAAACGTGGGACAGTGGCCAGACGAGCATCGACCGGGCCATGGATACGGCCCTGCGCAAGCTCGGGGAACTAGGCAGTTTCCGGGGACAGCGAGCAATCATCCTGATCACCGATTGCGACAAAGCCGAGGACTTCAAGCAGTCGGACGAGTGGACCCGGCAGGCGAAGGCCGCGAACGTGCAGGTCCACGTCATCTACCTGAACACCCAGAACTCCGAGCGGCCGAGAATGCAGGCCATGCGCCAGAAGCTGGAGAGGATCGCGCTGGAGGCGTTGGACGACCGCCGCAGTGGTGACGAGCTATCCGTGCCTGGAGAGTACGCCACGGGCAAAAAGCTGACCACCATCGAACGGTCCGTGGCGGAACTGGGCAGCGGGACAAGCGGCTGGATGTGGCCCGTCTACGAAGAAGGGCAGTTCACTCCGACTTTCGACATGATCGGCCAATGGCTGACGAGAACGAGCGGCTGTGGCGGCCCATCCGTCTACATCCAGACAGATGCGAACGGGGAGGCCGTTCTCCCAGCCGGAACCTACCGGGTGATCGCGACGGTGCCGGAAGGGAGCGGAGTCGCGATCCGCAACCGTGTCAACCAAGACGTTCTCGTCGTGGCCCCTGTTCGCCCGGCATCCCCACTGCAATCCGGGAACGGCCTCTCCGCAGCCACCTATCCCTTCGGCACCAACAAGCAAGAAGGGCTGACCGTCGAAGTGACCCACCAGGACGTCGATGCCCTCACCGCCAATCCGGACAGCAACCAGATGGGGGCAATCAAGCTCAGAGCCCCGGACGGCAGGCCGTTGGCGAGGAAATGGGTGACGGTCTTCGGCTATGTTCGCCTGCGCCCCTTGCGCACCGAGGAGTACGAGAAGCTCCATTCCCTGGTCCCCGCCGACTACTACCAAGACCGCACGGAGCCGCTGGCACAGATCTCGAAGGCTCCCCAGTTCCAGATTATGATCCGTCCATATGTCCTGGAGTTTTTGCCCAGCCTGACCAATAGCCAGATCGAGGGGATCATCGACCAGGTGCGGGACGGACGGCTGCCGATCATGTGTCTCTCGCCCAAAGGCTCCAGACTGATCGGAGTGGAGACGCGGCGTGACCCGCTGGTCTCCGAAGCGCTGGGCGGGGGGACACTGGCGCTGTTGAGCATCGTGTTCCAGACACGACCTCCAGAGCCGGAGTACGAGGAGTACATGCTACAGTCCCCTGATGGGGCACCGGTGCTGAAGTCGGAAAGAGCCTCCGTAAGAACGGAGATAACCCCTCCCCTGATCCAACTGGTGGTCAGGCGAACGGATGTCTACGGCAGGACTGCCGTGGTGTGGAACTCCGAGCAACTGGTGGGCAGCGAGACGGCATCCGTTGCCGCCAGCCCAGGCGACAGGCTGACGTACGAGGTCATGCTCCGTGCCCTTGCCGGCAGACCCCTGCCTGAACTCCCCACGGGAACCCAGGTGAACGTCACCCTACAGATTCGCGTGAAGACGGACGATCCCGAGACAAGCGGGATTGTGTCGGATTCGAGACCAGAGGACGTGGTCTTCACGCACTCGAGGAACGCCGTCGGTCTCCTGTGGACCGGAATGCTGGAACTCGGCAGGAAGCAGATTGGCGACACCGTGCATGAAATCCGCTTCCATTTCGCCCCCGCGGCCCCGTCTGGCCTGGGAGACAACTGGCTGCTCGTGCCGGTGACAGTAACCAGCGCCCCGCCGCCGCAATGGCTCAGAAGCAACCTGTACCTGGCTGACGACGAGTTCCCCAGGAACCAGGCGGGAATGCCGATTCTGCCTTCCGGCAGGCCGTTCACCATCCGGGGGGAACTGACCTACGAGGGTTCGCGGCCGCCGTTCTGGACGTTCGACAAGACGAAGCCGCCGCCGGCCGCCCTGGAAGTCGGCCCGCCGAACCCGGCAAACATACTGGAAATCGAGTCGCAGCCCAGACCCATGGCGAACGGAGTGGCGTACGAGTTCGTTCTGCCCGGGAACCTGCCGCCCGGCATTGTCACCTGCAGGGCGCGGTATGATGCGTCGCTCGGGACCCATATCGCGGCGGTGCCGCCCTCCGTCCTCGAACTCAAGGCGTACATCCTGCCCCCTCCGGGACTAGCGGTCGCCGTAGCCTGGACCGATGATACCGTGCCCTTGTCGCCGACGGAGAAGGACTTGTCCCTTCTACCGGCCGGCACCGCAATCGACGTGATTGGCCGCAGTGGGCAGCTCCCTGACGCCGCTGGCCGGTACGGCTACCTGAGAGTAGTTGCTCCCGACGGCTCGGCGGCGGCCAGCGCGGTCATCGCCGAGGACGGAACGGCCAGCCTGACGGGGATCGCTCTGGCTCGGCCAGGGAACTACCAGGTTGTTGTCCAGGATTCGGCGGGACAGGCTGTACAAAGCGGTTGGTTCCGGGTCGCGGAAGGCCTGCGCTACGAGGTGACGCCCGCGCAAGGCTGGACGGAAGCTGACGGCTGGGTGGTTCCGCTTCTGGCGCTGCCGGACGGGGGGCTCGCCCCGGTGGTGCTGGATGTGCGCCCGGCCGGCGGGACGCTTGGGCAGCGCCAATCCGCGCCGCCGCCGTGGAGACGGGAGGAGGAGCTCTCGCTTGCCGGTCCGACACTTGGGGATGCTGGCGGCGCGAAGGTCACGACCTTGGCGGATGGTGGGTGGCGCGTGACCTTCCCGCCCCCCCCCGCAACCGGCTCGGCCCCCGCTGGCCGGTACCCCTGCAATCTCCTCGGGACCGGCACTGCCCTCCTGGCTCGCGGCTGCCTCCTCGTCATCCGGCCGGAATTCCACGCCGGGCTCGACGGGACCGACCAGGGACGGGCAACGGCCTCCCTCGTGCTGCACAGCAGCGCTCCCCATGCCGGAGCCCTGCACGTACAATGCACCATGCCGGAAGGAACCGGACCGGCGGA
Organism: Victivallales bacterium; assembly: GCA_003245525.1. GTDB lineage: Bacteria > Verrucomicrobiota > Lentisphaeria > Oligosphaerales > Lenti-02 > Lenti-02. The sequence goes on along the minus strand of QKCY01000283.1, from coordinate 31,589 downwards.
CGGAACCCTCGCCGCCACTCTCGAGAAATACAGCTTCGGCGCCGAGGACGGCAACCTGCAGGACCACCGGGACATGGAACGCGTCTCCGACATTGGGTGGCGAACAGGCCTTCTGCAGTTCCCCGAGGAGCAGACCTACCGGTGCCATCTCCACTTGCGCGTGTCCTGGTTTTCGCGAACGCCAGTCGATTGCAGGCTGGAGGGAAACTACGTGCTCGTGGTGCGCATCAAAACCACCGCTGATCCCCTGGTCATCCATTTCACTCCGCATACGGGAACACTGGGACCGGAGCTTCAGCAGTTCCATTACATCCCCGTCCGTGCCACCGCAACCATAGTCGGGGCTTTGCCCAAGCGACGCAAGGACATTGCCGAGGCGCTGGCAAGGGGCGCTGGACCGGCTCTGGAAGTGACCTATCTGGGCCCGAGCGGCCAGGCGGAACTGGTTGGGCTGATGGCGAGAAACGGCCTCATGCCCACTCGCCTGGCTTTGGTCAGTCAGTCCAGCGCAGAGACACAGGAAACGCTTGAGTTCGGGGCCGAATTCCCAGCCTGGCTGGCGGGGACGTACCGCTGCCAGGCCAACCTATCCGTCGGAAGCGGAGCCCTGGGGACCACGGAGGCGCTGCGGGCCATCACAGAGTCGTGGACTTCCGAGAAGACCGTACTCCCTGCCCCAGCTCCATTGGAAATCCAGCTCCTCTGCTCGCTCGAAGATCCGGAGCCAAGGGAGATCGCCCATCTCAAGCTACCCGCCATCGCTCCTCTCACGGCCTGGGACTGCTATTTTCTCCAGGCCAGAGGTAGCGCGATCAGGGAACCCACGACCATCTCCTTCCGCCCTTTGCTCCCCTCAGGCCCGGAGTCGGGAGCCGTGGTGGAGAGAAAGCCGGACAAGGACGGTCTTGTGCGCCTGGAACACTTCTCGGGCGACTATCTCGCATGCTACGAGACCATTGATTCCGCAGGGCAGCGCTTGACCTTCGGGCACCGCCTGCGGATCGATCCTCCGCCTCCCCCTCCGCCTCTTCCCAAACCACTGCTCGTTCCCCGGGGAATGAAGTTCAGCATCCTATGGCCCTGTCCCCTCGGCCAGGGCGCGCCCGATTACGCAAAGACCTATTCCTTCTCTGCCAGCGAACCCGCTGGTCCCGATGGGAGTCGCCCTGCCAAAACCAGCGTTGTCGGCAACAGACTCGACGTGGAAGCCAGCGTCTGGGCTTGGTGGGAGTCGGACGGGAACCCAGCATCGGCGACTTCCACGGGGGGCCAGGAGGTCCAGCTAGCCCGGCGACGGAAAGACGCGCAGAGCAAGGAATGCCCGGTACATCTCGAGGGCTACGGCGTCTCCGTACGCACTTGGGAGGCCGTCCGCTACGAAATCCGCGTGGATGGAAAGACCCTTGCGCCAGAGGAGACCTGCGAGCCGCCATACTCCATCCCCCGATGGCAGGTTCCGTACATGAAGACGCTGCGCATTGGCGTCGAGGCCCTGTCCACGGAGAATGGCAAGCGTAGCCTGTCGAACATGAGGTTGGACAGCTTCTCGCTGGGGCCTGCAGGCGGAACTGCCGTCTGTTCCCTGCCGTTTGCCGACGGCGGCCGATCCGTCGAGATCAACCAACGCGCCCCCGACCGCTGGGAAGGCGATGACGAGTTCCGCTTTGGCGGCTCGGCATTCTGGCCGCTCTCGACCAAGGAGCGCAGACTGCTGCGTCTACGCGTCCAGATCGACCCGGCGGCCTCGCCAGACGACGCCAGCCAGGGCCAAAGCGGAGCCCAGGCCGGGGCACGGAAAGTCATGCATGGGTCGCCGGAACTGGAATTGCTGCTGATCATGGAGACAACCTTCCCCTGGTGGGTATGGCTGATCCGGCTCCTGGCGCTGCTCGCCATATTCTCCGCATGGCGTTTGCTGTGGTCCCTGTTCCTTTTCCGGGGAATCGAGTTGGGGGGGGAGGGAAACCAATTCGGCGACAAAGGCAACAAGACCCTCGCCGGGCAATCCATCGCGGACCGGCGCTGGTTGGCGAACCTGCTGTGCCTGGACGGCTGGAGTTCGGTGATCCGGCGGGTAGTTCCGCAGCGCTTCATCAGGTTGGTGTGCGACGGCTTCATCCGGGGGATATCGGTACTGGACTTGGTCAGCGAAGACCAACTGACCAAGGCAAGAGACCTGATCAGGGAAGTCCTCGGTGCCATGGAAGGGAAACCCGAGGATATCGACAACGCGCTCAGGCTGCTTGGCGGTCGCTGCAAGACCCTTCTTCCAGACGTCGAATTGGGGTTGAGGGAGCTTGCGGGGAAACTTGGGGGCGGGCACGGGAAACCGCCTTCGGCGACGCCTGATCCCACCGAAGGCGAGACAGGGGGGGCAACCGAGCAAAGAGGCCCGGCTGCACCCTCCGATGCGAGGAAATCGGACAAGGAATGGAGCGACGAGGCCATGCGCCTGCTTACGTCGCCGGTCCTGGAGGTGTCCGGCACCATCCGGCTTCGGGCGTGGAGGCCGATCCGCGTCCACCGCGTTCGCCGCCACGGCGGAATCGGCGACGTCACGGTTGCGGTGAAGCAACCGGTGCCCGGCAGCCTCAAGAAGGAAGCCACGGCAGTGGGCGGAGAGTGGCTCGAGATAGCCTCTCCCGAACCCGAACGCGACGTAGATCTCGTTCTCTCCTGGCGACAGGGCGCGGAAGAGAAGAAGTATCCTGTGAGCTTGTCGGGGAGAACAGCAGGCCGCGCATGGGGCCGCGGAATTTGGGCCCATATCAGGACGACACTGCTGAGAAGGCGAAAGGAAGGCGGCGAAGAGGCCGTTTCCCAGCGGGAAGAGACAAGAGTGGGAAGAAGAACGAAGAGGCCTGCACCGGGAAGGGCACGAAGAAGGACAAGACCAACAACACGGGAATTCGAATAGACCAGCAGAACCCGTCTTGCCGACAGGATATGCCGCCGCCGTGCCGACCGATAGGGCTTGGCGGAGCAAATACAGAGAACGGAGCGAAACGACATGCCTACCGAACACAATGGAACGAGAGATCTCGAACTGCGTCCCACCCTCGTCGTCGGGATTGGGGGCACCGGCACGCTTGGGGTCATGCATGCCAAGACGGATATGCTTACGCTCTTCCAAGCGGACGAGGGTTCCGGGCATTCCCGCCTTCCCTTCGTGCAGTTCCTGGCGCTTGACACCACGTACGGGCAGGAACGCTGCGGCGAGGAGGCAACCGCCTTGGAGGCGTCCGAATTCTCCTCCATTGCCGGCTTCAATGCCAACAGCATTCTGGAGCAGGTCGACAAGTTCGAGTGGCTCAGGAGCTGGTTTCCGAGCAAGCGCTACCGTCCCCAGAACATCCATCAGGGGGCAATGGGCATCCGCCATGTTGGACGCCTCTGCTACTTCGTCACCCGGGAGACATCCCGGGTGCATGGCGTTGTCCAGGCCAAGCTGCGCCAACTGATGGGCGAACAACAGCGGCAGTACCGGTCCAGGAAAGGAGTGGTCTACGACATTGCGCACGGCAGTGGAGTGGATATCCACATCGTCTGTTCCCTGTGCGGAGGAACGGGAGCGGGCTGTCTCCTGGATCTCGCCTACGATCTGCGCCGTTGGGCCCAACAGATCACGGGGAAACGTCCCACGATCTATGCCCACCTTGTGTTGGCCGAGGCATTCGGCGAGGCTAGTGCCGCGGCGAAGCTGATCCTGCGCCGGAACTGCTGTAGCGCCCTGCGGGAGATCGACTACTTCATGGGGGCGGGAGAGACAAGCGTACAGTACCGCAAGGAGAGGGTTGATTGGAAGGCTGAGGATGCCCCTTTCAACCTCTGCTTCCTGCTGAACGGGGAGAAGAAATCCGAAGGGGTGGCAGGGCGCGACGAACTGGCGGAGATGGCGGGCCGGGCCATCAGTACGATCATCGTCGATCCCTTGGGGAAACAGTTGCGGGACCGCATGGTGAATCTGCCCGAAATCGCTCTGGGACACATGGACGACGACGATGGCAGGCTGCGGTCGTATTCATCGTATGGACTGGTGGTGGCGACCCCCCTCTCCCGCCAGAAATTGGCCAACTGGCTTCACCGGCACCTCGCTGAAGCCGTGGAGGGAGTCCAGGGAGGACTCGGTCTCCCGGAGGAAGCCGAGGGGAGAACCGGTGAGACACGGCTTCGGACGGCGGTCCGCGAGCAGTTCGAGCAACATGTGAGCAATTGGGAATGGAGGGGCCGGAGCGGGTTCAGGGAGGCTGTGCTGGAGGATAGGAGTCTCTCCCACCACTACAAGGAGGAAAAGGAGGGAATCAGGGATGGTATCGACCTGGATATCGAGAGATGGAAAGGCACGCCACCCATCAGCCTCACGGCACTGTGGAAGCCCTTCGACAAATCCATCCAACACTCGCTAGGTGAGTGTGTTGCAGCGATTGTTCGTTCCCAGGGGAAGCCGGTAACGGATCTCGTTGGTTGCTGGCATCATTTCCTGCTGTCGGTCGCGGATGTCAGGAAATACGCCGAGACCCAGAAGGAGGATGCCAGAGAGGCAGTTGCCCGCGCGGATGCATACGAGCCGCGGGACACAGCATCGGCAGGTGAGAGGAACTACAACGCTGAGATCGGAGAGGCCGCCGACATCCTGCAGGGCTATTCCAAGGCGTATGCTGAGGAAAGGATCGCCACCTGGTTGGTCGAGAAGGCCAGGGATCTGGAGAGGGTGTTGGCGGACACCAAGGATAGCGTGGACCGGGCGGTCCAGCACTATCTCGTGGATTCCCGCCGCGAATCCGGCAAAGCACCCGTCCGGCAGCGGCATACGGAAGCCGCCCTGCTGAGAGATGGTGCCAACGAGCACTTCAGCAAAGTCATCGGTGCCCGTGCCAGCCTGGAACTGGTCGGCAGGCTCCTGCTGGAAGGAAAAGGGCTGAAGCCCGACGGCCTCTACGATTGGGTGGCGGAGATTGCGGAGGCAAGCATCGAATCGGCCATGTCCGACGAGGTCGCTCTCGCCAAAGCCCTGCCTGCCGTTGCTCCGGACGAAGTGAAGGCGATCTCGAGGGAGCTCTGGAGCCGGGCCGCTCCGGCATGGCGGTACAGCGATGCGTACCACGAGGGGAACATCGAGGAACTCCACTACCTGTCCTACCCGGAGAACTCGCAGATTGCCCCTGAGATGAAAGACAAGTACCCGACACTCAACACCGTGCCCCATGCGAAGTCCACGCTCCACCGGCTGATGCGAACCGAACACGCGGTCTCGCTGCCTGCCTTGGGGGTGACGGAAGAGTATGAGAATGCCTACCGGGACGACATCGAGACGCACAAGAAGATCGCGCGGCGCAAGAAGATGAGGGTCAGCGACGAGGAGTTGCGCAACAGCCGCTCGCTGTTCCCAGATCTGGATATCCCAAGCATCGGCACCCCGACCATGGGCAGCGATACCGCCCTCTGCTTTGCCGCCGCAATGTTCCGCGGCGCGATCCTGGATGTGTCCATCGTTCGTGGCCCCATGGCAACCGAGCTCAAGTGGGGGGCGGAAGGTGCGACCACGCATCCTACGCTGGACGAAGCATACCGGACGTTCCTTGGCCGTCTGGAAAAGTCAGACGACGAGGATGGGCAGGCGATGAAAGAGCGGCTGGCCCAGGCGCTGAACGCCATGGGCGAGAGCGTATTTGTCCAGTTCGTCCAAGACCTCGACAAGTGGATCGAGGAGGAACAGGACCAGCAGTCGCTGCATGGCAAGCCGCAGACCGAAGAGCTGTTCGCGAGTGCCGGCGCGGCCCTTCGGCGGCTCCTTGAGGACAGGGGCAGGCTGGAGGTCCTCAGCCGGCGCGCGGAACCCGTGCCTCCCAAGGCGACCCCCAAGTAAAGGCCAGCAGGAAGCTCCATGCCCACGTGCGCCACAACCCCCACGCTACTGGTCGGAGCCGGCGAGCTTGGCCGACGAATCGTGGACTGCGCCACTGAACGCATCCGCGACGATCTCGGCCGCTTGCCCGCCGTCTTGGCCACGCTCACGCTCTCGCCGGCGGACGCCGAGTCCATGGATGCATGGGAACGACGGGACGGTCGCTGCGAGGCGACTGCCTTGCCGCGGCTGCGCGATGCCGAGATCATCGACGCAGCCATGGCTTTGGTCGACCGTTCCTGCCTGGCGATCGGCAACATCGAGATGTGCCGCAATGATGGGAATCTCTCACTGAACGAGCGGGAACTGCGGGTCGTGATCGTCGCCAGCATGGGGGAGAGAACACCGCGAATGGCCGAGACGGCCCATGCTCTGGCTGCCGGGATGCGGAGGCGCTTCCTGCGCAAACCGAGCGGCTCCCTGCTGATCCACGGATTCCTGATGACCTTCGACGAGAGATTGGACCGGCATTCGCCGAGCATCGACACCCAGTTGCGCGAGCTGCTGGACGAGGTCCTCCCGGGCGGCGTCTACGATGCCGTGACCGTACTGGACCGGACCAACGAGACCGGGGCCACGCTGCGCCACATCGACGAAGCGGTCCCGTTGGCCGGCCAGTTCCTCGCCTGCGCCGTCGCTTCGACGGCGACAGCGGCCCTTGCGCCATTCCTGTATCCCCCTTCCCATGGCGGCCCCACGGCCTTGGGCTCCATCGGCATGGCCCGGCGCAGATTCCGCCGTGAACAGATGGTGGAATGGCTGGCAAAGCGGCTGCTCACGGAGGTCACCGGCTGTCTTGCCCAGTCCCTGCCGAAGGATTCCACCTTGACCCGCAAGGCGCAGGAGGAAGACGCAGGGGCTTCGGCTGCGGACAGGCCGGCGGCACCCAGTGTGCCCGACCCCCTCGGGCGGGAGGAAATCGCCGCCGCCTTCCGAAAGCACTGCGATATCTTTCTGGCCCACGGAGATGAAGCTTCCGATCGTACATCGCCCCAGATTGCCATCGCTGCTGTACGTCAGTTCCAGCGCGCCCTGACCAGCCGCCGCGACACTCTCTACCAGAAGCAGCAGGAGGATCTGAGGAAGCAGCTTTTCGACCAAGTGAAACTGGCGCGTCTCGTGGAAGACGGGAGGAAGATGGAAGTGGTCTGGCGAGGCATCTTCCAGCCCGACCCGCCCGACGACCAGCCGAGGAGCAAGAGGCCAGGGGCGCTATTCCTGCGCATGCTGCTCTCGCTCGCATGGCTTTGCCTGGGCGCCGCAGGCGGAGCGTGGTTGGCCATGCGACAGGCAGGGGCGCAGGCAATTCCCATGGTGATCGGCGGCGCGATCGGCGCGCTGCTGGCCGGGGGGATCGACTGCGCGTTCCGCGTCAGGTTCCGCAAATGGAACGGGGAGCGCGAGCGGGAGGAATGGGGCGCTCTGCTGGTTGGGGCGGGACTCTGCTTCGGAGCGGCCGGGGGGGCGGGCTGGACAGTGGTCAAGACTGGGTACGATCCCTTGGCCGCCGGTGTCTACGGGATGGGCGGGGCCTTGCTGGGCGGCCTGCTTCTCCTTGTCGCGGGGAGAATCCTGAACGGACGCTGGGAACGGGAACGGAAACGGGAACAGGAACTCTATGACAAACGGCGGAGCGAATGGGCGCAGGCAGAAGGGCAGCGTTCCGCCTTCGAAAAGGAAAAACGCAATCTGGAAGACAGTATCGGCATGTATCAGCAGAACATGACGCGGTTGGGGGAACAGGTGCGCGCCGCCGGCGAGGCAGTCTGGGCCCTGGCGGAACTGGCTCAGCAGCTACGCCAGCTTGCCGCCCCCGCACTGGTCCCCGGCACCGCTCCACCGCCCGGCCCCCAACACTCGTGGTTCTGCCCGCTCGACCTCGACGAAGGCACCAGCGAGCAGTTGTATGAGCGTCTGCGGTCGGGCCGCGATCTCGTCCAGGACAGTTCCCAGGCCCTTGCCGCAGTGCTACGGCGACTGACCGAAACCACGGATTGGCTCAATGGCACCGATCTGAGCGGACTGCTGCAGGAGTGGTGCATGGCCCAGTTCAGGGATTTCGTGCCGGCAGGAATCCACGGGCTCTGGACTGACTATCTGGGGAGGGACATCGAGGGGCTCCTGCGGGAGATGTGGCGTACGGCCACTCCATTCTGGAGCACTTCACCCGCGCTGGTCACCGAGCCCAGTTGCGTCCTCGGTCTGCCGGACGACCGCCTGTGGGACCAGCAGGCACTATGGCTGCCCGAAGACGCCGCTGCCGCGCGAGTGGCTCTGGTGCCCGACGGCCCGGCCAGTGCGTTCATCGTACGACTCAGCAGGGCTCCGGATTGGAGCGACAATGCCGACTTCATCCTGACCGACCTTGGGCGACAGGAATCCGAGATGGACGACAGCCCCCAGTTTGCCGCCAACGGGAAGTAGACATATGAACGAACAGCTTCGCCAACTGCTTTTCTGGAGCCGCTACCACGGTGAATGCTTCAGCCTGTCCATTGGTCTTCGCGAGTTCATCCGCGCCGCTGCCGACGACGAGGGAGACGTGGCGCGGCTAACCATGATCTGGTCCGACCCTCTGCTGCAACTGACCCTCGCGAACGTGCGCAACCTGATAGCCGAAGCCGCCGCAGCCGCAGCTCCGAACAGCCCGGGGGCGAGCCCCGCCGGATTCGCGATCCTGGCAGGAAACCAGCTCGTCGCGGCACTGGAAGCGCTGGAACGGGAGATGCACGCCAACAGCGATGCCCATTCCACGGCCGCGGCCAGCAGAGCCGGGGACATCGGGAGTCGGACTGCTTTCGTGGAGTTTTGCACGGACCGGACGGCCCTGCTTTCCCACAGGACGATGCATAGCCTGGCCGAAGAGCTTTCGAAAGCCAGCGCGTGAGGCAGTCGATGGCAAACCAATCCCCCTCGCTATTCGTCGGCGCGTCGATCGCGGATCGCCTGGACACGGCACGCCAGATATGCCAGTCCACCTGTTCTCCCCTGCAGTACCGGGCCGCTTTGCGGAACGCGGCACTGGCGCTCGGACGGGCGTTGCTCGAGCCATCCGCCGAAGTCCCCGAGATGGATCTGCCCGCCACCATGTTGCGTCTGGCCCGGCAGTACACCTCCCCCGCCCTGGTCATGCCCCTCGGGCAGCTTGCCCATAGTTTGCTGGAGAGCAAGAGAGAGCAGACCGCACTTTCCAACAGTGTGGACCAGGCCACGCAATGGGCCGCTCTCCTTCTTGACTACCCGGCGACTCCCCCGGGCGGCATCGAGTCGGAGTGCCTGCTGAATCTGGCCGGATTGCTGCGCGCCTCGCGCGACATCCCCGGCAGACTTGCCAGCTTCCTCGATCCGCCGGGCATGCGCCCATGCCTTTTCGAAGCCGACAAAGTCTCGGACCTCGTCGATTTCTGCCGCAACCGCCTGGCCGCCTGGCTGGGGCCCAGAATTGGCCATCTGACGCTGCCGGGCTCCCAAAACGGTCACGACCAGCTATCGTTCGCGGGCAGGGATGTTCTCGTGCTGGAACTGGCATTGGATGTGACCGATCCGGAAGGCACCGCCCTGGCCGCCCCGCTATCCGCTCTTCTCCGCCAGCTGGTGACCGACATCGGCTGGACTCCCTGGATTCTGTGGCATCTGGTTGTCCCCCAGGGATGCAACCCATACAGCAGCTTTGACGCCCTCATGGTCCGCGGTGCCAGGCGGTTCCTGGAATCGCTCGGGGAACTCCCTCCGGAACAACGGCCGCATCTGCTGAACTGGATCATGCCCCCCCCGCACATTCCTCTCCAGCAGGCTCGGGACTGGGGAGCGGCATTCCTCGGCGCTTTGTTGCGCCTGCCATTCTACCGCCGCCACGTCATGCCCGAACTTCTTTCCGGTCATGCCGGTCCGCTTCTCGAACTCGCCCAGTCGGCATCGGGGGATGTGCTGCCGGGGATATCCATCGGTTTCGCCTGCAAACACGTTGACTCCCCGCAAGGAGGGACGTTGTTGGCAGGGAACCACGCGGACGGCGAGTCCAGCTCCGCCCATCTGCTTTCCAGCACGTTCGAAGAGGCCAACCCGACGTGGAATCCAGGAGACATACTGGTTCTGGTCGAGATGAAGGAATGCGCATTCGTCTGGAGTTTCCGGGATGGCCTCCCGTCCACCAAACAGCTCGCCAACGAACAGCCCTGGGTGCGAACCTACGTCGACGAATCGGACACCTGCCTGACTGTGGTGCGTGTCCAGTGGCATCCCGACCATCAATGCCCGGCGTTGTTTCGGCACTACGAATCGACCTCCGACAACACCTAGTCCCACGGAGCTTTTCGGAACTCCTGCTGCATCGCGGGAGCCCCTCGTTGGCCGACTCCGGAACCATGCCGTCACTCAGTGGAACAGTTGCCCATCAACGAGAACGTCCCCGCTCACAGTCCAGGCCCCAGCCCCCTGTCAGTTATGCCAATTGGGCGTCATCCATAGAGTAATGGTTGGGCTTTCCTGGGATCTTGGCCGCTGTCCCCTCTCGTGTTGGGGCTGGTGTTGACCGGGGTCGCGCAAGGACGACCGTGCCGCCTGTGCCGGAACGCCTGCCGTACGCGAACCAGCCCGTTCTCCGGTCTCTGACAGGCAGGATCGGGGAGAGGCGGTCCCGCCAGCGGGACCGCTCCGCGCCTGGGACAATTCCGGGTTCCAGCCGGGGTTCGCGGCCAGGGGCACAGTGAACGCGGATGCGGGGGAGAACGGTCCCCAATCCTCTGCACAGGACCCGTGATTGGTATGGTCTCGACGAAGCTGACCTCGACGGCCCTGCGTGCCGGATAGAGCTCGACCAACTCCCCCGCGCCGACGGGCCGTGATGGTTGCGGGGCCGCCCGATACGCACTGCGCTGGCCGCCCGTGCGTGGCACGTCCGCCGCCACCGGCCGCCAGCCGCGCCAGTCCGCGAGGCCCGCAGGCCGCTCCATGCCTAGTGGTTGGTTGGTCTCCACGCTGGCCCGGGGCGTTCCGGGCCACGTCTGCCACTCCGATCCCGGAGATGGCTCCGCCGACTGGAAACGAGCCGGGACCATCCATCGCCTCCCCCTTTCCCATGTCCCGGGTAGGGGCAGAGAAGAGGAACTTGCCGCCATGATGATCGGGGAATGAAATCCTGGGAACGGGTAGCACGTCTGTAACCCTGGCCTCCCGTGTTCCCCGGTGGACTGTTATCAATCGGGAGCCATCACCCCCGGAATGGAGTCGGGCTCATCCCCCGAGTTCCGTGATACAAGGATACGATCATGGCTCCCCCCTTTTCAGATCGCCTTGCCCGTTGGCTCTGCCACGCCCGCTGCGACGGGGACCCTGCGGCAGTGGAACACCTCATCGCCCAGGCCCCGGCGGGAGGGGCAGCGGTGGAACTGGCTTTCGTGATCCGTGACCGACCGGAACTCGAGGCGTGGCTGGTTGCGGCGTCCGGCGGCGGCGACGCGAGTCCCCCCCTGGTGGATACGCCTGCGGCATACGCGCAAACGGCAGGGAGCGTGGTGTTCCAGAGCCGCCTGTTGCCAGTCGGGGTCGCGCGCCTATCCATCGACGAGTGGGACTCGCTGCTGGCTTCGGACGCCATCGAGAGTTTCTCGGTGGCGACTCCGACCCGGCTGGCGGAACCGATGGACAACGGGGAGGAATAGGGCGATGCACGAGCGAACCCCATTGCGCGAGCTGGCGGAACTGCCGGAGGACTTGGTGCGTCGCCTTGCCGAATACTGGGTGGAGGCGGCCGAGGATGTGCTGGCGCTGGCGGCCATGCCTGCCACCCGGACGGCTCTGCTGGACGTGTCCGGCACCGACGAAACCGGCTTCCTCCGTCTTCTGGCAACCTGCCGTGACGTCGCGGGACCGCAGACCAGCCCGGCTGTGGCCGCCCCGTCCCGCCGGCGGCGACTCGGCGGAACTCCCGACAGCATACCGGAACGCGAATCGGTTCCGGCTGACACCGACGGTTTCCCCGCGCCCCCGATCCTGCCGGTGGCCACCGGGGACGGCATTCCCACGCAGCATACTCTGTTGGCGGAAATGCCTCCCGTCCGCGACGGCGGGGAACGGGCTACCGGAACCGCTTTCGCGCTGGCGGCTGCCGCCCAGTATCTGGCAGGCGACGGCACCGAACTGGCAGCCGAGTTCCTCCACTTCCTGCAAGGGGGCGACGACAGAAATGTCGCCGACCTCGCGCAGGCTGCCGCCGACCTGAACCAGTTCGGGATCTGCCCGGAAACACGGTGGCCCTACGGTTCGAAGGGGATACCGGCAGCCGCAGCCTGGGAAGCGGCCCGGCACTATGCCACGGGCGGCATCGTCCCCATCCCGGACGGAGTACCGGAGACCTGCCTGACGATTGTAGGGCTCCTGCTCGGGTTCGCCTCGGCCGCCCGGACGCATGTCGGTCGGCCCGTGCCGATCCAGGTGCCGGTCTATGGCAGTTGGTGGTCGGCGGAGACCGAATCCACGGGCCGCATCTACCGCCGTCTGGGGGGGGAACCGCCTCTTGGCATCCATGCCCTCTGCGTGGTCGGCTACCGGTTGGACGCCAGCGTTCCTGGCGGCGGCCTCTTCATCGCCCGGAACTCGTGGGGGACGGACTGGGCGGCAGAGAGCCCCGTGGCTCCCGGCCATGCCCTGGTCCCGTTCCGCTATGTGGAGGAGGCCCTGGGCAAAGGGTTCGCCGCAACCGCGCTTTTCACCGTGGCGGAGACTGTCGGCCGGGGCGGGCTCCCCATGATGGCGGACCGCTATGTCGAGCATGCTTTCGCCGCCGCCCAGAGGATGGTGCTGGCTCAGCTCGGCGAAGAGGAGGGACAGGCCGAGAACGTGCGGGAGACGATCTGCGAACGGGAATACGACGAGCGGCAGACTCTGCGGCGCGAACGGTTCACCGATCGGCGGGTGTGGCGCCGCACTCTTCGGCACACATCGCTCTCCCTCGCCCCGGACGACAATCGCTTCGTGGCCGGACAGGCGGCTGCGGCATGGGCCCATCGCCAACTACGTGGCAGTCTGCTGGCATTTGCCTCGGGACACAACAGCATCGGAGAACTGAGCCGGATCGCAGAAGCCCTGGTGCCGCCGGAACAGTGGCCGCATTGCTACCTCCCCGACGAACCGGCGGTGGTGGAACTGTGCCACCAGGGAGCAATCGCTTTCTCCCGTCCCTTTGCCCACCTGCCGGTGCTGGAAATGACTCTGCCTCCTGTCGAGGGGCTGGCCGCCGTGTTCGAGGAGCGGTTTGGCTTGTCTTGTGTCCTCCCGGAAACACCGTTCCGGGCCATCGTCCCGACGATGGCGGCAGGGCGAGAGATCCATGCTCCCGACTGGCTGCAGGTACCGAAGGAAGCACGAGCCGCACTGGGCAGCGACGTGAGGGTCGGGCTTCTCGACACAGGCCTGGACCGGAGCCATCCGGATCTGGCCCGCGTGGCTTCCGACCACTGCCGTGACTTCACCGGCGACGGCCCCGAAGACTGGCAGGGCCATGGTTCGCACTGTGCGGGAATCCTGGCCGGCCGGGGCAGCACCGAGGGCGGCGGCGTGGCCCCCCGCGCCGAACTGTTCATGGGCAAGGTGTTCGACTCCTCCGGAAATGCCTCCCTGGCCGCAATCCTGGGAGGGCTCGACTGGCTGGTGGAGAGTGGGGTACAGGTGCTAAGTCTCTCCCTCGGCAGTTCCGACTCTCCCAACGGGGAAGGGATGCTGACCAAGGCTTGCGAGTTCCTGGTCGCCGAGTACCACCGGCTGGTCTGTGTCGCCGCTGGCAACGTAGGACCGGGCTTGCGCACCATCACCTCGCCGGGCGATGCGCGGGGCGTGGTCACGGTGGCAGCGCTCGACGCCGACCGGCAACTGGCCGACTTCTCCAGTCGTGGCTCGGACCGGAAGGACGACCGGACCTACGGGATGCCCGACGTGGGCGGTCCCGGCGTGAACGTCGTCGCCCCCCGGGCAAGCCGCTGCCTCTTCCCTCCGTGGCGGGGGGATAGCCGCTATGCCGTCCTCTCGGGCACGAGCATGGCCTGCCCTGCCATCGCTGGCCTGTGCGCGCTCCTGTGGTCCGCCTGCGGGCAGGGAACGGAACGGGAACGCCGGGAGCGGACGCTGGCAGCCCTGTACGGTTCCTGCGAGATCCCCTTGAGCCGGACTGGCAGACCCTACCGGTCGGATTGCGAAGTGGGCCATGGCATCCCGGACGCACCAAAGGCACTGGCTCTACTCGGCTGGACGCCCGGAGGGCAGGTGGCAGCAACCGCTCCGGCAGAGATCCCCGCACCCCCGGCCCGATGCTCATGGCTGGGCATTCCGCTGGACCCGTCCTGGACGCTTGGCAACCAGTATCTGGCCTGCGCGAACAAGGATTGCCGGTCGCGGCCGGAGGAGCGCTGGCTCAGCCGCCAGGGATGGGAGCGCTTCCACGCCGAGGCCGCCGAACGGCAGTGGTGCCGGAACTGCCTCGAACGGGAACGGCTGAACGGGACCGCGATCCGGACCCTCGACGCTGCCGCGTCCCGCGATCTGGCGAACCGGCTGGGCCAGCGTCTGGCCAAGCTGCGGCAGAGCAAATGCCCCTCCCCGCTCCATCTGCCGGACAGCGGGGCCTACACTCTGCAGGCCGACGGCGAGACCCAGACAGACGGTGTACTCCTTCCCCCGGAGCCGTTCCCTGCGCGAAGCGGGGAGCACGGCACCCATCGGCTGATCTGGAGCCGGATCACGCTGCGACCGACGCGCCAGGGGTTCCTGAAGGCCCTCCGGCGATGGCCGACACGGTCGCTCGTCCTGGGTATCCTCGGCGGCGACCCGGCGAGCCTGGACCAAGCCCGCGCCTTCCTGGAAGAGGCGACTCCCTGCCGCCCTGCCGCCCGCCCCCTAGCCTGGCGGCAGGCGGACGTGCGCGTCCTGATCGTGGCCGTGGACTGGGCGGTACCGGTCGAGCGGCACCCTGGCGGCTTCCTCGTGCCTTTGGCACTCAACGGGCACTGGCATCCGCCTTGCCGCTGGCCGGAAGGAGACGCTGCCGAGCTGGCCGGTCTGCTGGCGCTCGAAACCGCGGAAGAGCAACTCGAACGCGCCTTGTGCCTGGTTCTTGGTGCCGCTGCCCGCCGGCTGGTGGAGCGTCCCGGCTCCGAAGCGGTCATCTCCCCCAGTCCCGAACTGGCGGAGTTCTGGAACCCGGCCTGGATAGACCGGCTGAGCACCCTCCTCGACGGTGCCCTGAAACCGGTGACCGACCGGCGGGGCCAACTCCAGGCTGTCCGGCTCGAGAATGCACACCACTGGCTGCCAACGACCGACCGGCAGAGGCAGCTCCAGCCCGCTCGAGAGTACGCGCCAATGGCTCATGTCCATCGGCAATAACCCCATACGGAGACCAGCCATGAAAGAACGTGTCATCGAGATCGTGCGCCGGATGCTCGGCGAGAACCGAATCGATTCGGTCGCCATGGAAACCGAGGATGACCTGGGCCGTTGGCTCGACGAACGCAAGCGGTTCCGCGACCTGAACGAGCTGGCGCTACAGGAACTTGACGAGCGCCTTGGCACCGTCGCCGCCCGCGAGGACAACGGCCTGCGGACTTTCGCCAAGACCCTCCCGAAGTCCCTGGCCCGGCGCCGGTGCCTGACCGACATCCAGGACGCGCGCGACGAAGCGGCGGGCATTGAGCAGATCCGCAACATCCGGCGAAAGAACGTGAAGCTCAATCGCGTCTTGATTACCGAAGTCGAAAAAGCCATCGCCGCCGCCGAGGTCGGTCTGGTGGGCGAGGCGGTCGACGAAATGCTGTTGAGGTTCCGGGATGCCATGCAGGACTGGCGGGTGACCGGAGACTCGGTGGAAATGGGCGACCGGACGGCCGTGGAAAGCGAGGACGACGACCTTGCCTCTCTCGAGCAGGAGCTCGGAGCCATGGAAGTCCCCGCCGAAACCGGGCTGACCGCCTCCCCCACGACACTCGACCTCAGCATCCAGTAGGCGGCAGAACCGCTCTGTGGCGGGGACCGCCGCGAAAACCAAAAGAAGGAGACGCGGAAATGGGACTCATCAAAGAATCGTTCGGTTGGGTTCTGGGCCTCGAAGGAACGGCCATCGAGAAGATCGATGTGGCGAGGCTGGACGAGACGGTCCGGGGCGTGCAGCGGCTGGGGCTGAAGTGGGAACGGGAGATGCGCGGCGCCCAGAAGGAGTACAGCGCCCTGATGGACGCCGACGCCAACCTGCGCCGGAGCAAGATCGAAATCCGGCTCTCGCTCCGGAAGGCGCGGATCGCGGCCCGCAGGCTGCAGACGTACGAACGGATGTCCCTGCTGCTCGAACGCATGCGAAGCGTGGTGAGCGAGGTCAAGACCCTCAAGGAGTACGCCCAGGACCTGCAGAAGGCCGGCCGCCTCAAGGCGGGCGTCAAGCTGAGCGACCTGCGTGGGGAGTTCGGTCGGATCGGGCTCGTGGTCGACACGGGCAGGAAGCAGTTGGAGGAGATCGAGGATGCCCTGGGCACGGTCCAGCAGGCCATGACCGACTTCGACGACGCTCCCGCCGTCGTCGACGACGTGATCGTGGAGCTCTTCGAGCGTCTCCAGACCCTGAAGGCCGATGGCCGGGGCGATACCGACGAGGCCCGCGAGCTGCAGGAGAAGATCGACCGCTCGATGGGGCTCTCGGTGGCGGTGGTCGGCTGAGCCGACGCAGCGCCGCTTCCCCCTCCGGTTCTCGGTAAGGAGACATGACGATGAATGTGGTCCAGCTCATGAAAGATATGATCGGCAAAAAGCCTGCGGAAGTCTCCGTCAAGGAACTCCAGGTGAAGATTGCCGAGGTCAACCGCATCGCGGCAACCTACAAACGCAAGGCGTGCCTCGCCGAAAAAGAGGCACTCCAGCTCCGCGAACGGGCATTCCAGGGAGGCGAGGATGCCCACCACAAGGCGCTCGTCATGCGCCGGGCAAAGAATCAGTACGACGAAGCGCAGAAGATCGCCACCCAGGCCGCGACCTTCATCGACCAGGTGGCCTCCCTGTCGGAGGTGCTGCTGGTGAAGGAGATTGCGGCGGAGTTCCAGTCGGTGGGTCTGTTGACTGGCTCCGTGGAGGTGGAGGACTGGCAGCGAGCCCTGGACGAGTTCTCTCTCGAAATCAAGGACTCGGTGAAGTGCATCCAGGGGCTCTCCGACGAGATTGCCGCCATCCTGCCGCGAGGCGAGGAGGACCCCGAGCTCGAAGCGGACGTGGACGAGATCGAGACGCTGTTCCGCCAGATGCAGGAGGCCACCGCCCGGAACGATCCGGCGGAGGCGCAGCGGCTCCAGGAACTGATCGACAAACGAGTCGGCATGGCGTTCTAGACGGCACGCCGCCAGGGGGTATCGGATGGACTGGGTGAAAGATTGCGAGAAATGGTCCAAGATCGCGACCGAGTGCGAGGCGAAAGGCGACACTGCCGGTGCGACCGGTGCCTACGACCGGCTCTCCGGAGCCTGGCTGAGGGGGGCCAGCCATGCCGCCTCCACCGACGAACGGCGCACGCGCATGGAGCGAAGCCTTCATTTCCGCCGGCGGGCGGTAAGTCCGGAACCCGAGCCGGCGGGCCGGCGACGGCCAACGCTCCCCCCCGCCGCGGGAGGGGGTACGCCGCCGACGGGCAGAGGGGCGGCGGAGCGCGGCAAGGGAGAGATGGAGGAGCCAGGATCGCTGCGCTCCATGTTGTCCCAGGACTCGGTGGGCCAACTGCTGATCTCCCTGGTCGACAACCTGACCGAGGACTCGTCGGTTGCCTGGGAGGACATCGGGGGGCTCGACCACCTGAAGCGCGAACTGAAATACGCGCTGGCCCTGTCGGTCCTGCCCGCCCCCGACGGCATTCGGATCGAATACTCGGGCGACATTCTGATGTACGGCCCCCCTGGGACGGGGAAAACCATGTTGGCAGCGGCCCTGAGCAACTCGTTGTGCCGGGGTGGTATCCGCGGCCGCTTCTTCAACGTGCATGCCAGCGCGCTGAAGGGGCACTACCAGGGCAACACGGAAAAGAGCATTACGCTGCTCTACGAGACGGCCCGGGAGTCCTCTCCGTCGCTCGTCTTCTTCGACGAGATCGATGGCCTCTGTCGCTCGCGCGACAGCGGCGACACCGCCGGTCGGGAAATCCTCGGGGTGCTGCTGCAGGAAATGGACGGAATGGCGGTGAAGGACCGCAATCTGGGTTCCGCGTTCGTGCTCACCGTGGCCGCGACCAACCGACCGTGGGATCTCGACCCCGCCATCCTGAGCCGATTCGGGGAGAACCGGGTGTATGTGCCCCCGCCGGACCAGGCGGCCAGACGGCAGATCCTCGGCAAGCGCCTTGGCGGTTTCGGCTACGCGCTTGAATCCGAATCCCTGCTGGACTGGCTGGCCGAAGACGGCTGCACAGCCGGTTATTCGGGCCGCGATCTCCGGAATCTCACCGCCCGGATCGTGCGCCGGATGTGGACCCGGGCCAACCAGAATCTCTACGACTGGGCCGACATCCGGGAGCTGGAAAGCCTGCACCTTCGCGCAGAGCCCATCACCAAAGCCGACCTGAGCGAAGCGCTCCGGGGGGTCAAGGGATCGGTCACTCCCGAGGTGGAAGTCCACTTCCGCCGCTGGAGCGAGGATCCCCGGTACCGGCCGGCCGGAAGCTAGTCGGCGATACGCTGGAAGGTTCCGCGAATGCGTTCGTCTTTACCAGCAGGAGTCCGAGCGCACAGCAATCAAACGGAGTCACGGCCATGTTGTCTTCCCTACTTTTTGGCATTGTCTTCCTGATCGGGTTTGCCTGTCTTGTTCTAGCCGCAGTGGCTCGTCGCAACCAGCGGGTACCAGCCACTCTGGGGTTCGTGGCGGCGGGTCTGGTGCTGGCCATCTGGGCGGGACGGGAACTGCACGTGCGCTACTTCGCTAGCGAGATCGAGCAGCGGATGCTGGCAACCGAACACCACCGCGACGCCGTTGTCCGCCAGTTGCGGGCGATCGAAGGGAAAGCCGCCGAACTCGGCGAGCAGCGCGACGATCTACTGGCGGAGCTCCGCAAGACGCTCGGCAAGGGCGGATCTCTCGAAGAGAGCATGGCCCGGTGCCCCGAGGCGCAGCACAGCGTCGAGCAGATCGCTCTGCTGAACCGCTGGCTGGCCGACTGCGACCGTGCCGTCCAGCATCTGCAGGAGATGGAGCGGAATCTCGAGACCACCCTGTTCTACCTGCGCAACACGGCCCTGATGGAAGGCATCGAGGATACCGGTGTCCAGGACGCCGAAGTGAGCGTGGCCCTGGACCACCTGAAGAATGTCGCCGAGACGCCGGCCGGAGGCACCGTGCCGGTGCCGCTGACCGAGCGCGAAATGGTCCAGATCAGCGAACAGCTCGGGGTCGGCAAGTAGCACGGCCACGGAAAGGGAACGACCATGAACCGGAATCTGCGGATCGTCCTGGTGGTTGCAGTTGTCGGAGTGGCGATCGCCGCCGTGGTCTTGAACCGGGTGGCCATCCATGCATTCGGCCTGCGGGTCAACCGGAACGCCCAGGAGGCGGCCGACCGGCAGCGGCTGGACAATTGGGAGCTGTTCTTCCACAACTCCCTGGAGCGACTTGGCACCGCCATCGAGTCGGAGGGTGCCCGCCTCCGCCAGATCCGGGTGGAGGAAGCCAAGGAGCGGATCGCGCTGGAGCGGGCAGAGGGTACCCTGGCCACGTATCGCGAGGTCGAAGAGGGATTTGTCCAGAGCATGCGGCAAGCGGGCGAGGCCCCCTTCACCCTCCATGGACGGACGTACTCTCCCGATGCCGCGCAGGCTCAGTTGCACGAGTACGCGGGTGCCATTGTCGAGCAACAGCGCCGAGTGGCCGAATGCCAGGGATCGGTGCAGGTGCGGCAGCAGGCCGTTGCCGCCCTCGAAAACAACTTGCGGGTGGCCCGGCAACAGATGAGGGCGTTGCGCGAGCGTGGCACCGAACTCGTGCGCCAGCGTTCCCTGGCGGAGCTGAAGGCCCTCAGCCTGGAGATGAGCAGCGTCAATGCCGGGCTCGATCCCCAGGGGCCGCTGTCCGGCCCCATGGCGGACATCCAAGCCCTGCTTGCCCGCATGCAGGAGCACAACGACGGCCTGGCCGCACGCAGCGAGGTCGTGGTTGCCACGCCGACGGGGACCACCCCTGTGCTGTCCATCGAGGAGGCGGTCCGGCAACTCAATTACAGCGAACGCGAGAAAGACATCGACCGCGAAGTCGAGAAGATCACGCAGGACTGACCACGGAGCTCCGCCATGCGCTTTCTTCGCCATCTCATCTCCCTCCTGATCCGCCTGGTCGGTGCCAAGGTAGCCGTGGTCTTCCTGCTGGTTCTTGGCTTGGCCTACTTGTGGGGCACCTACGGGCGGCAGCCCCGGCCGTTGCCGCTTGTCAAGCGCTATGTGGGACAGGCGCTGGTGGCCCGGGCGCTGGCCCAGTTCCCGGGCGCCAAGGAACTGGGACGAGTCCTGGTCGTCCCCCTCGAGGGGGATTGGGATGGCTTCTTCGAGGAGAGCATCCGCAACGCGGCGATCGACCGCGGGCTGTTCGAGGCGGTCCCCGCCCCGGTCTGGCGGCGGTTGGCCCGGGATCTCGGCCTGGCCCCTTCCCCGGCCTATGACGCTGCCGCCTTGGCTGCCATCGTCCAGGGAATGGATGCGCAATGGCTGCTGCTCGGCAAGGTGCTGAACTACGAGGAGACTGACCAGGCCGTTTTCGGCGAACTGAATGTCGTGCTGCTTGGCAAGGAGCCTTCTTCGCTGCGCACGATCCACGTCAGCAAGACACTGCACAAAAGCTACGTGAACTCCGAGTACCTGACCCTCGCCCTGCGGCTGGCGGGGCCTGGGCAGCGGCTGGTCATCTGGTCTCTTGCCGTGCTCTTCTTTCCCCTGCTGGTTTGCCCGCTGACCATGGTGGTGACCGCTCGGCGACACGCCCTGTGGAATCTCGTGCTGGTCGCCTGCTACACCGTGGTTCTGGTGGCAGTGACGCTGCTTGTGCTGGGTCCAGCCCAGAGCTTGTGGCACGGCCTTCTGCTTGTGGCGGGCATCCTGTTGGTGGCGCTGTACATGCTGGCTTCCGCCGACTTCCTTGCGGGCATCGCCCGGGAACGCGAGTGGCGACGCTGAACCGGACCAGGAGACTACGATGGCATTTTGGACCAGATTGCTCGGGGTACATTCCCAAAGCGTCCCGTTTCCGGACCGGGTGGTTGCGGCCCGCCTGGGCTACGACGCTGGCCGGGCCGTGCGCGACGAGGATCTCGCCCGGCAGACGCCGGCGCTGTGGCGGTGCTGGCTGGACCGTGCGGGTTGTCTGCGCTCGACAGGCGACGCTGAGTGCGATGCTCTGCTCTACCGCAGTGGTTCCTTTTCCCTCGGCCATATCGTCAGTGTCCCCTTTCCCTGCCGGGACGCCGGGAAGAAGACCACGGTTCGCTGCACGGCCACTGTACGGGTGGCCAATCCCGTAGCCTTGGCAGGCGACACCGCCTCCTGGATCCCGCTGCAGGGCACGGCCGACGACACTGTCGGCAAGAGTGCTCTCTATATGGAGCAGACCGCCGCAGGGCTCGGCGAGCGGATCGGTCAGACCTTGGCTCGGACCGGCTACTCCCTGGCGGCCCTGACGGCCTTGTCCGACGCGGATCGCCTAGCCCTCCTGGGGCAGACCTTCGCCGAAGCCGGATTTACGGTGCTTTCCGTGCAGGACTGGTCGGTGTCTTCGCCGGAGACTGAGGCCAGGGCGGAGAGCGAGCGGCTGACGGCCATCGCGGCTGTCCACACGGAGCACGAACGGCTGGCCTTTGCCATGGAGGAGCAGTTGGCCGCCCAGGAACGGACCGTCGAACTCGCCGAAGCCGACCACCGGATCGAACTGGCCCGCAAGGCGCAGCGCTACGAGCTGGACCGCCACATGTATGCCGCCCAAGTCGAGGAGATAGAGGCCCAAGCCAGGCAGGCCAAGCTGGCTACAGAACGGGCCGCGAAGGAACTGGAGCGGGCCGCGCACCAGGCGGCCCAGGCGGCCAACGAGGCCGAGGGTGCCAAGCTCCTCCGGGAACGCCTTCCCCATGTCCTCGAAACCGCCTATCGGGAGCTGGTCGAAACCCAGATCACCGATCTGGGAGGGGAGCTGCGCGGAACGGTGGGACAGTTGATCGACTCCCTCGGCCAGACCCTGGCGGCCAATGGCCAGGCGCTGGCTGCCGCAGGCACGGAAGTCGTTGCCGCCGCCGGGGATTTCGCGCGGCTCCTCCAGCAGGCCAGCGAGCATATGGCCAGCGGCCTGGTGGAGACCGCCGCCCAGTCTTCCCTGCTGCTGGGCGAACTAGTCCAGGCGGTCAACGCCACCCGGGAGACCGGCAGCCGGATGGCCGCTGGGCGGGAAGCGCTGGCCGAGGGGCTAGGCCAGGCCCTCGCCCAACTGGCCAGCCTGCAGCGGCAGATGGCGGAAGGGGAACAGGCGTTGGCCCGCCAGGCCCGGCTCGTCGAGGAGCGGAATGCCGTGCTGGAGCAATTGTCGGCGGCCATGCCCGACGGCACCCGGATCGTCGCGCAGCTCGGCGAGGTCGTCGGCGAACTGGGCGAGGCGCTGGCCGGCGGCAAGGGGGACCGCCTGCTGGCAGCCTTGCAGTGCCTTTCCCAGGACAACGGCATGCGCCCGTTGGATCCCCGCGCCGCCTGGCTGGCCGAACAGACGCTCGCCTCCATGGCCCCCGATCTGCCCCGTGCCGAACTGCATGGCGGCGCGGCCCGGGCACGTTTGCTCGACACGTTCCGGGCCGGTGTCCGATACCTGGCCAATCTGGCGCTGGCGATTCCGGTACGACTGCTGCTCGCCGATGCGGACGGCAAACCGCGCGGAGTCCTCGACAACCTGGCGGACCGGGTGGTCAGCCGTGGTTCGACGCTTGCCCGCCTCGCGCCCAGCGTCGGCCATGGCGACCGTTTCCGGGTCCGCTTCCAGTCCCCGGTCGCCGGCTATCTCTGGGTGCTGGCCATCGGCCGGTTTCCGCATGAGCAGCCCCGGATCATCTATCCCTGCCGCAGAGACATGGAGGACAGTTCGGCCACCTCCCCGCTCTGGATCGAAGCGGGCCGCGAATGGAGTTTCCCCGACTGCGCGCCCGCTCTGGCCGGGTTGGGGGCCATCCGGCTCGACGACGCCACCGGGGAAGGCCGCCACCTGCACGAGAGGATTGTCGTTATCGTGACCCGCCAGCGGCTCCGGCTGGTTTCCTCCTGTCCGGACGGAACGGATCCCGTGCCGGTGCATCTCGTCGACCCGCTGCTTCCCGAGGACAATGATCCCCCGTGGGATTCCATTCCGGCATACTTTGACCCGGCGCTGCTGGCGTTCGGGCCGGACTGCGTATGCGGAATGATCGAGTACCTGGTTGCCGAGTAACAAGGAGCAGTGCGGCCATGCAGGAATGGAAAGAACAGAGACTGAAATGGTTCGTCGGGAACTTCGCCACCCTGGTAAGTCTGCTGTCGGCGATGGTCTACCTCCGCAGCGCACTGTCCTCCGAAGTGCTGCTCGGACTGGGGACGCTACTCCTCGTCTTGCTCTGTATCGTCAATGTCCTGGCGTCCCGGTTTGGACGGACGGCTCGCCGTCCCCCAGGTTCGGCCAAGGCCACCCACCCACCCGATGCCGAAACCATTTCCCCTTCCCGGTCCCCTTTGCCTTCCCGGTTCGACGAGGAGCTCATTTCCCTGCGGGAGGCGAGCCGGAAGCGCCGGGACGAGACGCGGTACAGACACTAGGCGCATCGCAGCGAAAGGAATCCACCCATGACGTTCTTTGGCTGGTTCAAGAGACTCTTCCCGGACCCAGGCGAGGAGGCGTTCGAGCGCAAACTCCGCATCACCCAGGCCATCAAACGGTGCGATCAGGAGGTGAAGAAGCAGGATGGCTTCATCAGGCGGAACATCGACCTGGCCGTCCGCGCCAAGCAGACCAGCGATCCGGCCGCCTACGCCCAGGCCCGGAAGATGCTGGCATTCGCCGTGGAAACGCGCCGCCGCGCCCAGCGCGGCTACAACCAGATCCGTGTCTACTCCTCCATGGCCGACCAGATGGAGGCCCAGCGCGACTTCTGCATCGCCATGAAGGACATTAGCAAATCCATCGCCGAGACCATGTCTGCCATCGACATGCGGGAAGTGCAGAGCGCGTTCGCGAAGGGAGTGGCGGAGGCCCAGCGCGCCAACAGCCATATGGACGGGCTCCTCGATTCCTTCGACAGTTCCTTCGATGCCAGTGTACATGGGAGCCTTGACGAGGTCGGGGTGAGCAACGACGATCTGGACGCGCTGATCGGCCAACTGGCCGCCGAAGGCGGTTCGGTCAACCCCGCCGAGATCGGCGAAATACTTGACCGGGCCGAATCGCGGAGCTCCCGATGAACGACTCACCGAGCCGGGAACGACATCTCCAGGACACCGCCCGCCAGGCGGCGACCGCCGGTCGCTGGCAGCAGGCAGCGGAGGCCGTGCGGGAACTGGTCGCCCTCTACGCCCGTTTGGCGCAGCAGGCGGCGCTCGTCCCGGCCGACCCGGAGCCCTGGTGGTGCCTTGGCCGCGAATGGACGGATCTTCTCTCCCGTCTCGAGGCGCAGGAAAAGCGCGAACCTGCGGCATCATCCATCCAGGAACCACCCCCGACCGCCGCGCCCTCGCCCGAACGGTTGCGCCGTACCGCCGCCGTTCTGGGCGTTCCTTTCCCGGACCGGCCGGGATCCTCCCGCGTCCGCCGGACCGCGCCCTCCCCCCGCTCCGGCCGGCCTTCCGCCGCCCCGCAATCGTCGGACCATGCCGGACTCCCGATGCACGAGCAGGAAGGAGGGAATACCCCGGACTGGGTGCTCGCCACGAACCCCGGCATCCGGTTCGGCGATCTCATCGGGCTCGACGAACTCAAGGCCCGGATTCGCCGCTATGTCGAGAAAGTGAACCATCCCGAGGAGGTGGCCAAGTGGAAGAGCGCCCGCCAAGGCGACCGCCTGATCCTGTTCGGTCCGCCGGGAACGGGGAAGACCATGTTTGCCAAGGCCATCGCCACCGAGATCGACGCGGTGTTCTTCGAGGTGAACGGTGCCAATCTCCTCGACAAATGGGTCGGCGAGTCGCAGAAGAATGTCTCCCGTCTCTTTGCCGCCATGCGCGAGCACGAGCGGGTCGTGGTCTTCATGGACGAGATCGAGGGCCTGCTCAGCAGCCGGGGAAGTAATTCCACCGTCCGCGACGGCGTGGTCAGCGAGTTTCTCATGAAGATGGACGGAGTGAGGGGGGGAACCGGTTCGCACCTCTTTGTCGGTGCCACCAATCGTCCCCAGGACCTCGACGATGCCGTGGTCTCGCGTTTCGGCGCGATCTTCTACGTTCCTCTGCCCGACCGCCCGGCCCGGCTGGCACTCTTGCGCCGCGAGTTCGCCCGGTTCCCCTATGGCTGCGCCGGGGATGTGGATCTGGAACAGTTGGCCGACCGGCTTGAGGGCCAGTCGATGCGGGCGATCGACACGTTGGTCCGGGTACTTGCCGATCTCGGTATTTCAGCTACTCTTCACGACGGGCAGGGACACGCGGTGACCGCCAGCGACATCGAGCAAGCCTGGCGCGAGCTGCCACCCCCGCTGCCGGAACGGGAGGTGCAGCGCTACGAGCGCCTCGCCAAGGAACTACGCTAGCAAGCCACCGACTCCGGTGGTGGCCTGGAGACAAGAGGAGCGGGAGCAGATTCCATGGGACGGAAAGTGGCACTGCTGGTCGGCTGCGACCACTACGAGGACCCCAACATCCAGAATCTTATGTGCGCGGAGGAGGACGCCCACTGCCTGCGGGTATTGCTGCAACTCCGCGCCGGCTTCGACACGGTGGAGCTGCTGCGGCGGCCGACAAACGAGCATGCGGTGCTGGACGTGGCTGAGCGGTTGACGCGCGGGCTGGCGGCAGGAGACCTGTTCCTGTTCTTCTTCGCCGGGCATGGGGTGGAACTCGACGGGCGCCACCTGCTCCTGATGCCCCAGGTCCGCTGGTCGCGCCTACGCTACGGGCCGAGCCACGCGGTCCCGATGAATGCATTGAAGGATGTGACGCGGGGACCGGCGGATCGGGCCTTCATCCTCGACGCTTGCCGGTCGGAACTGCTGGAAGGGAAACGGGGCATGCCGCCGGAACTGGCCGGCAAAGGGGCCTTGCGGACGCTCGTCGAACAGGTGCCCGCCCCGACCACCGGCGCGACGGTGGTGCTGTGCTCGTGCGAGGAAAAGGAGATGGCGACGGAATTGCCGGAGGCGCGGCGAGGCCTTTTCTCGCTGGCCTTCGAGCAGATCATGGCGGAGAATCTGGCGGCGGAACGGGAGACGAGGCTGGACGATGCGTTGCAGGCGACATTGTCGGCCCGGATGCTGGCCCTTGCGGAGAGTCACGGGATCAGTGGCGCGCAACGCCCCTGGATCGCGGGCGGCGACCGCCGTCCCGTGCTGGCACCTGGGAAAGGCAAAGGCACCGTTACTCCGCCTCCCTCCCGGATGGCGGTACTGGAGGTGGCCAGCGACCCGCCCGGAGCGTTGGTTGCAGTCGACGGCGGAGCCTGGGAAGGAACCGCGCCTTGCCATTTCACGAAGGTTCCCTGGGGACCCCACCTGTGTTTTGGGGAACTGGCAGGCGAACGGGTCAGAGAGCCCATTGAAATCACGGACTGCAAGCACACCGTGAATCTGCGGTTCCCGCTTGGCGAACTGCGCCGCTGCATCGAGGAGGATGTAGCCGAATGCGTCCACCTCACGAAGCTATTGAGTTCACCGAAGAGCTATTTGGAAAAGCTCCACACCTCTCACTTTCCGAACTGGCGGCAGGCTGGCGAACTCGGTTGGCCCCAAGCCCAGTGGCTTCTCGGCCTGTGTTTTGCCTTCGGCATCGGGGTGGAAGAGGACGATCAGAAAGCGGTCGAATGGATCCTGAAAGCGGCGGAGCAGGGCTTCGCCCCCGCTCAGGCGATGCTTGGCGCCTGCTGTGCCGCCGGCACGGGGGTGGAAGAGGACGAGCAGAAAGCGGTCGAATGGATCCTAAAAGCGGCGGAGCAGGGCTTCGCCCCCGCTCAGATGATACTTGGCACCTGCTATGCCGAGGGCATGGGGGTGGCGAAGGACGAGCGGGAGGCGGCCGCCTGGTATCGCGCTGCGGCCGAGTTGGGAGACATGGATGCGCAATTCAGCCTTGGCTTGTGCTATGCCGTCGGCACCGGGGTGGCAAAGGACGAGCGGGAAGCGGCCAAATGGTACCGCAAGGCAGCGGTGCAAGGAGATGCGGACGCACAGTGCAACCTCGGACTCTGCTACGCCAAGGGCACGGGGGTGGCGAAGGACGAACAGGAGGCGGCCATATGGCTTCGCAGAGCAGCGGAGCAAGGAGATGCGGACGCGCAGTACAACCTCGGTGTCTGTGACATCAACGGCATCGGAGTGAAAAAGGACGAATACAAGGCGGCAGAATGGTTCCATAAAGCGGCGGAACAGGGTCATGCACCTGCACAATACAACCTCGGAATCTGCTATCTCAATGGTGAAGGTGTTGCCAAGAGCAAGCGTGAGGCGACCAAGTGGTTCCGCAAAGCGGCGGAGCAAGGCGATGACGATGCCAAGCAACTTCTGGAATCATTGGACTGACTGCCGTTCGGCAACTCCGGCCGGAAATAACCTCCCCTCCAGCCTACCGTGGATAGATACCATTGGTATTGCCGGGCAGGGGAAGACGGTCCTTTCCACCTTCCTCCATTGCCCGGCCCGGCGGTCGGCCATTGCCACGAGGTGGCATGGGCGCGACCGCAAAACCGCGTCGGAAAACTGAGCAGCAGGCTTGCCTAAGGCTGATGGCAGGGCATGTTCTTGCACGCACCCTGCGGTATGGGGGCTAGATTATGGAGGTATTTCCCGTGAATCTGGACAAGGATAGGCATAGGGCGCGGAACGAAACCGACAAGGTGACCAAGGACCTGCTGCACCGGGCCCTGGTGCTCCGGGAACCGGTGGCAGAAGAGCGCCTGTGGCAAATGATACGGAAGGATCTGGCGCGTTTCGCGCAAATCCTGGGCCGGCAGCGCGGCCTGCGCCCCGAAGACGAGGACGAAGTGGTGCAGACGGCATGTGTGCGTCTGGTGACACGCGTTCCCATGCGGCTCATGGAAATCGACAACCTGCCCGGATGGCTCTTCCGGCTCGTGGGCAACGCCGTGACCGACGTGCTGCGCAGCTACCAGAGAAAACAGAAGCGGGAAACGTCGCTGAACGCTCCGCTCGGCCCCGAGGAGTCCGCCACTCTGGAGGAGAAGACAATGGGCGGCGGGCCGTCGCCGAGCGACTGCTGCGCGACGCGCGATCTCCTGCGGCAATACACGGAGCGGTTCTTGCCCTCCCTGTCGAAAGATCATTGGGCGGTGTTCCGTCTGTATCTCCAGAATTGGTCCCAGGCAGAGATCGCCAAGGAACTCGGGATACCCGTGAACACTGTCGGGGTCATCATCTGGCGGGTGCACAAGAAGGCGGTCGCGTGGCGGGAAGAACTGGAGAGGTAGGTACTGGTCAAGGATGGATAAGATGAAACAAAACCATAGTGCCGATCATGGCGGACTGCCGGCTTGGTTCAGCGAAGAGCTGGCCCGGACACCGGAGCCCTCGCCGGACCAACTGGCCAGGTATGACTACCTGAAGGACGATGTTCTTGCGGCAATGCGGGAACAGTACCAGGAAGCCACTGGCACCGCTCCCGTTCCCGAGCCGACCAGGACCTTTGTTGACGTGGTCTTCGATTTGGCCGGACGCCTGCTGGACTGGGCGGCGGGAACGGAGGCGGTTTCCCTGCATCCTACCCCGGCCTTCCAGGCCTGCACGACCCGCGGCGGCGGAACCGCCCGTAGTGCCAAGTCGCCGCTCGAAGGCGCCCAGGCGGTGGCCACCAAGAACGTCCCGGGGCTCCGGATCGAGGTGAAGACCATGGGAATCGACGGCAAACTCCACCTGGGCGTGGGGGTCATGGCCACCGGCGGCAAGGGGGACTATCTGCCCTTCCAGGTGTGCATTTTTGACGACCGGGACGAGTTGGTGGAAGGGCCGGATTCGTGGGACGGCGGCAAGCCTGCCTGCTATCCCGAACCCCAGCGGGGCGTCTACCGCATCGAAGTCGAGGCGGCTGGCCACCGGGGCACCATCATTGCCGAGTTCTGCTAGGGTTTGCGTCGGAGCGCAGTAGGGGGGAGGCCCAATGAGCGGTTCGTCAGACCAGGCGCAAGAGGCGAAGGCCAGGTTCGGAGCCATCCACCGGCTGCTCCGTGAACTGCGCGGATGCCAGGCAGGGCAGGAGGAGGTGAGCATCGAGGTAGAGAAGAGCACGGCGGTCTCCCGGGGCGGCAGCTACTGTTTCGCCCGGGGAGCAACCGTCGACCGCTTCTCGAACACCCCGGCGGCGGACGGGCTTCGCACGCTCGAGTTGGGCAGGGGATTCCGTTTCCTAGTCAAGAGCCCGATCGACGGCCATCTCCAGGTGTTCAACCTTGGCACGGACGGCAGTTGCGCCCGGATCGTTCCCCGTCCGGAGGAGCCGCTCGCCCTCCTCCAGGCCAACGGCGAGTTCTCCATCCCGCAGGCATTGCCCAGTGACGGGGACATCCGCTGCTATCGCGTGGACCCGCCGCCGAGCAGCCTGCACGGCGAACCGGAACGCTTGCTGGCAATTGTCACCCGCCAGCCCCGGCCCTTGACGCTCGGCGATCTCTCGCCGGACCTTGTCCAGCGGGAGACCTGCCTCGCCCGCGGTTTCTCCGGCAAAGGGAGACAGTTGACGAGCGTACTGAGCGGCATGCCTCCGCACGAATGGCGGCTCGGTCTGCTGGAGATGACGGTGGTCCCCGGAACTTGACGTACTCCACGGGAGAAGGCTGGCGATGAAACCAGGCAGTGCCCATGGTGGCCCCCGACTCCCGGACCATCGGCCGAAGTGGAGCAGCAGCCGGTGGTTAACCGCGCGGCAAGAAGTCAGCCGATGACCAGGAAACGAAGACGGTTCATCGCGGAGTTCAAGGCGCGTGTCGCCCTGGCGGCGATGAGGGAGGACCGGACGCTGGCGGAGCTTGCGTCCGAGTTCGGGGTGCATGCGAGCCAGATCGCGGCATGGAAGAAGGAGTTGAAGGAGAGCGCCGTGGCGGTGTTCGCGGGGAAGCGCGAGCTGCTGAACGAGGAGTCCATCGAGAAGGAGCGGAAGCCGCTGTACGAGCAGATCGGGCGGCTACAGGTGGAGAACGACTTCCTCCGAAAAGGGCTGGGGCCGCTCCTCCAGGGGAGCGGCTGGACATGGTGGACCCGACCCACCCCAAGCTCAGCGTGCGCCGGCAGAGCGAGGCGCTCGGGGTCAGCCGTTCGGGCTGGTACTCGGCGCGCGACCGCCAGCCATCCGGGAAGGACACGGAACTGATGAGGACGATCGACCGAATCTACACGGAATGACCGTGGTACGGCTCCCGCCGGACCCGGGCGGTGCTGCTGCGCGAAGGCATCCGGGCGAGCCGCAAGCGCGTGCAGCGGCTGATGCGGAAGATGGGCGGGAGTCGGACCCCGGGCCACACGGTGTACCCCTATCTGCTGCGGAACATGACGGTGACGCGCCCGGACCAGATGTGGGCGGCGATTACCACGCACCTCCCGCTTCCCCGGGCGCGCAGGTCACCTGCAACGACTTCCTGGACGCCCTGCGCGATGCCGGGGTCCAAATCAGTATGGCCGGACGCGGGCGCTGGATGGACAACGTCTTCCTGGAGCGGCTCTGGCGGACCGTCAAGCACGAGGACGTGTACCTGCGCTGCTACGGGACTCCCCGGCAACTGCGCGAGGGGCTCGGCCGTTTCCTCCGCCACTACAACGAGCAACTCCCGCACCAGGCGCTCGAATACAAATGCCCGGCCGAGGTCCACTGCGCGGGAGGCGGGCGGGATCCGGATTGCGGGGGGAGCCCCTTCCATCCCGACGCTCCGACGAACTGCCAGCAGTCCATTGCCGCTTCGCTGCTGCCACAAGGGCAGCCACTGTCCCGGCGGGACGGTCTCGTGTCGGGCGAGCCTCCGCCCGAAGAAAGCCCTGGCGGGCCTCAAGACTGAAGGGCCATCCAACCTTAGTTCTCCGTTCCGATGGTCCTTGACATCGGGTCCACCTCGGGCTGCCCGAGACTTGCCGCTCGCATGGCGGTTGATCTATTGTACTTACAGAAATAGTACAGAGGTTACACCATGCGAAAAACCCTGACCAAGCACGGCAAGAGCCTCGCGCTGGTGATCGACAAGCCGATTCTCGAGTTGCTGGGGGTGGGTGCCGACACCCCCCTGGAGATCACCACGAACGGCGACGCCCTGATTATCCAGCCCATCCGCGCCCCCCAGCGCCAAGTACGGCTTGACGCCTCCCTGGAGCGCCTGAACCGGCAGTTCGCCCCGGCCCTCCGCAGGCTGGCGGAATGAGTCCCGCCGCCCCGAGTTCCTCACGGTCGCCGACGCCCTCCATGTCCACCGCAGCCAGATCGACACCTTTGGCGGGGAGCACGGGGTTCGGGACATGGGCCTGCTGGAGTCGGCCATGGCGCAGCCCCGCGCAACC
>QKCY01000377.1 GCA_003245525.1 Victivallales bacterium | reverse complement strand
CACCGCGGCCTTGGCGGGCGTGATCTCGAAGAGACCGGGGAAGACCAGCATCTTGTAGGCGCTCAGATCGGCCCGTGCCAGATCGTTGAAGGAGAAGACCTCGAAGGGGGCCCCCAGCCGGTTCAGCCTATTCCGCGTGTCCTGGTAGATCGCTTTGACCAGAGGGTTCTGGTCGTTCACCAGGCGCGCACTCTGCGGATCGACCACGAGCGCCACCTCCGCCATGCCCTTGGCGGGCAATGATCCGAACTCGTCCCAGATCCGCTTGGCCCTGGCGACCAACCGCATGGTCTCGGGGGTCTGGAAGACGCCGCCCCACATGTCGAAGCACCACAGCGAGGCATGGTTGACGATGGCCAGGGCGAACTCGCGTTTCAGCCCGGCGTCGGTCTCGGCCTGGTCCTTCCAGGGAGTCATCCAGCCGATGGCGACGTACTCGTCGAGGTCCACGTTGTAGGTGGGGGTGCGGTGGTCGATCTCGTGCAGGAAGCCCTTGCCCTCCAGCAGGCGCGTGCCGTTCGGGACCATGAAGCCGCTGCCGCCGCCCATGGGCCGGTCGCCGTAGGTGCCGGGGCTAATGAAGAAGTCGATGTCCGGCGAGGCGTAGAGCCGTTCGTATTCCAGATGGCCCGCCGAGACCAACCGGGAACCGGTCAGTTCGAGGATGTAGCCGAAGAACATGCCGATCTGGCGCGACGGCGCGGCCAGCGCCCGGACCTTGCCGGCGAATTCCAGGACGGTATCCACGACCAGATCGCCGGTGAACTGGGCATAGTCGATGACCTCCCGCTCGCTGGCGGGATCGCGGAGGAAGTTCTGGAACGAGGCACCGTCGAGCGCGGCCAGGGAAGGCACGGGGGCCTCCGCCTTGCCGTGTGCCTGTCGCCAGGCCTGCCAGGCCTGGGTCTTGTTGCGGCCCGCCATGCCCCGGCTGTAGTCCATCCACTCGTCCGTCTGGCCGCAGGCCATCAGGTAGGCCTTGATGCGGTCGCCGTAGTGTTCCTCCATATGGCGGATGACGGCTTCCAGGTACTCGCCGGTGGCCTTCCGCCAGTCGGGATTGGCGCAGGCGCAGCTCAACATGCTGAAACTCTCGCACTCAGCGCTCTGGCCGCGCAGCGAGAGCTGGCGTTGCAGCCAGATGGGCGTGTTCAGGTCCAGCATGCAGATAAAACCGGCTTCGGGGTTCACCGCCAGCACGTCGTCGTACTGTCGGTCCAGGGAGGCGAAGTCGTACTTGCCGAACCAGCGCCACACGGGCGGGTACTTGCAGTAGGGTAGACCGAGGGAGTTGTCGGTGTTCGCGGCGAAGATGCAGACCGTGTCCACGCCGACGTCGCGGAACTCGCCCATGGCCTCGAACTCCGGCCAGAAGGACCGATACGCGAAGGCGACGGGCTCTTTGCCCAGTTTGGTTTCCATACTCATCTGCGTCCACTCGTCCAGGGTTGTACTGTCCGCACCGCGGCCTGTTGCCGGTCGTGCGGTCGGTACTATAGGGCCTTTCCAGCCTGCCAGCCGCCAACGCCCGCCGGGGGGTGTATATTTCGACGCATGAGGTAGCCTTTAGCCGAGAGAGCCGATCCGTGTCTCCCACCACCAAGATGCTGTCACCAACCAACGATCCGGACTTCTGGCGGGAACTGATCGCCAAAGGCGACTACTGGTTCCGCGTCACCAGCGATAGCATGGTGCCGACCCTTCTCCCTGGCGACCAGGTGCAGGTCCAACCGCTGGAACTGCCGTCGGCACCGGGCGAGGTGATCGTGTTCCTGCAGGACGGCAAGCTGGTGGTACACCGCTGTATTGGTGACAGCCGGTTCCGGGGCGACGCCAAGCTCATCCCCGATCCGCCGGTTCCGCCGGGGGACATCGTGGGCCTGGCGGTGGCCTGTCGGCGGGGGGACCGGGAATGGCGGCTGGGGGCCACCGTCCCGTGGCAGACGCGCTGGGCCCGTTTCCGGCTGCGTTGCCAGCGCTTCGACCGCTGGTTGCGCCGCCTGCTCAGAGGCAGCCTGTTCCGCCACCAATAGGCTCCTTGCCCCCCGGGTCTGTCTCCTGCACGGTTTTTTCGCGGCAACAATCCTGGCGCAGGGTGCGGAGTTAGCCGCCCCCCCTTATAGTGTTGGCCTGACGGCAACATCGTGACGTCAGTAGGATTGCAGCGCCAACCGCCATGAAGATATCCGAACTCCCAACCTCCGTCGTGGAGCGCGTCCGGGCGGGCACGGTTATCCCGGCCCATCCCCTGGCCCTGACTGCCGACCGGAAGCTCTCCGAACGGCATCAGCGCGCGTTGACCCGCTACTATCTGGCGGCGGGGGCGGGCGGCATTGCGGTGGGGGTGCATTCGACCCAGTTCGAGATCCGCGATCCCGATGTGGGCCTGTTCGAGCCGGTCCTGCAGTTGGCCTCCGAGACCATGGACGAGGTCACGGCAGGCTCCGGCCGTCCCGCCTTCAAAGTGGCGGGCGTCTGCGGCCCGACCAAGCAAGCCGTCGCCGAGGCGGAGTTCGCGCTGGCCACCGGCTACCACGCCGTGCTGCTCAGCCTGGCCGCCCTCAAGGACGCGGACGAGGACGCTCTCATCAGTCACTGCCGCGCAGTGGCCGACGTGATGCCCATCATCGGCTTCTACCTCCAGCCCTCGGTGGGCGGGCGCATTCTCCCCTTCACCTTCTGGAGGCGGTTCGCCGAGATCGAGAACGTCATCGCCATCAAAATGGCCCCGTTCAACCGGTATCAGACGCTCGACGTGGTCCGGGCCGTCTGCGAGGCGGGCCGGGAGAATGCCATCACTCTCTATACCGGCAACGACGACAACATCGTGGTCGATCTCATCACCCCCTACCGCATCCGCACCGGCAACGGAACCCGCACGGTGCGCATCAAGGGCGGCCTGCTCGGCCATTGGTGCGTCTGGACCCGGCG
>QKCY01000287.1 GCA_003245525.1 Victivallales bacterium | reverse complement strand
CGTCCGCATAGTGGACCGAGCCAATCAGGTAGTCGAAGGGAATCCCCGCAAACCGTTGCGGCAACTCTTGCCAGGTCTCGGGAAAGTAGTCCACCTCCAGCCCCAGACGGACCTGGATGCCCGGCCACGTCGTCGCCTGGACCTCGGCGGCATATTCGCCCAACCGGTCCAGCGGCATGCTCCACTCGCCCGCGTCGCTGGAACGGTGCGGAGTCAGCACGTAGTGGTCGCTCATCCCGAACTCGACCAATCCGGCCGCCGCCGCGGCAGCCACCATCTCGACGATGGACCGGGTGCCATCGCTCCAGGTACTGTGATTGTGGTAGGAATAGGGAGCAGGCAAGGCAGGCATGGTAGTCTCCGGATTGCAGTCCCCCCACCCTACTCCCGCTCTCCCGCCATACAATCCCGACAATCCACGCGCCATTGCGAGGGAGTCTGCTGGAAGCGAAGACGGAAGGCCCGGCAGAAGTCGCGGGCGGAGGGCCAGCCGCAGGCGTAGGCGGTCTCCTTGATGGAGCTGTCGGTATGGCGGAGCAGGGCCAGGGCGGAACGCAGGCGCTGGTCGTCGAGGTAGTTCTTGGGGGACACGCCGAACGCCTCCTTGAACTGCCGGAAGAGGGTAGTCCGATCCATCTGCAAGGCGGCGGCCAGGGAGGCAACGGTGAGGCCGTTGACGCATTCCCGCTCGATGATCGTGCGCGCCTGGCGCATCCGGTCGGCGGCGTCGGGAGGACGGTGGAGTCCCAGAGCATCCGCGACGGCACCCAGTACCTGCCAAGCCACGGATACGGCCTGCCAGGCGTGGGGCGGTTCCCACTGTCCCGCCTGTTCGTACTGGGCCAGGATCGGTTCAAGGAGTACATCGAAGGCACCCGTATAGAGACGGGCGGACTCTGTTCCCAACCCAGCCAGGCGGAAAGCTTCGGCCGTGCCGGGTCCCGCCAGGACCGCGAAGACATAGCGCCAGGGCGCGGCGGGGGCCGTCTCATAGAAGGCAATGTCGCCGGGGTGGAACACGAACAGGCTGCCTCGCCCCAGTGTCCGGCTGACGCCGTTGACGGTCATCTCGCCGCTCCCCTCCAGAATGACATGGAGGACATGGGCATCCGCCACCTGGCGAAAACGGAAGGTGGAGTTGCAGCGGTTCCGGCCCACCGCCACCACATGGATCCCTGCCACCTGCGCTTCGGGGCCGACCGGCATGGTCACCTGCCGCGACTCCAGCATGCCGGTTCGTCCTGTTCGCAACATTTTGCGCATTACTCCAACAGAATGGTACTAGGAACAAACAACCATAGCCGCATACTTTCAACAATCTCCGCAATATGCCATCCCTTGGGAATCCCGCCATGGACCTTCTCCGAGACCCCCAATTCCGTCTGCGCAACGTCCCCAAGGACCGTTTTCAGGAGGCGCTGGCCGCGCGCCGGGCCTGGCGCGAAGGGAAGTCCGCAGGGCGTCTGCCTGCCGCGTATACGCTCTGGGGCGCACCGGGAACCTGTTCCCTCGGGGCGATGGTGCGGGACGCCGAGACGGCGGTGCGGGCGCGGATCGCCGCCTACAACCACCAATTCGCCCACTGCCCCGATTCGGATTGGCTGCCGGTCTACGACCTGGCCTATCTCGGCGAGGGCATGATCCCCTCCATGTTCGACGCGGTGCAGTACGTGGTGGAGCACAACCCGCCCTACACCGAGGGTCGGGTGATGCAGGATCTCGCCCGCGACCTTCCCGCCTTGCCCAAGCGCATCGACCCCAACACGGATGGTTGGGGACCGATTCTGCGGGAACACCTGCGCCTGGCCATCGAGGCAACGGAGGGCCAGGCATTCATCCCGGTCTGCGACCACCAGTCACCCTACGGTATCGCCAGCAAGCTGATCTCGAACGAGGCCCTGATCCTGGCCATGTTCGACACGCCCGAGTTGGTCCATGAGCTGATGGCCATCTGCACCCAAGCCACCATCGACACCATCGAGGCCATGCGCGCCTGGGTCGGAAACGACGCCACCTTCGTCCTCAACCACGTGGACCCCAGTCCGGACGGGGGGCTGATCCTGTGGGACGACTTCATTTCCGTACTCTCCCCCGAACTCCACCGCGAGTTCTGCCTGCCCTACAACCAGCAGCTCTACGACCGCTACGGGCGGGGCCATCTCCACACCTGCGGCCCCAACTTCCCCCACTACCTGGACGCCGTCCTGGCCCACGATATCCGGTCCATCGACATCATCATCATGCGGGATATGAGCAAGACCCGCGCCGATGTCCTGCAACTCCACGAACGGGCCTGCGCCGCGGGGGTCAGCCTGCATGGCTCCCTGACCACCTGCGACACCAACCTCACCTCGCCCAAGTCACCGAAGGTGGCGGCGGACGACGATCTGGTGGCGGCCATGGCACAGGGCAACCGACTCTTTTGGACCGAAGGCGGCAACGCGGAGAGCGTGCCCGATTGGCGGGCGCGGGTGAAACGGATCAACCAGCGCCTGTTTGGATAGGGACCTCCGCCCAGAGGACGAGCTGTCGGTTCGCCCTCCAAGGAGGGCAGGACTCCTGTGTTCCCAGGCCAAGGTGGGAGCCGCTTCCATGCGGCGACCCGCTCCGGCCAGGCGACGGCAGGAACCGGCGGCAAAACGCTCCGTCGCCGCGCGGAGGCGGCTCCCACTTTGGGGGAGTCGGCATGTGGGCAAGGCTTCGGGAAGAGAGCAAACGAGCCAGCGACACGAACCCATTCGGGAGCGGCCTAGCCAACCCTTGGGCCACGCGCTGTGCTCCCAGCCCAAGGTGGGAGCCGCTTCCATGTGGCGACCCGCTCCGGCCAGGCGACGGCAGGAACCGGCTGCAAAACGCTCCGTCGCCGCGCGGAGGCGGCTCCCACTTTGGGGAAGTCGGCATGTGGGCAAGGCTTCGGGAAGAGAGCAAACGAGCCA
>QKCY01000347.1 GCA_003245525.1 Victivallales bacterium | reverse complement strand
CGGGCCTACAGCCGCTGGGTGCTGACCAAGCCCGACTCCCCCGCCCTGCTGAGTCACGCCTGCTACGCCACCGACACCAGCGGCATGGCCCCGGCCGATGCCCCTGCCGCCCCGGTGTTGCGGACCATCAAGGGACTGGGCGGCGTGGGCTACATCCCCTCCGCCATCCAGGACCTCTCTGATCTGGGCGTCGGGAGCATCACGGCCAACATTCTCCTGAACGGCATGTTCGCCCCGACGGCGGAACCGGGCACCTTCGAACACACCTTCCAGGGCCGCACCTTCCATGTGCGCGAAGGTGCCTTGGCCGGACACGACAAGCTGTTCCAGTACTGCGCCGAGCACGACATCGTGCCCTACGCGATTCTGCTGGTCGGCAGAGGCGGCAGTCCCGAATCCCGCCGCATCTGGCAGCATCCGGACTGCTGCGATCCCGGCATCTACACCATGGCCAACGTCACCAGCGCCGAAGGAGTCCTGTACTATGCGGCGGCCGTCGATGTGCTGTCCGGCCGCTACTCCCGCCCCGACGGCAAGTACGGACGGGTCGCCAACTGGATCATCCACAACGAGGTGGACGCGGGCTGGGTGTGGACCAATGCCGGAGAGAAGGAACTGGAGACCTATCTCGACCTCTACCAGCGTTCCCTCCGCACCGTCTACTTCACCATCCGCCAGCACGATCCCCATGGTCGCGTCTTCGTCTCCCTCACCCATGACTGGACCCATACGGGAGCCCACTTCTACTCGGCCAAGGGCATCCTCTGCCAGCTCCGGGATTGCGGCCACCGGGAGGGTGATTTCGCCTGGGGCGTCGCCTTCCACCCCTATCCCCAGAATCTGTTCAACCCCCGTTCGTGGGATGACAAGCGGGTGGACG
The DNA here is from genome assembly GCA_003245525.1 of Victivallales bacterium. GTDB lineage: Bacteria > Verrucomicrobiota > Lentisphaeria > Oligosphaerales > Lenti-02 > Lenti-02. The sequence continues at coordinate 2,060 of QKCY01000347.1, read as the reverse complement.
ACACCTTCGACACCCCGCTCATCACCTTCCGCAACCTGCCGGTGATCGACCGCTGGCTGCTCCAGCCCGATTTCCTCTACCAGGGCAAGCCGCGCGGCCTGATCTTCTCCGAGCAGGGTCCGAACTCCCGCACGCTGTCCGAAGAGGACCAGCGGGTGCAGGCGGCCTCGATGGTCTATTTCTGGCGCAAGGCCCAGCACCTCCAGACGCTGGAAGCCTTCCAGAACCATCGCTGGATCGACCACGCCCAGGAAGGTGGCCTCCTGCTCGGCCTCCGCGCCTTCGCCCCCGGCACGATCAGCTCCCCGGGCGAGCGCAAGCAGGTCTGGTACGTGTTCCAAGCCCTCGGCACGCCCGAAGAAGCCGCGAAGACCGCCTTCGCCGCGCCCATCATCGGGGTCAAGAGCCTGGACGAGATCCAGTAGTCTACTTGACGCGCAGTTCGTCCAGCTTGAAGCGGGTAGACACCACCGAGTGCCGCCGCTCGTCGTCCCAGTACTTCAGATAGGTGGTGGCGATGATGGTGCCGTCCGGTAGGATTTCCATGCCGGGATAGCCGGTGTCGACGTAGGCCCACGAGTAGCCGTCGCGGGGGCTGCCGTAGTGGTGCAGCAGCTTGATCCGGAACTGACCGGGGCGGGCGTTGCGGATGTCATCGTAGGTGCCGACCCAGGCCATGAACTGCCCGTAGGTGGAACTGCCGAGCGCCCGGTCGCGGAAGGCGATCACCCAGCGTCCATCCGGTGCCTGCACGCCTTCGTGCCGATCCCCGGTCAGTCCCCAGGCCGTATCCTGGGGCGCGCTCCAGGTCTCGCCCTCGTCCCGGCTGAAGCACATCATGCTGGTGGCCGTGTGGTAGTTCTCGCGAATCAGGCAGCAGAGCTCCTGGCCATCCGGCGAGCGCAGCACGAAGGGTTCGCAGAGGTTCTTGCCCGCCTGTTGGGCAATGATCCGGGGCTGGGTCCAGGTGAGGCCGCCATCCGCCGTCGTGGACATGACGACGCCCTGGTCGCTGCCCTGGGCCCGCATTTGGCCAAAGGCCGCCGTGCGCCCATCCTTCAGCGCGATCATGCCGGTGAACGGCATCCCGCACTTGAAGCCGAGGGGAGGCATCTCCACCCAGGTCTTGCCGTCGTCCTCGCTCATCAGCCGCTGCATGCCGCGCGAGCCGCTGAAGACCCACAACCGCGCCTTGCCCTGCGAATCGACGATCCGGTAGAGACTCGGGCAGTTGCGATGCTTGGCGTAACCTGGAGGAAGAGTGTCGTCCAGGCGCGTCCACGTGAGCCCGGCGTCATCGCTGCGCGCCATGGGACCGCTGGCCCCGCCATGCTCGATGCTCCACACCGCGAACATCGTCCGGTTGTCCGGCAGGAGCACCGTCGTGGCATGTCCCTGGTAGATCTCCGCCGTGCCCGCCGCGATGACCACCTGGCGCTTGGCGTCGCGCGAAATATCGACAATCGGTAGCTCGTCGTGGTAGATGATCGGCACGTCTTCCGGCGGCTTGCCCTCGGGCGTGCGCCGGGCCAAGACGGCGACCTCGCGCCGCGACAGGGCCGTATCATAGAGGCACGCATCGCCCATCACCCCTTGGAAGGGCCGATTGCCTGCGGCGTTGTTGCCGAGGACACCCTTGCCAGCGCGAACCGTCACCGGCGCTTCCGGCTGCTTGCCGAGCGCGTGGGGGACCGCGTGACCATTGATGTAGAAGGTCGGGATGTTGGTCGGCAGAGAGCCATCGTAGGTCACGGCGACATGGGTCCAGACGTCAGGAACAAAGGAGAGCCCGGCCGTGCTCCAGTGTCCGCCCCCGGCCTGGAAGGTCAGGCCCAGCCGCCCCATTTCCTGCTGGCTGACGTGCAGGAAACAGCCCGGCAACTCCATCACCCGCGGGTAGGGCTTGTCGCCATCACCCATGCCAGCGACCTTGATCCAGGCCGCTAGGGTCAGCGTCGTCAGCTCCGGCGAGGCGAAGGAGGCCTCGGTCTTCACGTGTCCCGAGAAAACAAGCCCCGGTTCGCCCGACGCCTCGATCCCGACCAGAGTGGCCCCCCGGT
>QKCY01000317.1 GCA_003245525.1 Victivallales bacterium | reverse complement strand
CAAGATCAATGGCGACAGACTCGACGGGAGTAGGGGAATCTTGTTTCACGCTTTTCACCTTGTCTACGCGAACCGCACCAGCAGGGGGTAGTCCCGAACCAGGACTCCTTTCGCCCATGTCCCGGTGCCGTTCGCTTCGGTTGTCAGTTCTTGTTCGCAGCCACTCAGGCAGTCGTAGCCGACGACTCTCGCGCTGAACGGCAGACGGAGATCCACGGGCACGCCCGGCTTGTCGTCCACGGGCCGACCCGACCGCCACAGGGCCAGCCAGCGTCCGTCCGGCGAGGCCATAGCATAGGCTTGCAGGTCGTCCGGCGCGCCCTCGACTGCATAGGAGAAGTCGGTCGGCTGGCAGCCGTCCAGGGCAGTCGCCAGGTTGCGCATGGCGTAGTAGGCCGCCTGGGGTTGCAGGGGGGTGATGGGGTCGGCGTTGAAGGCCCGGCGCATGAGCGAGAGGTCGAGCGGATAGGTGGGATTGCCCCACACCTCGCAGAAGAAGGAGCCGATGCCCAGCGCGGTGTGGAGGACGGAGATCTGGGCCACCAGCTTGGCCTTTTCTAGTTCGCTGCACTCGCTGGTGCCCCACCAATGCGGTTTGGCCGGCAGGGGGTAGTTCGCGCCCCAGTTGTACTCGCTAGCCAGACACTCGCCCCGGAATCCCAGGCTTGCTGCCCAGTCCTTGAAGGCGCGGACGTTGGCCGTGTATTCGCGGTAGGAAGGGCTGTCCGGGTCGGTCTGGTAGAAGGGATGCCAGCCGATCAGGTCCACATCACGGGCCAAGGCCGCCACCGCGCCGAGGAAGAGGCTCCGTTTGTCCGGTTCGGGCACCCCGTTGCGGGCGATGTCGTGGCAGAAGCCGGACACGGAGCCGAGCATGACCTTGGCTTCGGGACACTCCTCGCGGATGATGGGAATGGCCACCCGGGCGATGGCCAGATAGTGCTCCAGGTTCGGCGAAGTGCCCCAGTAGACCGCGATGTTCCACTCGTTCCAGACCTCGAACACCTTCACCCGGTCCCGGTACTTCCGGCACATGAAGCGCACGTAGCGGCCCCAGCCCTCCAGGGCCTCGGGCGTGGTCGGCGGCTCGGGGTTCTCGTAGTACCACTCCCACAACTGGGGCAGATGGCGGACGGGGTCCCCCTGGTAGAGCCGATTGCCGAAGCCCAGCGCCAGGACAATGTCCACGCCTCGCTCCACCAGATAGGTGATGGCGGCATCCGCTTCGGGATCGACCGCCAGGACGCCCTTTTCCTGCTCCACCCAGTGCCAGTTGACCGGGTCGTCGTGGTAGCCGATGCGCGCCCATTTGAGCCCCATGTCGGTGAAGAGGGGCCACATCCGGTGGTGCTCTTCGCGCGTCTGTCCGGGATTGTGGAAGGTCGAACTCGCCGTCACCCCGGTGCCCCGTCGGGCCAGAGCCCAGTCGTTCCCCGCCGCATCGAGCACCTCGACCTCGGCGATGGAGAAGGAGAAATGCCAGTTCTCGACCCGCGTCAGCCGTTCGCCGACGATCCAGATCTGCTTGGCCCGCTGGGCCGCGAAGGAACAGACGAACTCGCGGATCTCCGGGCTGTCCCCGGTCTCGCCGCTGAACACCGTCTCCCAGTGCATGGCGTCGCGGGCCACCCGGATGGTCAGCGTCTGGGGCAGGGCCATGCCCACTTCCACCGCGCCGTCGTCGAGCCGCATGGACCCCGGCAGGTTGCGTGGTGCCCCCGGCACGCGCTTGCGGAGGACAATCCGGGTGATCTCCCGCTCCATTGGCAGGTCGAGCCGAATCCAGGCCGGTTCCGCCTCGGGTTGGGCGACGCTCCGGCTGCACCAGCAGGTCGTCGGATCGCCGTCGATCAGGTGGATCGGTTCCAGCGGCCGGTAGTCGTTGGCGACCGTCCGGGGCATGCGCGGCGTGGTCCCTCCCAGTTGGTTGAAACCGATTTCGGCACTGCGCTTCAGCGGTAGCTTGCGGCAGGCCGATGGATTGCCGGCCTGGAGGGATTGTGGCTCCACCAGATCCGGGCTCGCCTGCAAGACATGGGTGTCCCCGTAGGCCAGGATGGGAACTCCGTCGCAGACCGCGCTGACGGTAGGATCGGGAAACAGCTCGATGCTGGGTTGCCGAGAGCTCACGATTGTCATCTCCGGGATTCCTGGCACTTGCGGACGTGGTAGCCGGTGAGCAGGTGGCGCAGCCGGGCGAACCGGCGCTCCGCCAGGCTCGTGCGGAGCTGGGCTTCGATCTCGTCCAGCCCCGCGAGGAAATGCCCTTCCTGCCGAGCATTCGCGATCGCCTGGAGGGCGCTTGCCGCATCCTGTTCGTATTGGGCGGCAATCTGCGCGGGAACACCTACGGTGAAGCCCGTTATCTGCACGTCGGGAGCGGTCGCGAACGAACGCAACTCATAGGGCCCCAGCTCCATTTGCCACTCACGCGGGGCAGGCAGCGAAGTGCCGGTCGCCAATTCCAGGAAGGTCGCTGCTTGGCTCAATGCCACGTTGGCCATTACCGGGTAGGGCTCACGGTTGACAAGGTACACGTAGCGGCGGTCCTCGCCGTTCGGGACCAGAGTGCGGACGGTGACGGGATCGGCGCTCGTTCCGACGGTGACGAACGTCTCGGCGGGCAGGCACCGATAGGCGGTCGCAAAGCCGCGCAATTCGGCGGAATGGGCCTTGTCGAGGAACAGGCCGCCCCGCGTGATCCGGCAGGCGTCCAATTCCGCCACGGCGTGGGCATACTGCTCCAGGAAATGCTCGCCGGGCGGGAAGGCGGGCGTGATGCGCAACTGCGAGTCGTACCAGAACCCGTCCGCCGGATAGGTGGAGTTCATCCGGAAGATGCCCTCGGCGGATTGGCCGCTCATCGTTGCCAATTCATGCTGCTGCTGGTCGTCCGGGTCGCAGGGGAACCACTGGTGCTTGCCCCAGGCTTCGTGCCAGGCGTTGAAGATGAAGGCCCCCGGCCGGGGCAGGCGTTGCCAGGCGTCGAGGGTGTCCTGGTCGAGGAAATCGTGATCGCGGAACATGAAGAAGGACTCGAGCGGCGCGTTCTCGGAATTGCCTGCGCTTCGGTCGCGGCCTCCTCCCTCGAACTGGAAATCCGCCTCCAGGTTGGGTTCGTCCGCGTAGAGCGCGGGGTCGAATCCTGCCTCGCGGTAGAACTCCAGGGTGGACGGGCGGGCATAGAGTTGGTTGCTGGCCTTGCCGCCGCCAATCAGACGCGGCAGGTAGGGCTCCGACCACAAGGTCAGGGTCAGACGCAAGTCCGGACGGACGGCCACCAACTCGTCGCGCAAGCTTCCCAGCAACTGGTGGATCTTCCGGCAGCGCCACGCGACCCAGGCTGGCTTGCACTGGACCGTCAGGAACGCATAGCGCTTCGAGAACCGCTGGGGGTCCTGCGGGTCCACCGGCACGGCAATGCCCGTCTCCCGAGTGAAGAGACTCAGGGCGTAGTCGTCGTAGCCGCTCAGGATGGAGCCGAACCAGACGATGGTGGGCGCCCAGAGATTGATCGCCACGCCCTTGAAGGCCGGGAACCTGCCATAGCGTTCGGCAATCTCGCGGATCACGCCCCGAACCGCCTCCTGGACGGTCGGATGCAGGGGATTGAAAATGGGACCGGAGGGGTACGGCTGGCGGGTCTGCTCGCCATAGGCATAGGGGAAATCGGCCATCACGCCCACCCCGAGTCCCCGGTTCACGACCTCCGGGTAGTTGCGGGCGTTGTAGACGGTGGTCCAGTCCATGGTCCCCGCCTGGATGCGGTCGCAGGACAGCACGCTGTTGATCGTGTCCGCTCCGGCCTGGACGGCGGCGAGATCGAGGTTCATCCGCTGCATCAGGCTGCCGAGCCGCAGGAGGGTGAGCGAGCCCACGAATCCCAGCCCTTCGGCCTCGAACCGCCGGAGCATGGGCGATATCCAATCCGGCGGCTGCGTGGTCCAGCGGATGTACTGCTTCCGGTCCGGGGCCACGACGACATCGAAGGCATCGGCGGGCTCGCGGGAGGGGTATTGCGGTCCGTGGTACCAGGCGATGGGGTAGGTGAACAGGGCCTGCCCCGTGTGCCGGGCGTAGGCGATGACCCGTTCCACCCACTCCTCCTTGGATATGGCGCCCTCACTGGCGGCCGTGCCACAGGGGTCCTCGTACTGGATGCCGAACTCCCGCCGGGGACCGCCCCCCAGCGCAGGGGCGGACGGCAGGGCCGGGAGGGAGTCCAGTTCCCGGATCTCGATGGATGCCACCGCCGCCGGCTCGCCGTGCGCCCAGGTCATGAAGACGAGGGTGCAATCGTGCCAGCGCGGCCAGAACACCTGCCGGATTTCCCGCATTCCGCCCGAGAGGGGATAGGCGAAGCCGGTGGTGATGCCGGTGGACAGGTCGTAGCAGGTGCCGTCCATCACGCACATGAAGCGCCGCTTGTCGTCGGGATAGCGGACCAGGGCCAGGTGGGGTTGCCCCACCCGTTCGATCCGGAACCGGTAGCCGAACCGCGACAGGGGCTTGCCCGCCGCTTCCCGGTACCGCCCCGCTGCGCCCGCGACTACTTGGTCGTCGCCAGTGGAGAGGAACTGGTCGCTGGAGTAGTCCTGCGTGCAGTCGATCCGGGCGAGCAGCGTTCCTGCGGCGTCCATGTCTGTGGTCCCCCTCATGCCTTCTCGATCAGGCAGAAGGCCGCTTCGTAGGCGCGTAGCGTCAGATCGAAGGAGAGCAGGTCGGCAGTCACCGATCCGTTTGCCGGTTGCAGCGAGCCATCCGCTGGCCGGGCGATGGTGGCGGTCCGGCCGTGCTCGGCGCAGACCGTCCCCTCGTACGGCTTGCCCCCCATGTTGCAGAGGAAGACGACCAGCGTGTCGCCCGCAGCCCGGGTGTGCATGAGGATGTCCTTGGAGATGACCTCCCCGTCGTTGAAGGAGGCCTTCCCCTCCGCGCCGGTGAGCACGGAGCTCAACCCCTTGGGCGCGATTCTGACGGTGCGCGGCAGTGGGAACTGCCGGGAGGAGGGCAGCATATACTCGGACCCGTAGGGCACGAGCGCGCAGTGGCTGGTCCCGACCAGCGGCCAGAGCCGACTCTGGAACTCGCCCGTCGGCCCCCTTTCCCGCGATACGTCCGGCAGGGTTCCGGAGAAGACCACGCCGATTCCAGCTTCCACGAGGGCCTCGATCCGGTTCACGGAGGCATCGGAGAGCGTGCTGCAGGCCGGGAGGATCACGCACTCGTACGCCCGGTCGTTGTAGCGGAGCTTCCCATCCACGATCTCGCTGCCATTCAGCAGGGCCTCGTCGATGTAGTCGAAATCGATCTGCCGGTCGAGCAGTTCCCAGGACACCTTGGCGAAGACCTCCTGGATGCGGCGCATTGCCGGTGCCGGGTCCTCGCCGCCCCGGCCGATCGACGGGGTGTACTCGGTCCACATCGCCGCCTCCGGGTAGAGGAGGGCGGTGCGCGAGAGGCGCTTCCCGGCACGAATCAGCGTCCCGATGCGCGCGGCATAGGCGTTCAGGTCGCGCAGTTCGTCGTCGGAGAACGCGGCGAAGTTGTAGTAGCTGGTCAGGTTGTTGATGCCCATGGCGAAGTGCCAGTTCACCGAGGCCTTGATCCAGTTCATGCCGATCTGGCGGTTCGCCATCCGCGAGTTGTGGTCGGAAAACTCCGTGAAGGACTCGGCCCCGCCGTAGACGTCGGCGAAGGAAGCGAGGAGCCGGGCGATGGGGATCGCGCCATGGCTCATCAGCCGGTCGGGTTCGGATTCGAGCTGGTCGATGCCCGGCCAGTCGAGCCGCTTCGCGCAACGGTAGAAGGAGCCGTAGCAGACGATGTGCGACTGCACGTTCTCCTCCCACAGCATGTGCCCGCTGGAGGCGAGGCCGTGGGCCCGACACCAGTCCTGGATCACCCCAAAGTAGTTGTCGGCGACCTGGTCGGCGACGAAATCCCAGAAGTCGCAGCGGCGTTTGGCCACCTCGTGCCCCCGCCGGGTCACGACCGCGACGACCGCGAGCTCGACCGGGTAACCGAACCGCGCCGCGAACTCGGCGGGGAAGCTCTTGTGCCAGGGCACGACGGGGTAGACGTTCTGCCGGATGTTCCAGGCGATGAGGGAGGGCTCGTCGGTGAAGAATGCCCGCACGCCCTTTCCGAACTCGTCCGCCAGCCGCTCGTGGTATTTCGCGTGTGTGACCTCGATGAAGGCGCGGGTGGCGTCCGCATCGCATAGGTTGGTGCAGTCGCGCGGTTCGGAATAGCTTTCGGCGGCATGGGTGCCGTCGAACATGCGCCGTTCGCTCATTAGGAAGAGATGGAACTCACCGGCCGGGACCTCCAGGTGCAGGACATTCCGGTCGTTCAGGAAATGGGTGACGTCGAGCGCCTCGCCGCCCCCCAGGGGCAGCAACATCGCCTTGAAGAGCTTGTCGCCCGGTACGTCGGAGCGGTACCGGCACGGCCCCGACAGGGTGCGCCAGTACTCGTAGCAGACCAGTCCCTTGGCGGTGAATTCCGGGTGCGCGTCGATGACCGCGCCACCCGCCGAGCCGGAGGGGTAGCCCTTCTCGTCGTAGATCCAAGTGTGGAGTCCCCGGTCGGTGAACGCGCGGAACCCGCGCTCGGTGGCAGCCCATTCCTCGGGATCGTCGGGGTAGCCCTCGCCGTAGGGGACGTTCCCCACGACGCCGGCGAAGCCCTGTTCCGCCAGTCTCCCGGCGATGTCCTTGACGATGCGCCCATGCACGATCGGGTAGATCGCATGCTTCCGGTCCGGGTGTTCAAAGAGGCGGGTCAGTTCGGGCACGTTCATGGTGGTTCCTTGGGGGTCAGGCCCCAATCCTGCGGTAGAACACAATGCGGCTGGAGCGGGGCTCGGGCATGAAGAGGGGCAGACCGCGAGTGCGTAGTTCCTCGCCGGTTGCTTCCCACGTGCCGCCTTCGTCGGTGTCTTGCAGTTCGTAGATGCCGTCGGGCAGGTCGCGCAACTGGAAGGAGGCGGAAGCCACAGGACTCTCGGTCCGTCGGAAGGCCAGCACTGCGCCCTCGCCGGTGGCGGGCATGAGCAACTGATAGGCGAGCCAGGCGGTCGGATCGGCCGTACCCGGAGTCAGGGGATAGAAGTCGCCCGCGAAAAGGGGCCGCAGCCGTTTGGCTTCGTGCAGCCAGCGTCGGAAATCGTCCCAGGGCACTCCCTCGGTTCCGCCATCGATGCCGAACTTGCGGGTGCTCAGGACGAGTCCGGCCGAGTAGCAGGAGCGGACCTGGTAGTCGTCCTCGGTGGCGGGCGGCGGGCTGATGGCGTTCTGCGGCAGCCAGAGGTGCAGGCCCAGCGTGTGGCTCTGGCTCGCGTCGGGGTTTGCCGCCGGGAAGCAGTTGTAGTCGCTCCGCCAGAGGGCCACGCTGCGGCCCAGCATCTCCAGTTCCAGCCGCCGCCCACCGCTGGCGCAGTTATCGATCAGGAGCCCCGGATGCCGCCGCAGGAGCTCGTCCCAGAAGGCGTAGAGCCCGGCGACGAAGCGCTGCTCGACCATCCCCTCCCGGCCGGGTTCGTCCGCCTGCCGCCAGAAGGGCGAGGGATCGGTGTTGAAGTCCTCCCGGTAGCAGTCGATCCCGTTCTCCGCGATCAGACCCGACACCGTGTCCACCGCCCATTGCCAGGCGGCGGGATTGCCCAGATCGAGCAGCAGGTCCTCGTTCGGACGCGGCGGTTCCGCCGAGCGGCGCAGGAACCAGTCGGGGTGTTCCAGCGTCACCGGGGTCCCCTGCCGGGCACGCTCGGGCTCGATCCAGAGCAGGAACTTCATGCCTGCCGCATGGGCCGCCTCGCTGACTGGCTTCAGGCCGTCGGGATGATAGAGCCGGTTCACCCGCCAATCGCCGGTGATGCCCCATTCGCCCTCGAACACGTTCGGGCAGGGCTTGGTGGAGGTGCCGTACCAACCGGCGTCGATCCAGTAGTAGTCGTAGGGCAGGCGGTGCTCCGCGATGGCGGCGATGGTGTCCAGATGCCCCGCCGTGGGCGTGCCGCCCCAGGCCCCGTTGCAGATGGGAACCTGGGCACCCTTGGGGCTGTGATGGGCCAGCAGGAATTGGCGCAGCAGGTTGTGCCCGTGCAACGGATCGCCCTGCCAATAGAGCACCAGAATGCGCGGCGACCGGATGGTCTCGCCCGGACGAAGGACCGCGTTCAAGTGCTCCATTCCAGCGGCCAGTTTCGTAGTTCCCTTGCCGTCGTGGGTGAACTCCGCGAACCACTGGCCGCCCCAACCGACGGCCCCGATCAGCCCGTCGTCGCCGGTTCGCAGGTTGAAGAAGGGCAGCCAGGTGGCCGAGGGTCGCCCGTCGATGGGCAGGGCCGACCCATTCCGCACCTTGCGGAAGGCGTTGTTGCGCTCCGCATCCATGCGCACGGTGCAGGGGATCGACCACATGGACTGGCGCAGTTCCCGGCACTCGTACTGGAAATCGTCGTGCCGCCCATCGCTGCCCAGAGACCGGCGCAGTTCGGGAACCACGCTAGGCTCCGGGCTGCGCCAGACGGTGTCCAGCGCCGCGAAATCGTGGATTGGCGGCGTGTCGGTCTCGCCGTCGTTGTTCAGGCGCACGACCCATTCCAGGGCAGGAAAGGCGGCGAACTCGGTCAGTTCGACCACACAGGAGAGACCCGTTGCCGGGTCCTGCCAACGGAGTTCGTGCCGCCGCCTGCCGTCCGCCCAGCCGCCGACCGACCGGACCGCATCCGCCAGCCGGAGCCAGTCGCGGCTCGACCGCTCCCCGCACCAGAAGGCGAACGGGGCATCGTCGCCGTACCGCTTCCCCGCCGTGCCCGCGCCAAGCAGCATCCCAAGCCAGTCCTGGGCCAGGGCCATCTCCTCCGGGCGAACCCGGGACGAACCATCGTGCTGCGCCATTGCCATCGTGTTCCTCTACCGACCGAACCATACTACGACCACTCCGCAAGTATAGGACCGCAGCCCTGGCACGGCTCCACCTCTTTTGCGACAGATTGTACATTTCTTTCGCTTGGGGCGTATATTCCGCGCATTTCCAGGATGCATCCACCCATGTCGTCCGCCGCCAATCCCGATTTCGAGTACCTGGCCAACTCGCCGGTCCTGGGCGAGGTGGCGGCTCTGGTGAAGCGGCTCACCGGGCTGTCCCTGGCCCTGAACGCTCCCGGAGTGACCCGGATTCTGACCCCGGCCGGGGCCAGCGAGGGCAATCCCCTGTGTGCCCTCATCGCCGCCACGCCGGAAGGGGTGGCCCGTTGCCGGGCCTGCGACCGCCGCCACCACGCCCGCGCCGCCGCTCTGGGACGGTCCTTGCTCTACACGTGCCATGCCGGGTTTCTCGATCTCGCCGTGCCCATCTTCGTCGATGGCCGCCATGTGGCCACGGTTTCCAGCGGCCAGGTGTTGCCCGAACCCCATTCCCGTACCGCTGCCCGTCACCTGCGGCAATCCCTTGCCTGGTTGCCGGTCAGTGCCGCCGACTTCCAGGCCGCCTACCGGCAAGCCCCCTATCTGCCCCGCAGCCATGTCCAGGATGTCATGCGGCTGATCGAGGTCTTCACCAGCGAACTCTGCGCCAACGCCCGCCGGATTCGCGCCCTGGAAGCGCGTCTGGAGCGCGACGAGATCCGCCGGGCCCGCGAGCACATCGAGCGCCACTACCGCGACCGCCGCCTGGACCTTCCCGCCGTGGCCGAGGCCGCTGGGCTCTCGCCCTCCTATTTCTCCCACCTGTTCCGCCAGGAGACCGGCACCACGCTCAGCCATTTCATCCAGTCCCGCCGTCTGGCCGAGGCCAAACGCCTCCTGTCCACGACGGACCGCCCCATCACCGACATCTGCTATGCGAGCGGGTTCAGCACCCTGACCCACTTCAACCGCACCTTCCGCCAGTTTGAGCGCCAGTCGCCCCGCGACTACCGCCGCGCCAATCCCGCCCCCTGACCTGTCACTCCCGGAGGTCCCCATGGATCGACCCGATGCTGTGGTGTTCCGCTCCCGCCTGTTGGCCTGCCTCGGCGGAGCCTGGCCCGAGTTGTCTCCACCCGCCGTGCGCCGCCTGGGCGACGACCTTCCTGGCGACGGCTACCGGATCGAGCGGATCGCGTTCGAGACGGAGCCGGGGGATTGGGTCCCCGCCTGCGTTCTGGTGCCCGACGGTGCCCGGAACGCGCCGGGAATCGCCGTCTGGCACCAGCACAACGGCGAGTACCACCTCGGCAAGAGCGAACCGGCCGGACTGGCGGGCAATCCCATGCACCATACGGGGGCGGCTCTGGCCAAGGCGGGGTTCGTCGTGCTCTGCCCCGATGCCCTCTGCTTCGAGGAACGCCAGGACCCGGACGGCAAACTGGCCGGGGGCAACTACGAGCGGTTCCAGTTCTTGAAATACGTGGTCCGGGGCAAGTGCCTGGCCTGGAAGAACATTCTTGACATGCGGCGGGCGGTGGACGTGCTGGCGGCCCGACCGGAGGTGGACGGGGGCCGGCTGGGCTGCTACGGCCACTCCATGGGCTCCAGCCATGCCTGGCTGGTGGGTCCCTGGGAACCCCGGCTGCGCTGCGTGGTTGGCAACTGCTGTCTGCCCACCTACCGGGGGATCGAGCGGGAACACCTGCTGCACTGCTTCCCCAACTTCATCCCTGGTCTGGCAGCCCTCGGCGACACGCCGGACGTGGCTGGGCTCATCGCCCCCCGGCCTCTGCATCTGAACTTCGGCAGCGAGGATGGCGGCACGCCCAAGGCCGACCTGGACTGGTCCATCGCCCGGATCGGCGAGTGGTACCAGGCGGCAGGCGCGCCCGAAGCCTTCACCCACTACGTGGAGGCAGGTTCCGGGCACGTCCTATCGCCGGCGATGTGGCAGCGCACCCTGACCTTCTTCCAGCACCATCTGGGCTGAACCGCCTCCGTGGCCGGAGCCGCTGGCTCCGGCGCATGCAGACCCCGTAGCGGGCTGCTCCGGCCACGCTCGCCTGGGTTGAACCGCCTCCGTGGCCGGAGCCGCTGGCTCCGGCTTGGTGCAGTTCCCGGAGCGGGCCGCTCCGGC
>QKCY01000028.1 GCA_003245525.1 Victivallales bacterium | reverse complement strand
TCCTTCTCGGCGGTGAAGAAGAACTCGCTCCACATCTGGGGCTTCTCGCCGGTCCAGCGGTACAGCCGCCGGATGAAGTTGGTGTCGATGCCCTCGGTGTAGTAGTTGATGCTGACCACGTCGAGGTACTTGCCCGCGACCCGGCAGAGCACCTCGCTGTTGGCGGTGCCGGGCTGCCAGCGGTTGCCGATCAGCAGGTGGTTGCGGTCGTACTTGTGGAAGGTGTCGGCGATCTGGCGGTAGTAGGTGTCCAGGAAGCGTTCGGTGAAGGCTTCCATGTCGGTGAAGGCAGCCTGGGAGACCACAGGCAGGCCCTGGTCGGCGAGGGCGTCGAAGGAGGCGGCCTGCATCTGCCAGGCGGTGTTGAAGGCGGCGATGTCGGGATAGCGTTCCCGGAGCATGGCCACGAGTTCCCGCTTGCAGGCGTGCTTGCCGTCGAGCTTCGGAATGGCGCGGGGCAGATCCTCGAAGCCCTGCTCGTTCTCCAGGAAGTAGCCGATGAGCAGGGGCTCGTCCGCCGCCTTGGGCAGGGATTTGGCGAAGAGCTCGTCCATCTTCTTCAGCACGGCTTCGTCGAAGGGATCGAAGACCCCGCGGACACCGGGGACGGCCGAGCCGAGGGTCCACTGGCCCAACGGCAGGCCCGACACGTAGGGGAAGTGGATCTTCCGGTAGGTCTCGCTGCCGCCGGAGAAGGCGCCGACGGAGTTGAAACCCGCCTGGCGCACCCGACCGACCATGCGCTCGTAGAACGCCTCGTCGGAGAAGCTGCCGTACTTGCGGATCACGTTGGCGCGGTAGAAGGAGAAGGCGCGCGGGTTCCAGTAGTTGTCGGGATGGTAGGCGGCGGCGAAGTCGCTCTGGTGGGAAGGCAACCACTCGTAGATGTTCTCCCGGCCTTCGATGTAGGTGTAGTCCTCGCTGCAGCCGAAGCTGCAAATGCCAAGATGGAAGAAGGCGTCGCCGGCGGGATCGACCAGAACCCACCGGTCCCCCTTGCGCTCCACGTGGAAGAAGCCGGTCTTCTGCAAGCCCAGTTTCGCGCCGCTGCCGGGCAGGCCCCCGAAGTCGTTGCGGACGGGCGGCTTGAGCGAAGCGTAGTAGGCGGCTTCGTCCTGCACATCCTGCTTCAGTTCATCGACCGTGGCGACGCGACCGGGGAAGTCCTTGCGCGTGGTCTGCCCGAAGCGGTCCACCAGCACCTTGGCAACGGCGTCGCCGGTCTCGACGGCAACCGCGACCTGGTAGGTGTCCACCCCGGCCAGAACCGGCGACTGGAACCACCAGGCGAAGATCTTCCAGCCCCATTCCCGATTGTCCTGGAGTTGCTGGTACGAGTAGGCGGGGATGGCGATGCGGATGCGCTGGCCGTCCACGCTGGCGAACTCGAAGCGGTCGGCATTGCCCTGGAACAGGTGGGGCTTGGCGGGTTTCTCCGGTGGGAAGGGCTTGGTCTCGCTGTCGCCGATCCGCCAAGTGCCGCCGTCGCTGTAGTTGAAAGGGACCATCAACTCGCCGATGCGGAAGGTCTCCAACCGGTCACGCGGACCGGTGAAATGGTAGAGCACCTTGCGGTTGTTCTCGATGGACACCTCGACCCCGAGGCCGCTGGGGTACTTGAGAACGGCCTTGCCACCCTCGATGCGCTGCTCGATGGCCCCTTCGGTGTCCTTGGCCCCTTTGAGTTTGAGCTTCGGGTAGACCAGCGTGAAGGTGCCCATGGTGCCGCCATCGATCTCCACCCCCGTCTTGCCCAGGCTCAAGGGCGCGGAGGACAACGCGGAACCACTGAACAGAAGAGCGGCGCAGAGGAGGACTACGGAACGGGCCATGGTGACGGTCCCTGTTGGTTCTGGCGACCGGCAATTGGCTGCCGGTTGGCCTACGGGGCGCCGACTCACCGCTGTCCGCAAGGGGTCGGCACTAGGGGAAAACGAACGGTTTCTGGTCGCTGGCTGGCGCGGGGGCCGGTTCTCCCCCGTCGGTGGCCGGGAGAGGCGCCACAGCGCCGGACTCCGGAGCCGTGGCCGACGGGGTCTCGTCGGTGGCTTCTGCCGGGGTGCTGCCGGCATCCGGCATGAGGTCGGCGGCTTTGGCGTTGTTGGCTTCGAGGCCCACTTCGACCAGAGCAGTCCGTTCGCCGGGACCGGAGAACGCCGCGCTCTTGGCGGCTTCGGCAGTCAGCGCCGGGTCATGTTTCCGTCCCAGTATCCGCCGGGGTGCCGCCGGGGGGGCGGGGGGGCGGGTGAGGGGGATCTCCTCGCGGATGCTGCCATCCGGGGCCGTCACTAGCGTGCGGGCGATCTCGCCCAACTCGGACTTCCCGGCCCCTTGCGCAAACCATCGCGCCTCCGCCATACTGGCCAGACAGACCAAGGCGAGGGACAACCCGAAGGTTGGCAGGACGGTTCGCATGGGGATTCTCCGGGGGTAGCCCCGGCAGCCGTCTGGCTGCCGGGGCGGGAGAAAGAGACTAGTCGATGGTGACTTCGCGGTTCTCGGCGGCGGAACGCTGGATGCCCAGGAGAACCTTGGTCATGACCAGGCCGTCCTCGGCGGGGACCATGCACTCATCGCCCAGGGTGAGGCATTCGACGAAGTGCCGGTGCCGGTCGGGGTACTCGGTCTTGTCGAAGGCG
Source organism: Victivallales bacterium (assembly GCA_003245525.1). GTDB lineage: Bacteria > Verrucomicrobiota > Lentisphaeria > Oligosphaerales > Lenti-02 > Lenti-02. Next base: position 8,453 of record QKCY01000028.1, on the reverse strand, counting down.
ATGCTGGTGGTCATGATCATGTTGTCGGCCTGGCCATAGAGGGTCACGCCCTTGTGGTCGTCGACGCTGATGCCGGCCTTGGGGCCCATGAGGATGGAGTAGCTGCCTTCGTCGGCGCGGTTGGCGGCCCAGGCGACCTCGAACTGGAGGGTGGAGCCGTTCTCGAAACGGACCAGGGCGGTGGCGAAGTCTTCCACGTCCTTGGTGCCGTTGGGACGGCGGGGGCCGGACCACATGCCGGTGCACACGTAGTCCTCGATGCTGTTGAACTTGGCGTAGGTCATGCCGGAGACGGCGATGGGTTTCGGCTTGCCCATGGCGTACCAGGTGCGGTCGAGCACATGGATGCCGATGTCAACCAGCGGGCCGCCGCCGGAGAATTCCTGGGTGGTGAACCAGCCGCCGAGGCCGGGGATGCCGCGCCGGCGGATCCAGCCGCAACGGGCGTGGTAGATCTCGCCGCAGACGCCGTCCTGGACCAGTTCGGCAGCCTTCTGGATTTCGGGGATCATGCGCTGGTTGTGCCCGCACATGAGCAGCTTGCCGCAGGCCTTGGCGGTGGCGACCATTTCCTCGGCGTCGGCGACGCGGATGGCCATGGGCTTCTCGCACAGCACGTGCTTGCCCGCCTTCAGGGCCTTGATGGTGTAGGGCGCGTGCAGGTAGTTCGGCACGGCGACCGCGATGACGTCGAGCTCCGCCATTGCGAACATCTCTTCCGCATCCTGCACCAGCACCGGGATGCCCCAGGTGCGCTTCGCGTTCTCGAGCTTGGCAGGATCGATGTCGCAGAGGGCGACAACTTCGGCTCCGGCTGCGCGGAACCCGTTCACGTGGCTGGGGGAGATGGCTCCGCCACCGATCACACCGACTTTCAGACGTTGCTGCATCTTGCTGGGTCCTTCATTGCTGCGCACAATCTTGACGGGCAGGTCTTGCCGCCGCTCAAGAGGAAGATGCCCCGAACTATATCACTCCGGACGCATTCGCCCACTGTATCGAAGCGAATGGTTGACGGGATTTCGTCCGCATGGCCTGGCGGAGCCGCCAGACCACAAGGAATCGGGCCTGCCGGGCTTCGCAGGTCACCCGTCCCGGAGACCAGCCTCTACTGCTGCTGCTGGGGGGCGACTGGCTCGCCGAGGAGGAGGATGGCGCCTACGTACCAATTGGTCGGCTCGTACTGCTCGGGATGCTCGTCGAGCTTTTCGCCCTGATTCCTCGTGGCCAGGATCGCGCGCTTGTCGATGGGCTTGGCCAGGACCTCGACCTCCACCTGGTGTGCCTGGTCGGGAAGGAGGGGACTGATGGTCCTGTTCAGCCGCGTGAACGCGCAGTAGGCGTCGAATTTGCGGACGAGGGTGCTCTTGCCATCGATCCGGAGGTCGATGTAGCCGGTGTCCTGGCCCATGAGGTCGTAGAAGCCGACCATAGTTCCCGTGAAGGAGAAGGCGAGCTTGGCGCCCGGTTTGCCGCGCCAGAGTTCGGGCAGGCGCTTGGCGAAGGCTCCGTGGTGGAAGCTGGCCTGCTCCACCGATTCCCAATCCCCCGTCAGCATGGCGGGGGTGATCGGGATCATCCGGGCGTTTTCCCAGTTGTCGGGCATGATCGGCTCCGGGAGCTGGTGCGGTCCGGCCTCGCCGATCGGCTCAATGGTCTCCATGCTCCGTTCGATGACATCCATGAAGAGGCGGTGCCCGGTGTTCTGGTACGGGTGGGCACCGTCGGCGGAGAAGGGCACCTTGCCGTCCTGGTTCACCATCATGGGCGAGTCCACGTTGAGTTCCTCGCCCGCCACCTGCACCAGCCCCTTGTCGCTGTCCCGGAAGACCAGCTTGCCGGCATTGTAGAGCTTGATCACGTCCATGCCCATGTAGATGGTGGGGATGCCGTAATGGTCGGCGACCTCCTCGTGGACACTGATGGAGTACTTCATCTTGCCCTGGGCGAAGACCGGTTTGTCCTGCTCGGCCACCGTGTGCATGAAGACGATGTCGCACTCGGGGTAGGCCCGCCAGATCTTCCGGATCACGCCCTCGGTGGTGCGCTTGAGGTTGTCGGGCGACGGCTCGCCCATGTCGTTGCCAGCCCAGTCCATCATGACCAGGTCGGGGTGGTAGGGCAGCACGTCCCGGTCCATCCGGAAGACGCCAAGGTTGGTGCCTGTCCCGCCCACGCCGGCATGGATTCCCTTCACCTTGGCCTCGGGGAACTGGTCCTGGAACCATTTCTGGCTCAGCACGCGGTACCCTTCCTGGGAGATCACGCTGCCGCCGAAGTAGACGATGGTCACTTCCTTGCCCTGCTTCAGCTTCCCGTAGAAGTTGGGCAGTCCAGCGCGGGGCGAACACTCCTTCAGATCCCGCAAGGGATAGTTCTCCCGCGTCGGTGCGGCGGCGGCCAGGGCCGAAACGAACAACGCGCACATCATGCTGCCTCCGACGCAGACTCTTCTGGAAAGGGAACCCATTGCCATCCTCCTGCGGGGTTGGGCGGCAAACGCCATCGGGAGCCAGTGGTCCCCGGTCCCTCTAGGGATTGGCGATGCGGGAATGGTAGGTGGTGTCGCGGAGCAGGCTGGGACTGTTGCCGCCGTGCTCGATGCCGTGGACGATGTTGGTCAGTTCGCGGGCGGTGGCGTAGTGGAGGATGTAGCGGGTGCCGTCGTTGAACTTCTCCGCCAGAAGGGCGTGGAAACGGCGCATGGGGTCGCCCAGCAGGGTCTTCATGTCGCGGGGGTTGCCGCCGTGGGTATGCAGTTTGAGGAAGGCGACGTGGGGGGCACCGCGCAGGCGCGGGGCGAGGTCGATCCACGTCTGCATGCGGCCTTCGCTGGGCGGGTTGGCACCGGCGATCTCGGCGTTCTCCAGGCGGGGGAGCAGCCCCCACTTGCGCCGCCGCCAGTTTAGGCCCAGAGGCCCTTGGACGAGGAGGAACTCCCGCTCGCTGGGAAAGGTGCCCGCCGCCGCCCGGCGGCCTCGGTCGTGGGACTTCGGCCCCGGCGTGTCGACCGCATAGTAGACGCTGTTGACTACGCGCGTCTGGCAGGGATTGGGGGCGGAGGGGAGGGTGAAGTCGCCGTAGCAGCCGGTCTCCCGCAGGATGTCCAGCTCGTTGCGGACCCCGCAGAAGCCGCCGCCGGGGTGGGAGTCGTCGAGCGCCCAGTCGCCATGGACGAACCCGTAGCGGGTCCGGCCATCGCCGTCGCAGCTCAGCAGGCCGGCCTCGGCCAGCCGGTCGCGGCCCCGCTCCAGGGTCGCCCGTAGGTTCTGCGGGGTGTCGTCCTGGTGATGGAGATGGATCTCCACCTCGGTATGGTGGCGCTGGCAGAATGCGTGGAGGCGACGGATGACCTCGTCGTCCCATTGCTCGACCGGGAAGAAGAAGGTGTGGGCGGGGGCCAGCCCGTCCGCGTCGCGGAAACCCGCCGTCACGGCGGGGAACTGCTCCTCCCACTGGCCCAGGCGCGCCAGGGCTTCGGCGCGGTCCGCCCCGTGGAACGGCTCCCAGTGGTCGCACACACAGAGCACGACGTGCAACGGCTGGGACAGCCGCACCGGGCGGGCCCGGAGCAGATACGGAAGGAGCCACTTGTCCAAGGCTTTGAACATGGTGATTGGCACGATAGTCTGGAAGAATCGCCCGCCCCCGAGTACAGTCCGACACAAATAGCTCAGGAAGCGCCGAGGTCAACTCGGTTCGGGTCGATGGCCGGGCAGGGGACCTGTTGTCCGCCGGACCGCAAGGGATTGCATCTTCCGGTTGCGGCGCTATCTTGCTTGACTTTCATCGTGGTGTCTGGCAAAGACGCAGATAAAGAATGCGTCGCGCTGGTAGCCGACGTAACCCCAGATAGTGCTATTCGAAAGATTGCTGCAATGACCAAAGACGAAAAGAACGCCATTATCGCCGAGTTCGGGCAGAGCGACAAGGATGTCGGCTCCAGCGAGGTCCAGATCGCGATCCTCAGCGCCCGCATCTCCGAGCTGACCGAGCACCTGAAGATCCACAAGAAGGATCACAGCTCGCGTCGTGGCCTGATCGCCCTGGTGAATCGCCGCCGCCAGCTGCTGAAGTATCTCGAGAGCCGTTCCCACGAGCGGTACATCGCGATCATCCAGCGCCTCAAGCTGCGCCGCTAGCCAGGCTTCGTTTTGGGTGCCGGACCGCCGGTCGCGGTCCGGTGCCCGCAGTTTCTGTTTGAATCGCATGTCGAGCGTTCACTGCTCGAAAGGGAGAAAAGCACAAGGGTTGGTCCCAGGTGCGGAATCATGAGACCTGGCATGTGGAATTCGGTCGGTATAAGCGTTCGGGGAGTGGAGCGGACCTCCGGTGCTCCGAGCTTTTATACCGCAATTCCGCAGGCCGTGCCTCCGCAGCACTACGCGCCGCTTGTTCCTACCCCGTACTTTTCTCCTGGCCAGGCTTCCGCTCGCTCGGCGCAATCGGAAATCCCTGAATAGGGAGAAAGGTTCCTAAGAACATGAGTATCGAAACCATCCAAATCGACCTTGGCGGCAATCGCCAGGTCACCATCGAGACCGGCAAGCTGGCCCTTCTGGCCGGCGGCTCGGTCACTGTCCAGCAGGGCGACACCGTGGTTCTGGTCTGCGCGTGCAGCGCCGATCCCCGCCCCGGCCTGGACTTCTTCCCGCTCCAGGTGGACTACCGCGAGCGTTTCAGCGCCGCTGGCATGTTCCCCGGCGGCTACTTCAAGCGCGAAGGACGTCCCAGCGAGAAGGAAATCCTCACCGCCCGCATGACCGACCGTCCCCTGCGGCCCCTCTTCCCCGAGGGCTTCATCGACGACGTCCAGATCATGGGCCAGCTCCTCAGCGCCGACGGCCAGAACGAGGCCGATGTGCTCAGCATCCTCGGCGCCTCCGTCGCCCTGATGGTCTCCGACATCCCCTTCTATGGGCCGGTCGGCGCCCTCCGCGTCGGGCGGGTCAACGGCGAGTTCATCGCCAATCCGACCCATGCCGAGATGGCGGACAGCGACATCGACCTGGTCTACGCTGGCATCCCCGGCAAGGCCATCATGATCGAAGGCAAGGCCAAGGAAGTCTCCGAAGAGGACCTCAAGGCCGCCATGGATTTCGCCGACGGCATCGTCGTCGCCATGTGCGCCGCCCAGCAGGAGCTGGCCGCGCGGGTCAACAAGCCCAAGAAGCAGTCCAAGCTGAGCCTGATCGACCCGTCCCTGGTCGCGAAGGTCGCCGGTTGGTGCGGGGACAAGCTGGCTTCCGCCGCGTTCCTGCCCGGCAAGAGCGAGCGCTATGCCGCTCTCGGCGCTCTGTACGACGAAATGGTCGCTGCCCTCAGCCCCGAATTCGAGGGTGCCGACGAGGCCCCGAACTTCAAGGGTGCCTTCGAGGAGATCACCCACCGCGAGATCCGGCGGCTGGCCCTGGAAGAGGGCAAGCGCATGGACGGCCGCGGCCTGCGCGACCTGCGTCCCATCGAGTGCGAAGTGGGCGTCCTGCCCCGCACCCATGGTAGCGCGCTGTTCAAGCGCGGCGAGACCCAGGCCCTGGTGACGGTCACCCTCGGCCCCTCCAGCGAGTCGCAGAGCAGCGACGCCATCACTGGCGGCGAGAAGAGCAAGCAGTTCTTCCTGCACTACAACTTCCCGAACTTCAGCGTCGGCGAGACGGGCCGCGTGTCCGGCCCCGGCCGCCGCGAGATCGGCCACGGTGCCCTCGCCGAGCGTTCGGTCGCCGACGTGGTTCCCGTGCCGGAGTTCGACTACGCCGTCCGCTGCGTGTCCGACATCCTCGGCTCCAACGGCTCCTCCTCCATGGCCAGCATCTGCGGCGCCAGCCTGGCGCTGATGGATGCGGGCGTCCCGGTGAAGGATGCCGTGGCCGGCATCTCCGTCGGTCTGGTTACCGGCGAGAACGGCAAGCGCGTCTTCCTCACCGACATTCTCGGTGCCGAGGACCACTACGGCGACATGGACTTCAAGTTGGCCGGTACCCACAAGGGCATCACCGGCTTCCAGCTCGACCTCAAGATCGCGGGTCTGGACCTCGATGGCATGTACGAGGCCATGCTCCAGAACAAGGAGGCGCGCGCCAAGATCCACGAGATCATGGGTGCCTGCATCTCCGCACCCCGCGCCGAGCTGAGCAAGTACGCGCCCCAGGTCTACACCGTGAAGATCAACCCGGAGAAGATCGGCGCGCTGATCGGCCCCGGCGGCAAGGTCATCCGCGGCATCACCGAGCGCACCGGCGCCCAGATCAATATCGAGGATGACGGCTCCGTCCACATCTTCACCACCAGCGCCGAAATGCTCGCCGCCACCCGCGCCGAGATCGACGGCGTGGTCGCCGAGGTCGAGATCGGCAAGATCTACCGCGGTGTGGTCAAGACCATCAAGGACTTCGGCGCCTTCGTCGAAATCCTCCCCGGCCAGGACGGCCTGCTCCACATCTCGGAGATGGCCGACTACCGGGTGCAGAAGGTCGAGGACATCTGCCAGGTCGGCGACACCGTCACCGTCAAGGTGGTCGACGTCGACCAGCGCGGGCGCATCCGGCTCAGCCGGAAGGAAGCCCTCCAGGAAATCTAGGCATTGACGCCTGCATCGGGCAGGCGAAAAGGCATATGAAGCTGCCCGTCCCTACACCAGCGGGACGGGCGATAAGCCAAAGGATACGACGGCGAAATGAAAGACGGCATTCATCCCAAGTACATGGATTGCGTGGTGAGCTGCGCGTGTGGCGCGCAGTACCAGGTGATGTCCAACGCCCCCGAGGCCAAGATCGGCATCTGCGCCAAGTGCCACCCGTTCTACACGGGCAAGGCCAAGCTGGTCGACACCGAGGGTCGCGTGGACCGCTTCCGCCGCCGCTACAACCTCAAGTAGCCATGCCCATCCCGGCCTTCCGCCCCCATGGCGGAGGGCCTGGCGGTACCGGGAGCGCCGGCAGCCCTGTCGGCCATCTTCCGTCCCCGTGGCGGAAGCTCCCCGTCCCACCTTCTTCCGGACCACCCACCGCCTTCGGGCGGGGGTGGTTCGTTCGTGACACCGACGATTCCTCTAGAGCGGCCTGACAAGGACCCGTTCCGACCGTGAAACTCGACAGCTACATCGAAAACTCCGAGGCCCGCCTCAAGGAAGTGGAACAGGCTATCGCCCAGTTCGACTTCTCCCCCAGCAAGCAGGCCGAATACCAGGCTCTCAACCGGGAATACCAGCGCCTCCAGCGGCTTCTGACCGTCTGGAAGGAATGCGAAAAGGCCCGGGCCGAGATCGAGGGCAACCGCGAGCTCCTGGAGGCCGAGGAGGACGAGGAGTTCCGCGAAGTGATCGAGAGCGATCTGGCGGAACTCGAAACCAAGGCCGACCGACTGGACCGCGAGATCAAGACCCTGATCCTGCCGCCCCATGCCAACGAGGGGCGCAACGTCATCGTCGAAATCCGGCCGGCGGCTGGCGGCGACGAGGCTGGCCTCTTCGCGGGCGACCTCTTCCGCATGTACTCCCGCTACGCCGAGGAACAGGGCTGGCGAATGGAAGTGCTCGACACCGCCGAGAACGCGGTGGGCGGCCTCAAGAACGTCTCCTTCTCCCTCCAAGGCGACTCCGCCTGGAGCGAGATGCACCTGGAAAGCGGGGTCCACCGGGTCCAGCGCATCCCCAGCACCGAGACCCAGGGGCGCATCCACACCTCGACCGTCACCGTGGCCGTGTTGGCCGAAGCGGAAGACGTGGACATCGAGATTCGCAACGAGGATCTGCGTGTCGACGTGTACCGCTCCTCCGGTCCGGGCGGCCAGTGCGTGAATACGACCGACTCGGCCGTGCGCATCACCTATCTCCCCACCGGCCTCGTGGTCTACAGCCAGCAGGAGAAGTCGCAGCATCGCAACCGCGAAATCGCCATGCGCCTCCTGCGTTCCCGCCTGCTGGAACAGCTCCAGGCCGAGGAAGACGCCAAGAACGCCGCAGAACGGCGCGGCCAGATCGGCACCGGTGACCGCAGCGAACGCATCCGCACCTACAATTTTCCCCAGAACCGCGTCTCCGACCATCGGTTCGGGGTAACCCTCTACGACCTCTCCAACATCATGGAAGGTGGCATCGGCGAACTGATTGGGGAAATCCGGGCCGCCGAGGCCGAGCAGCTTCTCGCCAGGGAATTGGGCGAGTAAGCGCCGTTTTTGGGCAGGGATAGCTTGCCGAGTCTCTCCGGTGAGCTATCTTACTCCCTCACGCAAGATAAACCTCGGGACGTAGCGCAGTCTGGTTAGCGCGTTTGACTGGGGGTCAAAAAGTCGGAGGTTCGAATCCTCTCGTCCCGACCACCTTGAGCCGCCCGGCGGAGAAATCCGCCGGGCGGTTTCCTTTTGGGGACGGAACCGGCGCAAAGGCTCGCTGCCCCTAGTGTGGCACCATGCCAACGTGCCCATCGTGCACGACGCAAGTGCGCGCCACAGCCATC
>QKCY01000518.1 GCA_003245525.1 Victivallales bacterium | reverse complement strand
GCCGGCCCCTTCCGCCTGCGCTTCCGCCTGACGGACGGCGATCTCTACAGCTTCTGGACCAGCAACACTGCCGCAGGCCATAGCGGTGGCTATGTCGCCGCCGGTGGCCCCGGCTTCTGTACCGACCAAGACATCTAGAGGAGGAAGAGCACCATGCCCGACCAACCGAATCGCCGCTATCTGGACGATGTGCCCCAGGAATTGCAGGACCTCATCTACGCTGGCCAGAAGATCGCCGCGATCAAGCTGGTCCGCGAGAAGAAGGGCTGCGACCTGAAGGAGGCCAAAGACCGCGTGGATGCAGTCCAGGCCCGCCTACGCGAACAATTCCCGGAGGACTTCGCCGCCGGAACCGGCAAATCCGGCTGCGCCAGCGTCCTCCTCGTCATTCCGGTACTCGCTGTGGTCCTGTGGCTGATCCACCACGTGCAGTAGGCTGAGACTGCCCCCACATGCATGTGAACCCGTTGGTCTTCGCCGCCCTGGTCCTGGCCTATGGTCTCTTTGGGGCGGGGCGTTGGGCAGGAGGCAAAGCCAAGAGCCAACCCCAGAGGGTCGGAGTGCTCGGCTTGGGTCTCCTTCTGGCCGTGCCCGGAACGCTGATCGCGCTCTACTACTTCCACCTCTACGACAGTTGGATGCCATTCTTCCGCTTCCGGGCTCTGCCGGGAACGGAATTGACGGCATCAGGGCTGGGTTTTGTGGTCGGCTTGCTTTCCCGCTATGCGGATAGGTCGCGCCTCTTTTCGCTTACGGGACTGCTGGTGCTCCTGACCTTGGGCATCCTCCTTCCCTATGCGAAACCGCTTCTGCTTCCCGCGGAACACCAGGCGTTTGCCGACCAGTGGGACGGAGACGTCTGCCTGCAAAGCCGGGCCTACTCCTGCGGAGCGGCAAGCGCGGCCACGATTCTGCACCATTTCGGCCAGCAGGCCACCGAAGCCGAGATCGCGTGGGAGTGCCACACCTGCCGGACTGGCACGGAAGTCTGGTACCTGGCCAAAGCCATGCGCCGACGAGGTCTCGACGCTGACTTCCTTTTCCTACCCCAACCCACCGGGGAGCTGCCCGTGCCCAGCATCGCGGGGGTCCGGGTCCAGGGGACCGGACATTTCGTGACGCTGCTGGAGCACACCCCCGCTGGCTACCTGGTGGGCGATCCCCTCACCGGTGCCAGCCGACTCACCGACCAGGAACTCCACGACAAGTTGTCATTCACCGGGTTCTTCCTGCAGGTCTCGCGCCCGTAATCGCTGTTTCGGCGAGGAATGGCACCAGGAATGGGACCTATGGGACGGATGGGACAGATGGGAGAGGGCAAATCCCCAAGGCCTTTCTTCCCATAGGTCCCATAGGTCCCATAGGTCCCATTGCCTTCCCATTGGTGCCATTCTGCTTCTGGAAGTGCTGGAAGTGGAGAAGACCGTCCCCTATTCTGGCGATCCCTCCCCACTGCCCGGGGGGAGTCGCCCCGGGTTCCACGGGATCGCGCGGCTGGGACTGGCCGCTCGCGGCAACATGCGGTACTCTGTATCCATGGTGAGGCAATCCGTTCGAGAGAAAGACCGATGCTGCTGGCTTCCCCCTCCTGTACATCCCTCCGTAGGCACTGTTGCCGTGCCCTTGGGGCTTGTGACGCAGGGAATAGCCCGTCCGCCACACCTGGGCTGTCGAGTTGCATTGGGAGAACCGCGTGAAGAAGACAAACGGCCACTTCAAGCGGATCGCGGGACTGGTCGCTCGCTGCCTGCGAACCCTCCGACAGGCTCCGGTTGCCTTTGGGTTGCTTTGGTCTGCCGACCCGATGGGCACGGTGCTGACGCAGTTGGCGTCTCTGGCCCACGGCATCATGCCAGCCGTCTACCTGTACTGCTCCAAGGAGGTGATCGACAGTGTCACCCAGTGGTTGGGGGCGAGGGATGGGATACCCCATTCTGCGGTGTTCTTCCTGGTCGCAGCGGGGGCAGCCCTGCTGATCCAGGAGGCGACCGGACTGCTGCTGGGGAGCTACATGTCCGAGCGGCTCAGTCGGCGCATCGCCATCCGTATCCGGGAGCTTCTCCTGGACAAGGCTGCTCAGCTTGATGTGACCTTCTTCGAGACGCCCGCATTCCACGACCGGCTCATGCGGGCGCAACAACAGTCGATGGGACGGCCCACTTCCATGGCAGCCACCCTCACGGGCGGCCTAGCGGACTTGGTGGGCCTTCTGGCCTATGTGGTGGTTCTGTGGCAGTTCTCCCCATGGTCGCTGCTGATCCTGGTTGCCGTGACCGCTCCGGTCCTGGCCGTGGAACTGGGCTTCGGACACCTGGGCTACGTTACGGTGCAGGGGCAGACGGAAGGCGAGCGGCGTATCGGGTACATCAGCAACCTGTTGACATCCCCGGCCGCCGCGAAGGAGGTGCGTCTCTTCGGGCTTTTCCCCTACTTGCGCGAGGCTTGGTCGGGGCTGTGCCAGCGGCATTGCCGCCAGAAGGACTCGGTGGCTCTGCGCAGGGATGTTTCCAGGCTGGTGGTTGTGATCCTCCGAGTCGGCCTGATGTTCGCCTTCTACGTGGCCGTCGTGGCCAAGACTGCCCGTGATCCGGCCATGACGATTGGGGCCATGATCATGGTGGTGCAGGCGATGAAGCTCGCCTGTACGGCCCTGGCAGGCGTTGCCCGGGCAGCCGGGAGCTTCTACGCCGATTCGCTTTTCCTCGAGGACTTGGTGGAGTTCCTGAAGCTCCAGCCCACTCTCCAGGCGACCGGTGCCCCCGTCTCCGCCGTCCCTCTTCTTCAGCAATCCGTGGAATTCCGCTCGGTGAATTTCGCCTATCCGGCTGCGGAGTCGCGGGTCCTCGAAGACGTCTCGTTCCGGATCGAGTCCGGCGAGAGGATCGCGGTGGTGGGAGAGAACGGCGCGGGGAAGACCACTCTGGTCAAGCTTCTCGCCCGGCTGTACGATCCATGC
>QKCY01000388.1 GCA_003245525.1 Victivallales bacterium | reverse complement strand
CGGATGTAGAAGGTGCCCTGCTCCCAATTCCGCGGGGGAGCGACGGGGATGGACAGGGTCTCCCACATGACTCCCCCGCTCGGGCCGCGAAGGCTGAGACGGGTCTTGTACACGGTGGAGTCGGCTCCGGCCCCCTTCACGATCTGGTTGTCGTTGAGATCGCCCATATGGGTCGTCCCCATATAGAAGCTGACACTGCTGGAGCCCGTGGTGTGGACTGACTCCCAGACCGTTTCCCCGTTTCGGGACACCGTCGTCTCGCCCATCAGCATCGGGTTGCTGAACACATAGATGGGCTCGAACAGCACGGTGTAGGGCAGCGTGGTATCCATCACCTGCACGCCAGTCAGCGTGTCGCCGATCTGGATCGTGCCGTCGAGGGAGGAGCCAGCGACAACGTCGGTGACGATCGCCTTGTACTTCCAGGCCGCAGTGCCAGTCCCGGCGAAGCTCTCCACCTGATCCTCGAGGTCGGTGATCTCGGTCTCGAGTTCCTGGCGCTTCTCCACGTGGTCGGTCAACGACAGGGGAAGCAGATTCCCGAGCGCCAACTCCGCCGTCACCACCGTCATGCCGCCGACCCGGATGTAGACATAGGCAGTCTCCCAGTTGGCGGGCAGGACGGGAACGCTCTCGCCGGTCAGCAGGTCCGAATTGGCCGTGTCCTTGAAATGCACCACCACCGAGTAGGTGGCCGCATCACTCGTGTCGTCCACTCGGGCCTGGTCGTCGTAGAAATAGACTTGCTGCGGGGCGACGGGATACAGGCTGATCGGGCTAGTCTTGCCCGCGTGGGTGGCCTGCCAGACCGTGGTGCCGGCGTGGGTCACGACGGTGTCGGACGCCAGGACCATGTTGTTGTAGAACGCATGGGTCGTGGAGGAATCCGTATCCGTGCCCTCGGTGAGCAGGGTGCGGTTCCCCGCAATGGTGTCGCCCACTTGGATGATTCCATCCAGGCCGAATCCGGGGAGGACGCTGGTGACGGTGGCCTGGTACTTCCAGGCGGCATAGCCGGTTCCCTGGAGGTCGCTCACCAGTTGCTGGGTGTCGGCGAGTTCGGTTTCCAACTCCTGGCGCTTCGTGATGTGGTCGGCCAGCGACAGGGGCTGCAGTTTGTCGGGCTGCAACTGCGCGACCACCAGGTTGATGCCGCCCAGGTTGCGGATGTAGATGTAGGCCTGTTCCCAGTTGGCGAGGGGCTGGGTCGGCATGCTCTCGTCCGTCAGCAGGTCGGAGCCCGTCACATCCTGGAACAGCGCCACCACGTTGTAGTCGGCCGTCCCTGCAGCGGTGGTCGGGAGCCGCTGTTCGTCATAGAAGTACACCCGCTGGGGCGCCGTCAGATACAGGCTGACCGGGCTGTTCCGGTCGGCATGGGTGGCTTGCCAAATGACGGTGCCGTTCCGGGTCACCGTAGTGTCCGAGGCGAACACCGTGTTCTGGTAGAGCGCATGGCCTGTGGCCGGGTCCGTGTCGGCCAGTCCGGTGTAGAGAATGCGGTTGCCCGTGACGATGTCGCCGACCTGGACAATCCCCTGCAAGCCATAGCTGACCACGGGGACGCTGGTGACGACGGCCTCGTACTTCCAGGCGGCGAAACCGGTGCCGCTCAACTGGGCCAAGGTCTCCTCCAACGCCGTCTTCTGGGCGGTGAGGGTATCGATCTGGTCCTGTTTGGCGGCCGCGTCGTCGACGGCGGCACCGAGTTCGTCCTGCAGGCTGGCGATCTGGTCGTCCAAGGTCTCGATCTGGGCGTTCATCCCATAGATCCGGTCGGAACACTCGGACAGATTTTCCAGGTAGATCTGGGAAGCCGTGACATCCAGCGGCGTGAAGGCGCTCGCGTTCAGGGGGGCGACCGCGTTCAGGCCCCCGTCCACGGCGAGCATGAGATACGCCACCTCCCAGTTGGTGGGCAGGGCTTCCGGCATATCCGCGGAAGCCAGCATGTCGGAGCCGTACCGGTCATAGAACGACAGCCAGGACTGGTAGAGCGCCGAGTCGTCGGTCGTGCCGCCCAGTTTGAGGTCGGAGGTATAGCGGATCGCCTGGTAGTTGGGCGCGGCGGCGGTCGTTTCGACCTTGACCAGGGAGGAGCCGATCTCCTGCGAAGCGGTCCAGATCGGATCGCCGGCGCGGGTCACCACGATCTCGTGGAGGATGATCGGGGCGGCGTACTCCATGGTGTCCGCAGTGCCGGAACCGCTCTGGCTGGTGACGACGACAATCGTGCCGGACACCACATCGCCGACCTGGAGCACGCTGGCCAGCGGCGTCCCGGAATAGATGTAGGTGATCGGAGCTTCGTACGCCCAGGCGGCGACGGCGAACTCCCGTTCCACCGAGTCGGCCGTGGCATACAGGACCTGGCCTCCCACATAGGGGACCACGCTCCAGGTCCCCGACTCGGGGAGGGGGGCCGGGATGGAGAGGTCGCTGGGAACCAGAGTCCCGATATCGTCGGAGAGCCGGAAGCGGAGGTACCCGCTGGCCGCGACCCCGCCGGTGCTCGTGCCCGTGAATGGCACATAGATCAGGATGTCGTCGGTCGTCGGGCTATAGCCGCCCGACAGGACGACGATGCGGTTCGACGAGGAAGCGGTGTCGCATTGGCCGGTGAAAGTCGTCACGCCTTCCCGCTGGAAAACGACCGAGCCCGCGACCACGGCCCCCGGATACTGGAGGTACCGCGTGCTCGTGACCGTCGAGTTGGCGGTGTCGCTGTCGTAGGTGAATCTGACCGTGTAGGTGTCGCCGGTCAGGACCAGAGGAGTCGAGCCTCCCGCGGAGCTTGTGAACTGGCCCTCTGCCACATAGCGAAGCCGATCAGCCTGGGCCAGCGAGGACAGGGCGAGGAAGCCGAGGATGCCCAGCGACCAAGTCTGCCGACCAATCATCCCCTGCACATTCCGGATCCATCTGCTCATCGGGCGTCTCCCATACCGGACGGATGCCCAGTTGCC
>QKCY01000480.1 GCA_003245525.1 Victivallales bacterium | reverse complement strand
CGGCGACAACGGCTGCTTCGTCAAGGCCAACGCCGAGATCGTCGCCGACACGGTGGTGCTCAGCCATCCCGACATCAATGTGCCCACCGCCGTCCGTTTCGCTTGGAACAAGCTGGCCGAACCCAATCTGGCCAACGGCGCGGGCCTGCCTGCCTCGGCCTTCCAGTTCGGCCGGATCGACGAGCGGGCGGTGATGGGGCGCCTGGCCCCCGAGACCAAGGGATACGAGGTGGTGTACGAGGCAAGCCTGCCCAACATCACCTACCAGAACGACCGGATCGTGTACCCCACCGACCGCAGCGCCGAGATCAAGGGCGACTTCGATCGCGTGGGCTATTTCCTCTGGCTCAAGCTAGGCAGCGGCGAGGAGCGCTATGTCTTCGCCTCCATGGATGCCTTCACCAAGGATCTAGGCCAGATCGGCGTGCCCACCTTCGCCACCAAGGCCCAGTTCCAGCAGGCGGTGAACAACCTGAAGGTGGAGAGCAACGTCCCCGGCGTCCAGACTGGCGACGTCGCCCAGGGCTGGATGGAGTTCTGGGCCTGCAACTACAATCCAACCAACGGTGCCAAGGTGCCCGGTGCCTCCGACGGCAAGTACGACTTCGGCGACCAGATGAACCTGGACACGCCGAAGGGCTACGGCTCCATGCAGATCCACAACGTCGGGGCCAAGCAGGTGGTCTTCGCCTACAACAACTGGGGGGCTGGGGGCGGTGGCGACCTCGGCATCGGCAACAGCCCCACGGGGCATCCGGACTACACCTTCGAGAAGAACGCGGGCAGCTACGCCCAGGCAAGGCTGACGGTCCTCGTCCGCCTCGCGAAGTAGTTCTTCATTCTATTCCGCGGTCAGGATGGCCGCAATCGTTCTTGCGGACGGGCTGGCGCTGGCCTGGGTCATACGGGGAGCGGTCGCGGCCCCGCGACCACGGCGCGCAGCGTCGGAGACGCATTGCCCGTTCAGGAACGGATGCCTTGTGCGAGCCCCGTATCCCGGATTCCCTTGTTGGCCGGGATTCGGGAGAGGTGGTCGCGAGGCCGCGACCGCTCCCCGACTGGGATAGGCCCAGGCTCTGTGGGGGATTCCGGCAACGAATGCAATCATCGGGAACGCGAAATGGCATCACTGGCCCGGTTGCCAACCGCAGACCATGCCTTCCTGCGCATCGGTCTGCGGTGAGGTCCCGGTCTGCCCCTGGCTGTAACGGAGCTGCCGCAATTCGGCCAGGGCCGTGTCGGGCGTGGCGAGACCGTGCCGGACCAGATAGCAGCCGACCACGGTTCCCGTACGGCCATAGCCGCCCCGGCAGTGGAGGTAGACCGGTCGGCCTGCCGTCACGGCGGCGTCGATCCGGTCCAGGATCGCCTGCATCTGGACTACTGTGGGTACGTCGAAGTCCCGGACTGGGCAACGCTGGCATTCCACCGTGACCCGGAGGTCCTCGGCGTAGGCGGCCAGCATGGGCGCATAGTCGGGCAGACAGTAGTCCACGCTGGCCTCGCTAGCCTCGGTCAGGTTGACGACCGTGCGAATGCCCGCCCGGAGCAGGGCCTGCAAGTTCCGTTCCCGGTCCCCTTCCGCCCAGACATCGGGGTAGGCTCCGGCCAGGAGCATGCCAGGTACTACCCAGTAACTGCGCGCAAACGGTCGGTCCATGGGGTGCCTCCGGAACTAGCCAAGTGCCGTTAACCACAGAGGAATTGTAACCAGCGATGCCACATGGGTCAACAGCACGGCCGAAGCGGCGAATTCGCTGTCGGCGTCGTAGAGGTCGCTGAGCATCACGCTGGCGATGGCCGAGGGCATCACCGCCACCACCTGCAGGATGGCCCGGGAATTGGGTTCGAGCGGCAGCAGCCGGAGCGCCAGCAGAGCCAGGGCCGGAATCAGGACCAGCCGGAAGACGCTCACCACCAACTGGGCGGGCTGCCAGAGGTGTTTGGGATGCAGTTCCGCCATGCGGCTGCCTGCCACCACCATGGCCAGCGGCGGGGCCGCCGCCCCCAACAGCTTCATGGCGTCGAGCAGCGACTCGCTGGCCTCGCCGAGCAGGGAGGCGGGCGAAAGGCTGAGTCCCATGCTGTCCCGCAACAGAATCGTGCCGATGGCGGCGGCGATGGCGGCCATTGGCATGGTCAGCAGCCGCCGGACCATCTGGCGGAACGGTACGCCACCGCCGGTCAGGGCGACGACGCCCAGGGTCCAGACCGAGAGCTCGGAGCCGATGGTCGAGAACACCAGTTTGGCCACGCCCGCCTCGCCCCAGTAGATCATCACCAGCGGCATGGGCAGGAACACGTAGTTGTTGATCGTACACTGGAAGTGCCGGGCGCGCCGACGGTGCGGGTCGGGGCCGGGGACCACCACATTGAGCACCAGGCCGACCACGAAACCAACCAGCATGATCAGTAGCGCCCCGGCGGGCAAGGCCCAGTCATGGAGCAGGGCATCCAGCGTGAAGGTCCGTACCAGCGTCACGTAGATCAGGGCTGGGTAGAAGATGTTGGTGACCAGGGAGACGATGCGGCTGGTGGAGCTCCCGTCCAGCATCTGCCGCCGCCGGGCGACCACGCCCGCCGCGACCATCAGGAACACCGCGAGAAGACGAATGACAATCGTGTGCATCAGGCCCCTTTGCTTGGCTTGGAGCCCAATACCATACCCTCTCGGCGCGGCAAAGGGGAATAGCGGGTGCCTGGTACGGTCCCGAACGGGTAGTCGCTGACTCGACGAGCCTGCGACCGCGCGCCTACCCGTCTGGCATGGTTTGCCCCTACGATTGCAGAAAGACCGGTGGCTTCAGGATGCCGAGGGTGGCGTGCTGGCCGGTCCAGAAGGCGGCCAGGCCGCCGGGTGGCACGAAGTCCTTGGTGCCAAAGATCGCGCCGATGCTGGTGGTGAGGGTCAGCTCGAACCCGAGCGGTCGCCGGGGCAGGTCCGCCGGGAGTTCCCAGCGGAACGGCGCCCAGAGGCGTTCGCCGAGGTCGCATCCCCCCAGGTGCAGGTGTGCAAGGTGCTCGCCGGTGGCCAGTTCGAGCTGGTTGGCGCTCGGCACCGGCAGCACGCCGGTCAGCGTCACCTTGCCCGCGTAGTGGAGCAGGCCGCATTCCCGCAGGTCGCCCAGCCCGACCGTTGTCGGCAGGCCTCCGAGATGGTTCCCGGCGAACACGCCCATGTCGCCCGCCACGAAGAGGACCGGGAGATACGGCGCATCGTCCACCGTGCCCAGCAGGCGCACGGTATGGGTGCCCGGTGCCAGGTCGAACCGCCGGGAGGCGCGATAGAACTCGCCGATGCCCTCGGGCAGCTCGATGCAGGGGTCCACCAGTTCGACCGGTTGGCCGTCCAACTCCACCGGTCCCGCCTGCGCGGCCTCGCGTACCGATTGGCGGGTCCCGACCTGCGAAGTGCTTACCGCGAAGGGGTCCACCAGTTCGTCTTGCTTGCCCATCGGTGTTTGCGGGGCGTCGTCGCGCACCAGCAGGCGCAGGCCGGTCAGCGGGGTATCGACGGTGAAGGTGAACTCGTTCTTGGTCCCGGCAACGGGACGGCAACAGAGCAGGTTGGCCCGGTCCAGGTGCAGGCCGAAACGGAGGGTCTCCGCCGCGCGGGCGACGGGCTGGCAGACCGGATCGGATGCATCGGTCTTGGCCACGATCCGCAGGCCGCGGCTCGGCAGGTCGAGCCGGATGGTCTGGCCGGAGGCGAAGGCCAGTTGGCAACCGGTCTGGTCGGCTTCGCTCAGGTTGAGCAGAGCGCAGCGCCCGTCCGCCAGAAGCTCGACGAACACGTCGGGGACTACCTCGTCATTGCGGGTGAACCGGACCGCATGGGGCACCCGTTCGGCCAGCCGGGCCGCCACGGCGGCGAGGTCCGGCAGCTCCTCGGTCGTCCCGTCGGGGAACTCGATGCGAAAGGCGTCGGCGGTGACCGAGCAGGTCGCCTGAGTGCCTGCGGGCGGGGTTGCCTCCTCGCCGATCAGGCGTACCGGGCGCTGGTCGCGCAGCAAGGCCATGGTGAGCTGGTGCAACTGGCCGGAACGGGGTTCCCGCCAGGAGTTGCGCGCGTGGTGTGCCACATCCTCGCACGCCAGCCGCCAGGGATAGCGGACGGCGATGCCGGGAGCCAAGCCCAGCCGGGCGATCTCGCCAGCCGGGATGGTATCCGCCGCCAGCGCCGCCAACTGGGGGAACCAGGGCTGGATCGGGGTGAAGGCCGTGAAATAGGCCCGCTTTTCCAGGTTGCCCCGCGCGTCCAGGGGAGAGACGGCCAGTACATGGTGGTCCACCCCATGCAGGGCGGTGAGCCACAGCATCTGGCGGAGCTTGCCGAAGGGCATATCCGGTGGCCCCAGGGCAAAGACCTCCGCGAGCCCTCCCCGGCCCTGCCGGGCGATGCCCGCCTGGACGAGTTTGAGGGTGCCCCACTCGGCCTTGGCGAATTCCGTCCGGGTGGGGATCTCGTCGAGGCCGGGGAGCGAAAGGGCCGCGATGCAGGCGAAGGGGTCCCCGCTGGCGGTGATGGCGCGGTTGGGGGGCGTCTCGCACATCAGGTGTCCGGTATGGAGCAGGCCGTGGTCGGTACACCACTGGGTGAGCGGCTCCAGGAAGGCGGTCCGGAAACGCTCCCCGAGCAGCCCGTGGTAGGTGGTCCAGAGATCGGGTACCGCCTCGCCCCGCAGCGTCTTTTCCGCATCGGCCCGGAACTCGCGGCCCGTGCAGGCCAGATAGTCCTCCTCCACGCCCTGGTAGTAGCCGAGCTCCAAGTCAGCCACCGGGTCGTCCGCATGGCGGATCGAGTACATGAAGCTGGGCTCGTCGGTGAAGATGCCCTTGATCCGCGAGCCGAAGTAGCGCCCCAGCCGCGCGGCGTAACGATCGTGGGTCAGCGTGCGGAACCGCTCCACCGTGGCCGGATCGAGCAGGTTCACCCACGGCGGTCGGGCGCAGACCTCCCAGACCAGCTTGCCGTCGCGCCAGTGGCCCTGGATGCGCAGGCAGGCCAGTTCGGGATGCCCGTCCAGCACCTGGCCCCCGCAACCGCCGCTGGGCCAGTTGTACTCGTCGTAGAGCCAGACCGCCATGTCGTAGCGTTCGGCCGCCTCGCAGACGTGCTCGCAGAGGTCGAGCCAGGCTTCGGTCATGTAGGGCACCTTGCAGCCGCTGCGCGCGTAGACCAGGAACTGGTCGATGCCCACCTCGTGGTACTGGCGGAGCCGCCGGTGGACGAAGGCGCGGTCGGGCTGGCCGGTCATGGCGGCCATGGGAATCAGCGTGGAGCGGGAAGTCATGGCAGACCTCGGAGGTTCACGATGGGACGGATGGGATGCGAATGGCTAGGGAGCCAGGAGGTCGGCGATGGCCTGTTTCTCCTCGGCCAGGACCTGCTCCCGCTTGGCGGCGAAGTAACGCCAGCGCTCCCAATCCTTGTCGTTCCAGAGATTGGCTTCGGTATAGTCGCCGCAGAAGGGCACCAGCAGGTCGATCCAGCAGCGCATCCGGTCGAGTTCCGGACGGGTGAGCCGGACACCGTTGTGGCCCTCGGCAAGCATGGTCAGGAGGCCGCTCTTGGCCGCCCCGGCGGAGTAGGGGAGCAACATCTCGGCGGGGGACTTGGCGCTGATCCAGTTGACCAGGTCCGTGGAGCGCCCGCGCCAGTCCTCGCCATCCTGGTAGGCCCCGGTGAGGGCGAGGTAGGCATCGGACCACTGGCGCTTGCTGGTCCCTGTTCGGTAGACGTCGCCCCGGAGGCTGAAGGCGACCGGCTCCGCTCCGGCGGCGGGCGTCTGGGGAGTCGGCGCGGCATACAGGGCCGCGTCGATGAACTGGCCACCCGCCGTCTGGTGGCAATGCAGTGCCAGTTGGTTCTCGCCGGGGCGGAGCGCGGCGACCGCCTCCTTGCTCAAGGGGAAGAAGCGGTACTCGGTGATGTAGCCCTTTGCGGCCATCGCCTGCACGCCGTTCACGTAGACTTCCACGTCCTCGTCGTGGCAGACTTCCAGGGCGTAGCGCAGGACAGCGGGATCGCCGTCCAGGACGAAGGTCCGGCGCAGCCAGATGTCGGCGGTCCACCAATCGGTCTGGACCTTGCCGCCCGGCGTGCCCTTGCGACCGAAACCGCCGGGGGTTTCGCGCCAGGTCTGGTCGGCGAAACCGGGCTGGGTCCAGTCCTTGCCGGGACGATCCGTGGTCCAGCGCCAGGTGGCTTCGCGGGGAGAGACTGCCCGGCGACCGGCTTCCGGCAACGGGGCGAAGGTGGCTTGGCTGGGTGCCGCCAAATCCCGGTCGCGATGGCAGCGGATGCAATGCCGGTCGAGGATCGGCTGGATCTCCTTGGGGAAGCTGAAGCCGCCGGTGATTCCCTCGAACGGCACCAGCGGCTGGGCCCCGCGCCGGAGGGCGACCGTGGTGGCCGGACGGGGCGGCGGCGCCCCATTCTTGGGTTCGTGGCAGCCGACGCAGGAGAACAGCTCGCCCGGCTGGAGAGTGGACCAGCTCCGCATGGTCTGGACCACGTTGCCGTCCCGGTCCACCGCCTGGAAGTAGACCGGGGTCCGGGCGGGAACCGTGAAGAAGGCCGAGCCGTCCGCCTCGATGGGGGTCTCGCCCAGCACGTCCTTGACGTCCCAACTGCCGAAGCCGACCGAAATGGGCGTCATGGAATGGGTGCCGTTGCGGTTGAAGCCGATGGAGGCGGTGCGGTAGCGCAGGGCGACCACGCGCAGCTTGGTCACCGTGCCGCGGGCGATGCCCTGGAGGCCCGGCCCCACGTGGATGTCCTGCATGTAGTAGGCTCCCGTGTCCTGGCGGTAGTCCACCAGGCTCGGACGGACCGGAGGCAGCGGACGGGGCTGGACCGGCATGGGCTGGTTGCAGGATACCTTGGGATCCCAGGCCAGCAGTTCCCGCTGGCCGTCGGCGCGCAGGTAATAGAGGCCGAAGGGCCGGACGAGCCGGTGGTTGCGGTTGCCCGCATGGGGCGAATAGGCCACCAGGAACTCGTCCTCGGTCAAGGGATAGGGATACTGGAACTGCTCGCCCTCCTGGCCATAGGCATCCACCCGCGCATCCCGGCTGGGACGAAGGGGAGCCAGCATGGTGATGCCCGCCGCCCCTTCGCGGGTCGAGCTGGGGTCGATCAGAGCCAACTTGCCGTGTTGGTCGCAGTGGTGTCCGGATAGAACACCGACAATCTTGCCCGAGCCCGGAATCCCCCGCGCGTGGAGGATGGAGGTGGGGAAGGTGGAGTTGTTGGCGTACATCTCCGTCTGTCCCGTGCCGTCGGCATTCATCACGAACAGGGGCTGGGTGAAGATCTGGTCGCGGTCGTTGTAGTCCCAGCGGGTATAGAGCACCCGCCCGTCGGGGAGGACGCTCGGGTAGTTGGTGTGAACCTGGTCGTAGCCGATCCGGCGGATGCGGCTGCCGTCGGCGGCGCAGAGGAAGAGGTTGCTCACCTCGGTCCAGTAGCAGTCCACGGTTTGGACGCAGCGGCTGGAACTGAAGACGATGTTGCCGTCCGGCAGGTAGGCTGGCTCGTAGTCCGCGTAGCCAAGGCCCTGGGTCAGTTGACGGACCTCCCGGCTGGCCAGGTCCATCTCGTAGAGGTGGTAGTCGTCCTGGCGGTCCGACTTCTTCCAGGCGAAGAGCAGGCGCTTGCCGTCAAAGGACACCTCGGGGTCGCGGATTACGCCCTGGGCATCCTCCAGCAGCGTCTCCAGGTTCACTTCGCCACCCTCGATTCGGGCCAGGATCAGGGCGCTACCCGCCCTGAAATGGCGCTCGCTCTGGGCGTCGGAGAGCCCTTCCGTATAGGCGTAGTGGGAGCCGCCGAGATCGTAGTGTTTGGTGAAGACGAAAACGGGGCAACGTGTCGCCAACGCGGCCAGATGCCGTTCCCGCCGGGTGCGGGCCAGGGCCAGATAGAGCTCCAGTTGGGCCTCCGGCGTGGTGGCAGACTGGACCTGCTCGTTGGGACCGAGTTCGGCCAACACCCGTTCGACCAGTACGGCGGGAGCCGTCGTGGAATCGCCGCCGCTGTCGCGCAGCCACCAGTCCGTTTCCATCGGGAACGGATCCCAAAGGGCGAGCAGGCGGTCGGTATCCTGACCGGCCGCCAACAGGCCAGCAACCCACGGGGACGGCGCAGCCGGGAGGACGAGAGAGAGCAGGAACGAGAGGACAAGAACGAGTCTCATACCGACGGGCTACCATGCATAGAGTCTTGAGGAAACGCCTTGCCGTCCGCAAGAGCAGGTTGCCCCACCCGAGCTTGCGCCCCGGCCGGGGCGCTTTGGAGTGCGCGTGCTCTGCACCGCTTTGGCTTCTCCCGGACACTGTCCGCACTGGAATCCCAGGCCGGAGTGGTACGTCGGATACGCCCACGGCAAGCGAGAACGGAAAGCGGCGCAGAGCGCCGCACTCCAGAGCGGCCCTTGCGGGCCGCAGTTTGGGATGATCTCCGTGCCTCTGCCGCCATGCCGTCGCGGGAATCTGGCGCGTCAACAGCAATCCTCTGCGGATGGTGCGAGACTGGTCTCATGCATCCCTTCCCGGCCAGCGGAGGTCGCGCCAGGGCGAGACCAGAGGGGCGTCGTCGGGACAGCACGGCCTGCCGTCGCGCACCCAACCGCAATCCCGTTTGGCCAGCTCCTGGGTCAGGTAGCCCAGCCACTGAGCCACTTCTTCCTGGCGCTCCGGTTCGGCAAAGAGATCGCGGGTTTCGCTGCGGTCCGTTTCGAGATCGAAGAACTGGTAGCGGTTCAGCCGGGGCAGCCAGACCAGTTTGCGGCGACCGTCGGTGACGTACTGCATCTCCTGCTCCGGGGAGTAGCAGGTGCAGTGTTCGCCGTGGATGTACTCGCGCCAGGAGGCGGCGGGGGCGGCGAGCAGGGGGGCCAGGTCGGAACCGTCCACCGTGTTCGGAATTGCCACCCCGGCGGCGGCCAGGATCGTGGGCATGACGTCGCGCAGTTCGACCACCTCGGTGGCGACCGCCCGTTGTGCCTTCTGTCCTTGGGGCGGCACCACCAGGAAGGGAATCCGCGTACTGCCCTCGTAGGCGTAGGTCTTGCGCCAGAGGTGGTGGTCACTGAGCATGTCCCCGTGATCGGACGTGAAGATGATCCAGGTGTTGCGCAAGGCGGCGGGGTGGAAACGGGAGAGGTGGTTGATGAGCCGCCCGACCTGCGTATCGATGAAGCTGACTTCGCCGTAATACCCGGCGCGGGCGCGGTGGATGTCGCGGGCGCTCTGGCGGCCCCGCCAGGCGTTGGGATCGAGCGCCTGGTGGGGATCGTCGTGCATGGTGGCCCAGTCGCCGAGGTAGGGCGCGGGCAGATCCTCGCCGAGGTAGCGGTCCCAGTAGACCTGCGGCGGCACGTAGGGCGAGTGGGGTCGGGCGAAGGAGATGTTCAGGAAGAAGGGTTGGTCCGGATCGCGGCTGTCGAGGAAGTGGAGGGCGCGGCTCATGGTCCAGGCCGTGGGATGGAGATGCTCGGCCGTGTGCCAGGGCCGGGCGTGCCACGAGTTCCAGAACACCCCGTGGTCGTCCGGCGTCAGCCCGGCGGGGGCGTGCTGCTCGAACCAGGTCCGGTACTCGTCCGGGAAGCCGTTGATGAGGGTCCGCCCCGATTCGTCCAATTCCTCGGACTGGAAGCCCATCAGTTCCCGTTGCGGGTGGAAATGCCCCTTGCCCACCAGATGGGTGCGGTACCCGGCGGCGGTCAGTTCGCCCGCAATGGTGTGGGGGAAGTCGTTGGGGGTCTGGCCCTGGCCCCGGCCCATGCCGAGCACCCCCGTATGCCACTGCTCCTGCCCGCTCCACAGATTGGCCCGGGCGGGCAGACAGGAGGGCACCGCCGAATAGGCGTTCTCGAACCGCGTGCCCCGCGACGCCAGATAGTCCAGATTGGGCGTCGCGCAGACGGGGTTCCCGTAGCAACCCAAAGCATCGCCGCGCAACTGGTCGCAGAACAACAGAATGACATTGGGACGCGCCATGGCCAAGTCCTCCGGCAAGTGCCGTCATATACACCCCGGAGGCCCAAGGTCCAACCCAACCCCGGCGATTTCGCCGCCTTCGTTCTTTCCTTGCCTGCCTCTCCGCGCCGGATCAGGGCTTCGGGGCGGCTTCCAGGGAGGCCAGGAATTGCTGGATGTCGCGGTCGTCGGGGAAAGCTTGGCGGACCTGCTCGCGGAACTCCGCCTGCTGGGCAGCGGTGGCAGCACACTTGGCCAGCCCCTTGGCATAGAGCCCCAGATCCCAAGTGACCATCCGTCCACTCAAGTTCAGCTTGTCGGCCTGGGCCAGGGCACCAGCCAGCAGGGCCTGGCAATGGGGGAGGAACCGTCTGCCCTGCCGGTCGTTGGCCACGGTGGCGGCGGCGGAGAGGTATCCCCTGCCGACGTTGGCGGCCAGCCGCCGCTCGACCGAATCCAATCCCACCAGACAACGGGAGGTAAGAACGGCCAGTTTCTCCTGCCGCGCCGTTTCCGCCGCCTGTTCGTCGTCGGCCAGCGGTTTGTCGCCTAGAGGAGGGCAGGCCTGCATGACATCCTGCCATAGCTCCGCGACCTTCTCCCTGCTCTGGAAGCTGGGGACGACGGCAAGGGCCACGTCCAGCGCGGCATCCCAGCCGCCCAGGGCTTCCAGCCGGGAACGGAGGGTGTCGGTCAACTTGCGGTCCAGATCCTCGCCGGTCAGGACCACGGGCAGGCGCGCGCAGTGGAGCAGGGAATGGACCAGCCAGAAACGGTCGGCGTCGGTCAGTCCCGCCAGACTGGTGGCCAGAGTCGGAACCGGGGCCGGGGCCGGAGCGTCGGCAACCGGGGCCAAAGCCTGCCAGAGGATCACGAAGGCCGGCACGTGGCCGCCGTCACGGGCGTCGGCAAAGGACTTCGACCATTTGGCGCTCCAGACCGAGACCCCTGCCGTATCGTCGGCCAGCAGTCCGGCCGCCACCGCCCGGGAAGCCAGGTGGGCCAGCGCGGCGGGCGGAAGGGCCGCAGCAGCGAAGATACTATCCACCGCTCCGATTTCCGTCCATGCCGCCTTGGGGTCGTAGGCCGCCCAGCTCTCCCAGGCGGTCGCCTTGGCCGCCGGATCGGTCACCAGGGCGACGGCTTCGGCCAACGCGGCGGCGGCTTCCTTCGGCAGG
>QKCY01000528.1 GCA_003245525.1 Victivallales bacterium | reverse complement strand
GGCTCGGACGAGGAGCTGGTAGCGGCCATCGGCGGGGACTTCGAACTGCCATTCGGCCCACTGGATGGGACCGTCGATGAAGCAGTAGGCCTTGCCGCCGGTAGCGGCGACTTTCTCGGCGGCGCGGCCCTTGCGCCCGTGCTCGCGGACCGGACCGGGGGCATCGGGGTCGATGACGACGTCTCCAGCAGTGGGCTGGGTGTCCTTGGGGAGGGCGAGGGCGGGCAGGGCGTGGTATTGGCGGGGGGCGACGACGACGCGGTCAAAGGTGCCGCTACCGGTGATGGAGAGGCAGGTGGTTCCGGCCTCCAACATGGCTTCGTCCTCGTCCAGCAGCTTGGCGTTGAGCCGGATATGCGGGGGGCGGGGACCAGTCCAGCCTTCGACCGTTACCGCGCAGCGGGCGCGTTCGGCAGACGGGAGATTGGCCCACCAGGTCGTGAGGTCGCCGTCGGGCAGGGGATGGGTCACACCGGGCATGAGGCTGGTTTCCTTCCCGTAGACCAAGGTGCCTTCGACCTTGGTCGGAGCTGCCTGCTGGTCCAGGGACCAGTTCGTGGGTTGCCCTGACTTGAGGAGGGACTGGTTGCGGTAACGGAGGGTGGTGGCGTGGGCCGCGAAGGCGTTGCGCACCTGGCCGTCGGGACCGACCAGAATGGCGGCGAGGTCGCCGTCAGTCTCCACGTCGTGGCTGGAGACGGGACCGGTGGGGGCGTCGGGCTGGCGGGCCAGAACGAGCCAAGTACCGTAGTCCGTCGGGATTTCGCACCCGATCACGCCGGGCGATGCGAAGCGCTGGAGGGCGAGGGCGGCCGGGTTGCGCTGGATGCCGAGCACGGCGAGGAACTGTCCGCTGGTCTGCT
Organism: Victivallales bacterium; assembly: GCA_003245525.1. Taxonomy (GTDB): domain Bacteria; phylum Verrucomicrobiota; class Lentisphaeria; order Oligosphaerales; family Lenti-02; genus Lenti-02. The sequence continues at coordinate 18,592 of QKCY01000528.1, read as the reverse complement.
TGTCGGCCGTGGTCGCGGTGAGGGTCCATTCGGGCTGCACTTCGTCCCAGGAGAGGTCCACCGAGGCGCGGGGCTTCTGCGGGACCACGTCGAAGCTCTTGGCGACCGATAACTGCACGTTCTCGGGGTAGAGGAAGACCCCCTGCAAAGCCGCGAGCGGACGCACGATGGAGAAGGAATGGGTGGCGTTGTCAGCCGAGAAGATCCTCTCGGTATGGGAGTGGATGAGCCAGTCCAGTGTCACCGGTTCCTGGGCGGCTTCGGTGAGGTCCTGGACGAGGACAAAGCCTGGCTTGAGAAAGAGCAACCGCCGCTCGAAGCGTTTCAGGAGACCGTTGTAAACCTCGGGCTGGGAGGCGTCGCCGACGGCGTAGCCGAAGCCGGGGGAGTCGAAGTGGTCCACCAGTTCGCCATTCGCTTCGCGCTTCTGGCACTGGCCGTTCACCAGCAAGGTGTTGTGGGCAAGGGTGGTGATGGAGTAGGACTTGAAGTGGGGGCTGCCGTACCAGTCGTAGTAGCCGCCGTCCACCGCGAGCTTGTCGCCGTAGGCGTGGATGGCGAAACCGTTGAGGTCGTCGTGCTGGTGGCCCGCGAAGAAGGGACCGCACCGCATGCCGACGCCCACGTTGTCCAGCCCCTCGGAGAGGCAGGTGTTGAAGATGGCGTAGCCGATGTAGGGATAGATGGCGGACTGGGAGATGTCGGCGGGCGGACGGCTGGGAACGCCGCCGTTGGTGAGGCCCGCGTACCACAGCGCATAGGGGTCCTGGACTCGCTCGCCGAGCCGCCCGACCAGACTGGCGCCGTAGGGGCCGACCACGCTGACATTGCCCTGGGACGAGTTGTCGGCAAAGCTGATGGCATAGGCACTGGGTGGTGCCAGATACATGGGGAACCGGCAGGTCTGGGCCAGCCAGGGCTGGTCGTAGACCTCCACGCCCGCTTGGTAGCGCATGAGATCGGCGAAGTTGGCCAGCATGTTCACGCCGTAGGCCCAGTACATGATGCCTTCCTGGTTTTCCCCGGCGAAGCCCATGCTGGGCAGGATACGGTAGGTGAAGTTGTGCAGCGTCACGTCCAGCCATTCCTCGGCTTCGGGGACGGTGCCGATCAGGATGACGGCGGCCTCGGCCACCACCGTGTTCTTGCGCCAGGGGTGGTTCTGGGCGGGATTGATGCGGAAGGGGCTGATGCTGGCGTAGAACTGCAGGACCCGCTCCTTGAGGATACCCAGCACCCGGTCCCGCTCCTCCGGCGAGAGGCGATCCTGGCAGACATCGTAGCACGCGGCCATGCCCTGGAGCAGATCGGCGGCCTGGAGGTCGCCGTGGCGGGCATGGCTGCCTCCCGCCGGGTCCCAGGAGCAGGCCGCAAGCAGCAGTTCCTGGGCGGCGGCGATGGCGCTCTCGTCCCCGGTGAGAATGGCGGCGTGGGCGGTGCGCTCGAGATTGTTGCCGATCCGGGCCGTGGTCTTGTCCGCCACCTGCCCGTACCAGTCGATCCAGTTGGGCCAGCGGGGGTCGCCCTTCACATAGGGGCCGGGATGCTCGGGCACGCCCTGCTTCCGGTAGTTCTCCGCTTGGCGGACGAGGCTCGCCTTTTCCCCTTCGCTGACCGGTTCGCCTTTCGGACGGAGACGACGCAGGAGCCGGGGATGGGGCTGGGCCGCGATGGCCGCGAAGTCGATGGCGGGGGGGCGGTAGGACTGGGTCTCCTCGGGGATCGTCACCTGCTGGGCATTGCCCCAGCCTTCGAAGAGGTTGCCGACGGTTTCCAGGCGGAAGTACCAGATCCCGGGCTCCAACGCCTTCTCCGGCACGTAGAAGGGCCGGGTCGTGGAGAGGTTCACCGTGACGGTGCCTGCTTCCGGGAAGGCCGGATCGCGGGAGTACTGGAGGCGGCTGCCGGGCCGGGTGGGTCCCCGCCAATCGAACAGGGGCGGGTTGTTGTGGCAGGCATAGGGCTTGCCATCCACCACGGAGGTCTGGATGTCGCCCACGTGGAGCCGGATGTTGTCGAACCAGACTTTGACGAGACAAGGCTGATCGCCGCGTGTCTTCTGGTCCTTGGAGCGAGCGTAGAGCTGGATGCGGTTGAGCACCAGCCCGGGCACCATCTCCACCCCGAAATCCGCCTTCAGCTCGCCCAAGGCCACGTCCACATGCCGCCACTCGCCAGAGAAGACGTCGCTGTTCCAGAAGGCCTGCTTGCCCTCCTTCATGAAGGTCATGCCCAGATACGCGCCCGCGAAGCCCTCGGGGACCTCCTCGCGGTGGTCGAAGGAGAGGATCAGGTTCTTCTCGATGGTGACCGGCTGGTCGAGGTTGAGCTGGGCAAAAACGATGGGCTTGGTGGCGGCCAGTTCCAGGCACTTGCCGTCCTCGCCGCGCGGGACCACCGCCACCTGAAGATCGTTGCCATACGCCAGAGCCCCCGCCCCGGGAACCTGGCCGTCCTCGAAGTCGAAACGCCACAACTCGCGGGGCTCGATGCCAGCGGACATGGTCAGACTCCCCAGAATGATGACGGCGGCGACGCGCAGGTAGACGACAGACATGGTGTTTCGTTCCCTTGGCTGGGCTACTTCCCCTCGGGGGTCCAGGTGCAACGGCCGCCGGTCTCCAGGAGGAAACGGAGGGCCTCGCGGTGGCAGACGAGCTGCTGGTCGAGGAGGGAGTCGGGATGGGGGTAGACCTCGTTGCCTGCCCGGTCCTTGCCGGAGAAACCGTGGCAGGGGGACTCGATGAGCGCGGGGAGGGCACCACAGTGGAGATTGAGCGCGGTGTCGAGGTTGTAGACGCCGCGCGGGGCCTTGGTGGGATCGCCTTCGAGGGCCTCGTCGCGGGTGCTCTGGAGCCCCGCCCGGGCCAGGCCGCCGTGGACGGCGGCATAGAGTCGGTCGAAGACGGGGTCGAGGGCCGGTTCGATGAAGGGCCGGTGCATGCGGCAGAAGTAGTTGTTGCCCGGTGCTCCCGTGTGCAGGTTGACGATGAGGTCGGGGCGTTCCTCGGCGCAGAGCCGGAGCAGGGCCTCGGTTTCGGGTTGGCGGCTCGGCGAGAGGAAATCGTCGTGCTGGATGTTCACCCCGGCGTCGTTGGGATAGCCGCCGGGACACATAGTGCGGGCGAAGTCGAGGGGGATGAACTCCTTGCACTGGGGCCAGCCGATGTTGGTGCCGTCGGCCCAGGCCCCCGTGCCCCAGCACTGGTAGACGGTCGAGTCGCTGCCCCGGTGGGGGAACATGCGCTGGGGAATCCGGGCGCGGCCATCGACGTTGACCACCGGAATCACGAGGATGCGGTCGATCTGGCGACCCAGTTCGGCCAGCTCGGGCCAGGCCTTGCCGCGCAGGTCGCTACCGGTTTCGAGGACCGAGACCAGATTGACGAGGCCCATGATTCCTTCGTATTCGCTGGCATGGACTCCGCCCATGGCCAGGTAGACACGCTTATCGGCCTCGGGGCCGAAGGAGGCGGCCAGTTTGCGGGCACCGATGGACCCTGAGAAGGTGGTGGTGCGCCCGCTCTGGCGGGGTTGGCCGTAGACGACCATGGGGATGGGACGTCCACCCGCGCTGCGGCCGATCTCGCGGATCTCGCCGCGGGAGACATGGCAGGCCAGCCAGGCGGCGATGTCGCGCAGGTCCGTGACCCAGAAAGAGGGGATGTCCTCCGCCTCGCGCAGGTACTCGGGGGGCATGAGCGGGAAGTTCATGGTCTCTCCTCGGGAGGCCGGTTCAGGTATTGCTCTTCAGCCAGCGCAGCACCTCTTCGCCTTCCGTCTGGCTGCGCACCGAACAGACGTAGAACAGGAGGCGGGGATCGAGCTCGCGGTGGAACACCTTGATGCTTTCGGCATTGCACGGCACCCAGACGGCCACGCCCTTGCTCTGGATACGCTTGAGCAAGTCCATCCACTCCACGAAGGGCTTGTTGCGCGCACCGGAGACCCACTGGATGCAGTCCAGGCCGGGAATGGCGCAGAGATCGTCGAGATGCACCAGGCACTCGGGGCCATCGAGATGGTAGACGGTATGCTCCAGGTAGGCGGCCTCGGCTTCAAGGCCAGGCACCACGAAGCGCCGGAAGTGCTCGGGACCGATCAGCGCGGCGTAGTCGCACTGGATGGTGTTGGTCTTCTCGGGATGGTAGGCGGGCACCCAGCCCTGGGTGCCGCACCGGCCCATCCCGGCGGCATCGTAGAGTGCGTCGTAGATGGTCGGGTAGAGGGCGTTCACCTGCCCTACCGCCTGCTCGATCAGTTCGGGGACGTCCATCAGATCCATGCAGAGCAGCTCGGGCGAACGCAGCGCCGAGAGGGCGTCCATGTTGCTGTGCAGGTCGAGATGGGCCACCAGCATCTTGTCGGCGAAGGCGTCGCCCAGCGCTTGGCAGAAGTCGAGCATGCGCTGCCACCACCGACTGTCCTCGTCCAGGGTCAGGGGCAGATCGGTGGCCCAATCCTTGATGCAGGGCACCGCCCAGTTCGTGCCGTAGTTGTCCTTGTCGAACTCCAGTCGCGCGCCCAGCCAGGAGGCGAACATGTCCGGTCCGAAACTCGGCGTGTAGGCAGGCATGGCCTCGCCGCCAAACCAGGTGGCCTCGGCCCGCGCCAGCAATGCGTCGATCACCGGCCGGAACGGCTCCCGCGAGCCCGACAGGTAGGGCGGATTGGGCGGCAACGGCCCCGCTCCGTCTTTCATGGCGGTGACCAGGCAGCATGGCCGGTCGACCAGTTCGTGGTCCCAAAAGGCCAGCCAACGCTCTTTGGCTTCGGCAAAATCGGGCTTGAACGCCAGGGGACTGCTCATGGCAAGGCTCTCCGGAGTGGCGGACGCGAACCGGCTCTCAGTCTAGCCCGGTTTCCCGGCGAGACCAATGCCAACGGCCGGGAATTCGCCTCCGCGTGGTGTCCTCGCCCTCCTAGAGCCGCGAATCAAGGCAGCGGCAGGCCAAGAGGGCGGAACGTCGGCAGAATCGCCCCGGCCAGTCGCTAGCGGGTCACACGGCCGGCACAGAAATGCCGACCCGCCTTGCGTCGCACCTGCCCTGTCGGCAAAGTCCCGTCCCGGGCGTCTGGTCCCCGTCCAAACGGCCTGTGAGGCAATGCCGTGGATGCACACAAGGCGCTGGAATGGTCGGGCGTGTTGAGGTCCTCTTGTGGACACTAGACGTAACGATATCGAACCTGGGGGCACGCAGGGCCTCTCGTGACACAATTATGCCCAGCCCCTTGCGTGACCTGTCGCACCGAACTACATTCGTCTCCGCCACGTCCCCCCGGAGGGGAAACAATTCTCCCTCAGTCAGTCATGAGTTGCCCCTTGCTCGCCGGGTTGAAAGCCCAACCGGACGAGCAGTCGGGAAACCGCATTCCCCCCCAGTCCTAAGCAATGAGCCATCCACGCAGATTCGTCATTCTCTCCTCGCCCCGGAGCGGGTCCACTTGGGTGATTGATCGACTGAACAGCCATCCGGAGGCGGCGGTTTACACGGAGCTCTTCGTGCCGTCGGGAGACGGGTACCCCAAATGGGGAGGTGCGAAGGATCTCGAGTTTTGGAATACCTACTATGCCCAGCAGCCGGCAGGGCGGCGGGGGCGGATATTCCGGCCGTTTGTGTGCTGGGGGTACCTCAATCGGATCTATCGCCAGCAGCCGGGCATTCGCAGTGTCGGGTTCAAACTGATGTCTGGGCAGCTCAAACGGTACCCGGAGATCTTTCCGTACCTGGTGTGCCGACGCGTATCCATATTGCATCTGATCCGCAGGAATCACCTGGATGTGCTGATCTCCGAAGCCACCGGTGCCGCCCGGGGAACGTTCCACGTGAAAAAGGGATCGAGCGTGGCCCCCGTGCGTGTTCGTCTCGACACGGAGAAGCTCCTCGAGGAACTCGAGTGGAGAGAGAAGGGCATCCGGCGGATGAAGCTGTTGTTCTCTGCGACGCCGCTACCGTACCACCAGATATTCTATGAAGACCTGATCCAGAACCGGCCATCCACCGAAGAACTGCTGGCGATGGTAGGGCTGTCCGCCAACCATACGGAACTGAGTTCTGATCTGATCAAGCAGAACAGCGCGTCCCACCGGGATCTGCTGGAGAATTACGAGGACGTCAAACGCTGCCTCGAGAACAGCCGATTCCGTTCGCTTCTGCAGGATTGACCCCGGTCCCCCCGGTGCCCAGTGATGGGTCGGCAGGGGACTGGTTGCCAAACGGTCCCTCGGCATGTGGGAAAATGGGTTCCACTGCCGTCCATGTAGCAGATGGGCGGCCTGGTGGTGCGGACCAACCATTGCCGGTCGCATGCGTCTCCGCTTGGCCGGCCTGAACTCCCCGTCCATCATCATGCCGACTGCCTCTCGCGCTTCCCGCCGCTGGACGGGGGTGGTACTTCGGCGCTTTGCCGGGGCCGCGGTGAGAGCCTACTGTTCTTCTCGGGCCGAACCGGAATCCCACCCGAGCGAACCGGTTCGTCAGCACTGTCCCCGATGGGCCAAGCCGCAGGCGCCGCGAGACGAGAACCCGGCGTGCCACGTGGGAAAGCCCACTCAGCGGCACCAGCGTCTTGACCACCGTCTATCGCAGGACGGAGGGGCACGACCGAAAGCAGTGGGCGGCGAACGGCATGGCTCCTAGAGTCGAGTTCCCTACCGCAAACCGGGAGCAGACACGCGCGCGCCAGACCGCACACAAGTGGCCGAGACCCGTCGAGGCAGCGCCAACGATAGTTCGGAACCGGACGAAGTCGTGCGCCTGGGAATGCACACGCTACAGGGATCGCGCGAAGCCGAATTCGGGGACTGCGCGAGGCACCATTGGGAGCAAACGGCCGGGACTCGGCACACCGAGTCATCAGGGAAGGAGACGGGTTGTTCCTGCTGCCCGCTAATCCCCATGACCCCCCGCAGGGCAACCGCTCACTCCTCTCTGTTCACCGAGCCTGCCCCCCCCTCCTAGGACCACCGAGCCCCAACTCTGCGGTCCTCGGGGCTGCGGGAATCACTCGAAGACCAGACTGATGGTTCCTTTGCAGGCCGGGCAGAGGAGGGATTTGCTGGCAGGGAGGGTGGCGACATCCAGCTCCAATTCGGTCTGGCAGTGGGGGCAGGGGAAGCTCTGCACGTTGTCGGACGGCATCCGGGAGGACTCGGGACGGGCTCGTTCGGCGAAGGGCTTCAGCGGTGCCGGTGGTTCCTGCGGTTTCGGGGGGAAATGGATCGGAGCCCGGGTGTGTTGGGTGGGCTGGTGGTAGATCTGCTCGACCGGTGGCTGGTAGGTTGGCTCGGGCTTGGCCTGGGGGAGGTGCCGCTTGGGCGCGGAGTATCCCTTGGGCAGCAGGCCGAGGTATTCGGGGAGAGTGGGATTGTCGTATTCGTCCATGGTCACCAGTTTGAGGTAGACGAAGAGGTTTCCGAGCAGGAAACCGGTGGCGAAGCCCCCCACATGGGCCGCGAAGCCGATCCGCGAATGCCCACCGCTCAGCAGACCATACACATCCCAGGCAAACCAGTAGAGAATGACCCAGAAGCCGGCAATGGTGAACTGCTTCCCGCGGAGGAAGAAGATGAAGACCATATCCACTTCGTTCACCGGCTGCAGGACAAGGTAGAAGGCGACGATCCCGTTGATCGCCCCGCTGGCCCCGATCGCTGGCAGGTCGGTGGCCAGCATGTGGCAGAACGCCGCTCCGATGCCGCAGATCAGGTAGACGGGGATGTACAGGATGGGGCCGACTTTCGCGCAGACCACGTTGCCAAACACCCATAGGAAAATCATGTTCCCGGCAAGGTGGAAGATCCCGGCATGGAGGAACATGTGACCGAGGAGTCCGGGCAGCGAGGGTCCGTCGAGCACCATGCTGTCGGCCCATTCAGGGTAGCCGGAGCCCAGAGTGGCCAGCCAGACCAGGACGTTGGCGGCGATGATGCCCCAGTTGGGCAGCGGGCTCTGGTTGTAGAGACTACTCGTGCGCAGGGGGATCAGCATGGCATCCCCCCTTGCCTGGCACTGGAGTGCCCTGGCTGTTTCTGCATGGCTCTTCCCTCCCTCTAGGCGGCGACTCCGCCAGACCCGTCGGCACTGTCGCCGGAAACACAGTACTGGCGACCCAACCACCGTCAAGCCGCGCCAACGGGATACGTCCTTTCCTGGCGTGGGCATGAGGGCGGGGCGAGAACTCGGTGAGAACTATATGGGGCCGGTCGCGGGGTTGGGATTGCGCTGGTATGCTGCGGGCTCAACCGAAGGATTGCGCATGCCCCGGAATCGCGCCGATTCGTCATCGCCACCCGATCTGGCCCGGTTCGTCGGGCGTTGCATGGTGGTCGGTATGGGCCTTTGTCTGCTGGGAGCGGTGGGTTCCACGCTGTGGCTGGCGGGGCCGCAGGCGTTCCGGGCCTGCGGGCGTTTCCCGTGGTGGCTCTTCGTCGGGCTCGGTGCCCTGATCGGGGTGGCTTGGCTTTGCATGGGCACCCGGCTATACCTGTTGGCCCATTCGGCTGGCTACCCGATTTCCTGGTGGCGGGCCGTGGGGACGGCGCTCTCCATCGAGTTGGGGGTACTGACCTCGCCGGGCGGGACCGGGGGAACGGCCATCCGTTTTGCCCTCCTGCACCGGTCGGGGGTGCCGTTATCGGGGGTGACGGCCATGTATGCGGCGGAGTGGTTGGCCGATGCTCTGTTCTTCCTGCTGCTTTCGCCCTTTGCGGTCTACGTGGTATGGCACGACCCCTCCTGGCGGCAACTGGCACCCGTGAACCATCCCAGCCTGCGTTCGCTGCTCTGGGCGGTGGCGGGGGTGCTGGTTCTCGGCAGCGTGGTCTATACGGCCCGGCGCTGGCTGCGGCGGGTCTGGCGGAGGCCGCTCGCACGGCTGTCCTTCCGGCCCCATTGGCGGCTGCCCGCGCGGCTGCGGCTCTTGGGCCGCTCCCTGCGCCGGGCCTGCCGGGAGGCGCGCGAGATCGGTGGCGACATGCTCCGGAAGCGGCGGCGAACGTTGCTGCTGACCATGGTTCTGACCAGCGGCCAATGGCTTTGCCGGTACGGGGTTCTGCCCACCGTGCTCTGGGCCTTGGGCACGTCCCGCAATCCCCTGCCGCTGATCCTCCTGCAGGGGGTGGTGGCCATGCTGGTGATGGCTTCAGCCCTACCCGGTGGCGGCGGCACCATGGAGGTGATGGGAACCATGCTCCTGGCCCATTTCGTGACTCGTCCCGATGCCGTGGTGGCCATGCTGGTCTGGCGGCTGTTCACCTATCATGCCTACGTGCTGGGCGGCGGCGGGGCCTTGGCCATGTGCCTGCGCCGGGGTGGCCCAACGGCTAGACCCGGTCGGCGCGAACGTGGAAGGTGAGGGAGGAACCGGTGACCGTGCTCCGGCCCATGTAGAGGAACAGACCCAGCCAGAGTGCCTGTAGGAAGAGCAGGATGCCGGACTGGCGGAACAGGGCCAACCCCAGGCGCACGTCGCAGGCCACCACGGCGGCCGGATCGGCGAGGAAAGACACCACGGTCGCGTAGACGATGCCGAGCAGGGCCATGATCTGGTAGGGACTGATCGTCAGCCCCCCCCGATAGTCGGCGCGCAGGGTTTCGGAGAGCACCCGCCAGACTTGGGTGAAGACCAGGCTGCCAAGGAAGGCAGTCTTCCACCAACCGGCCAGGAAGAGGGCCGTCCCGATGGTCGCAGCCATGGCGTAGAGGCAGGCAGTGATGGCTTGGACGGGAACAATGGGGACTCCCGCCAGTTTCCCTTCGTAGCAGGCCTTGCGGGTGGGGTCGCGGTAGATGATGGCGAAGGGGGAGAGCAGCCGCCGGGCGACCGGCGAGAGCTCATGGAGGGGCCGTCCGAAGCAGCAGCCAAAACTGATGCAGGCCAGGCGCCCGAGCCCTTCGCCCAACGCATAGCTTACCCCCATGGCAGCGCAGATGGGAAGCAAGGCCAAGGGGGCATTGCCGGGTAGCAGCCGGTTGACTAGCCACACGGCTCCGGGCAGGATCAGCAGGCCGGCAAAGGAGGCCCCGCCGATGGTGAAGGTGTGCTTCTTCCCCTCCACCAGCCGGGCGATCCAACGGGCGGCAGGGGCGGCCACGCCAAAGACGATGGCGACCGTAAGGGCAGTGGGCAGCACTGCGTTGCCCGCCGCTCCGTTGAGCAGCAGGAACAGAGCCGGCCAGGGCCGAGGAGCCAGCCACATAGACCCCATAGAAGGTGAAGTTCGTGCCTTCCCAGGAGCCGTCCTCGCGCTGTCGTTTGGGACTGGCGCAGACGAACTGCCACCCGTCGCGGGGTAGGGTGCGGATGGACCAGGCGAGCAGGGCGGTCAGGAAAAGGACCAGGCCGCCGAGAAACAGGGCGTTGGGACTCATGGAACTCCTTGGGTGAGGGCTAGCAGGGCAGGGCCAGCAGGGAACGGACCAGGACCTCGGTCTCCGTCAGGGCCGTGTTGAAGCCCAGAGCGAAGCGGCTGGTCACATCGGCCCGTTGCCGGTTGGCCAGCAGGTCGGGGGAGAAGCGGGTGCGTCCCGGCTGGAAGAGCAGGATGTCGGTGCTGCTGCCGGGCCGGTACAGGCTCTTCGGTTGTCCCCGGAGGACAAAGCTGCCGGGCCGCAGGGGGCTCGGCTGGTCGTACCGGGTCTCGCTGTAGACCTGGACGATGTCGCCGATCATCAGGGCCACCACCTCGACCATGGCGACCAGGCCGGCACCGGTGCCGCCGGGCACGTCCGTGTCGATGACCGTAACCACCCGGCGGTTCTTGGAATGGGGTGTTCCCACGGCCACGATGGCGCTCGGATTGCAGGCGTGGTAGGTGCCGTCCACCTCGTAGATATCCACGACTTGGCCGCTGACGGGGCAATGGTTGTAGTGGTACTTGTCGGGCGTCAGGCGGAAGATGGCGGCATCGCCCCCGGCAAAGGCCTGTAGCCAGTCGGTCTTGGTGCTGCCCAGGAGTTCCTCGAAGGCGAAGAACTTGCCCTTGAGAAAGAGGGCATCCTCCGGATCGAGGGAACCTGCCACCACCCGGGCGTCCGCCGGGGAGACGATGGCGCGGCGGTTCTCGGGCAGGGGGCGGCAGTCCCAGTAGCGGATGCGGCGCTCGAACACGCGGCGGGGCGTGGTGTAGTGCTCCACCGGGTCGGCGCATTCGGCCAGATCGACCCCGCAGCGTTCCAGGAAACGCCGGTTGCCGAGCAGTTTCGCGGCAAAGGGCAGGTCGAAGTTCAGCGTAGCCAGCCAGGCGGAGGCGTGGGCTCCGGTACAGGCCCGGAACAGCCACCCGGCATTCTCCCGGACTTGGCTGTAGAGGAAACGGACCACCCGGTCGCCGAACAATTCCTCGTCGAGGACGGCACCGTCGGTACGACGGACGTATTGGTGGGAAAGCATGGGGCTCCTTGGTTCTAGACCGCGTATTCGAGCGAGGGCTGGACCGCCGCCGGGGTCTCGCAGCCGAGCAGAAGGCGGATGAGGTGACGGATTTGGGGGAGGGGCAGGCGTCCGGCCACTAGGTCGTTCTCCCAATGGGGGGGAAGCGCGTCGGCTTCACCGGTCTGCTTCAGTTCGTGGCGGAGAGCGGCCAGGCCCTCACGCAGGCCTTCCCGGCGGGCGTCCTCGCGGTAGTGGTGCTCGATGGCCGTGTTGAACTCCTCCGCCCGCAGGTTCTTCCAGTGACGGGTTCCCGTATCGTTCTCCACCTGCCGGATGAGGCGTCCCAAGGCACTGTGAGAAGTGGGGGACTGCACCCGTTCCGCGAGGTCCGCCAGGGTGTTCTCCATGCCGTTGAGCGCCACCAGGTCTGCCGCGTCTTCCCGAATGGTGTCGAGCAGGGCGCGTCGGTAATCGTCCACGGTGACCCGCAGGTAGCCCTTGTAGCGGTGGCTGTAGCGGACGCCACGGGCGCGCTGGAGCAGGTCCAGCAGGAAGCGGTTCCCGCTGTCGCGGCGCACGTAGAAGGTGGGGACGCCAGCGGCGGCGGCAAAGAAGACCTGCCGCCGTTCGCTTTCGGCAAAGGGGGTGTCGGGGATGTGCGAATGGTCCACCTGCCGGTTCACGATGTACTGGAACGCGAGGCTGGTCACCAGCATCTGGAGATCGACTGCCGGGGCCATGTCGCTGCCCAGGCCGGGGAAGTGGGAGTAGTAGCGGGCCTCGAACCCGGCGAAGCCCATGCTGGCGAAGAGACGCTGGCGGAACAGGGCGTAGAACGCCATGTTCCGGTCGAAGACGCCGAGGGAGTCGAGGTCCGCCTTGAGCCGGTCCGTGTTGCCAAGGCAGCCGTCGAAGGCGGGGCTGGAGGGGGTGCTGGGCAGGGCGACCGGGTAGTCGATCAGGCGGAAGTCCGGTACCAGATCCCCCTTCCAGCCGAACAGGCGGGCGAGGGCGCGGTCGAGGAGTTCCGGACCGAAGGGGCTGACCGGTTGGCCTACCAGCCGGTTGCAGGCCTTCTTCCGCCACCGTCGCCAGAGCATGCGCAGATGGGTGAAATCGAGTTCGTGGGGCAGGAATCCAAGGGTACGCTCGGGATGCAGGTCGGCGAAATCGAGCCGGTAGGGCGCGGCGGTGTAGGTGCCGACGAAGAGGGGCAGGAAGTGCTCCACCACCTTGGTGACCAGATCGCCCAGGCATTTCTCGTGGGCGGGGCCGAAGCCGGAGGCGGGATCGGCCATCCGCTCGGTCAGTCGCTGGCTGCCCAGGCTCACGTGGGTGCCGTTGTTGGCGAGGCTGATGTTGCTGGTGCTGGGCATGACCACCAGGTCGCGGGTGATGATGCCCGCCTCGCGCAGGCGTCCGACCGCGTTGAGATGACTGCGGCTCAGGACCTCGTGGCAGAGGGCCATGTAGCGGTGCTTGGCTTCGCCTTGGTCCCAGCCGGAGAGACAGGGGCTCATGAAGAGTTCCCGGTAGAAGGCATCCGAGATACAGGCGTTGAGTTGCCGCTGCCGGGTGGGGGGGAGGGGGGAGAAGAAGATGATGGCGTGCTGGCCCCGCTCGTGCAGGCCAAAGGCTTGGTTGGCGTAGTCCACGAGCAGATGGGTGAGCAGGAAACGCCGGGCGGTTTCCCGCGCCATCGCCGCGCCGTTGCCGTTGGCTGGCGTGAGCCGCTCGACCCGTAGGGAGAAGGTCTCCGGCGAGGTGTTGTCGTTGAGAAAATGGCCCTGCAGCCGTTCCCCGGTCTGCCAGAGCGCCTGCCCCGGCGCGAACTCCCGGCCCATGCAGTCGGCCAGCGCGAGTTTGACCAGGTAGCTGATTGGCACCCGCAGCAAACCCTCGCCATTGGCCTGGACGAAGAAACGGGCGGCATCGTTGCGGGGTTGGGACTGGTGGTCACGCTTGTCCAGCCGGAGATCGTGGCGGAGGATGTCCTGGGCGTAGGGACAAAGCCGCTCCACGGGGAAGCGGACCCAGCTATTCTCCCAGACGCCGGAGGGATTGTCCTCCAGATAATCGGTCAGGTTGCGCACCGCCCGTGGGGTGATCTCCCCCGCATCGACCTGTTGGGTGAGATTGGTGAAGTAGCGGGACTGGGCGATGGTCAGGGGCAGGTCCACGTCCTCGCGGCGGCCGCGGACGGCGACCTGCAACTCGTTCTCGCTGCCCGCGGTGGTGTCCCCTGCCACGAAGGGCAGTTCGGCGGGACGGCCCGGCCGCAGGCCGAGACCGTCCAGACACTGCCGGATGTCCGGCGGGGTTGCGATGGAAACCGGAGGCTCCTGACTCAACAGGAAGAATGCTTTCACGCGGCGGGCTCCATGCCGAAACCGTAGAGTTATCAACAAGCTGTCGACATCACACCGACATCTGTTAATAACTTCGCCCGCAGCATGTCCCGTAAGTCAGCGCCGCACAAGAGATTGGTTAGGAACGGCGGATTCCGTCAAACCAGACTCATGGCGAGGCCGAATTCGCCGGGGAACATCATGGCCATGCCGAATTCCATCTGGAACTCCGGGTCCATGGAGAGATCGACGTGCTCGGTGTTGCGGGCGATTTCCTCGGCCTGATCGCGCAGTTCGCGGGCGAAAAGCACGGCCTTGGCCCCGGTGGAGGCGGCATTGCCCACAAAGCGGATGCGTTCGACCGGCAGGTCGGGAAGGAGGCCGATGCGCTGGGCGTTCTCGCGCCGGATGTAGTTGCCGAACCCGCCCGCCAGCAGCACGGCGTCCAAGTCCCCGGCGGCAAGCCCGGCCTTGCGGAGCATGATCGAGATACCGGCCCGGATCGCGCCCGAGGCGAGTTGGAGTTCGCGCACGTCGCGTTGGTAGAGGCGAATGGCCTCGCCGGTCTTGCTGGCGGCGGCGGGAACCAGCTCGAAGGCATAGTCCCCGTTGACGGCCACGATCCGCTCCCGCACGGCCGCCGCGAGACTGCCGGGGGCTTCGTCGGGGCCGAGAATGCGCCCGGTCTCGTCGATAATCCCCAGCCGGAGCAGATCGGCGATGGCATCGATGAGGGCGGTGCCGCAGAGCCCCGCCGCATCCGCGTCGCCGATGACGTTGCAGTGAACCGCGTCGTCGATGACGATCTTCTCGATTGCGCCGTTGGTGGCCCGCATGCCGCAGGTGATCCGGGCCCCCTCGAAGGCGGGACCGGCGGCGGCGCTGCTGGCGTAGAGGCGGCCCTGGTGGGCGAGGACGATTTCGCCGTTGGTGCCGATGTCCACGAACAACGTGGGCTTCTCGGCCTTGTCCAGACGATGGGCAAGCATGCCGGAGACGGTGTCGCCGCCGACGAAGCCGCCGATGTTGGGGAAGACATAGACCTGGGCCAATGGGTGGGCGGCCAGTCCCAGTTCGGGGGCGGGGAAGGAGAGGGCGCGGGCGTAGACCGGGGCGAAGGGCACTTCGCCCAGCGCGGCGGGATTGAGCCCGCAGAACAGGTGCTGCATGGTGGTGTTGCCAGCCACAGCCAGGGCCAGGATGCGCTCGGCCGGGACCGCAGTCTCGTCGAGCAGTTCGCCAATCAGGCCATTGCAGGCCCCGATCACGCTCTGGCGCAGTTCCTCGACGAAGCCGTCGCCCTCCCGGGCCAGGGTGATGCGGCTGATCACGTCGTCGCCGAAGCTGACCTGGGGATTGATGGTGGCGGCCACCGCCAGTTCGCGCCCCGCCGCGAGGTCGAGGAGGGTGGCGACCAGGGTGGTGGTGCCGATGTCGAAGGCCACGCCCAAGGGGGCGTCGGCAGTGGTGTCGCCGGGTTCTATGGCAAGCAGATGGTCGCCTGCTGTGGTGATGGTGCAGGCAAAGCTGGCCGCGCGGAGAATGTCGGGCAGTTGGCGCAGCACGGGCAGGGGGGCCTTGAGATGTCCCACCTCGCGGGCTACCCGCGCCAGGTCGGCAACCGGATCGGTATCGACCGGTGCGGGAAGGCGGAGAAACCGCTTCTGGACGGCAGGCGTACCCGTGACCGCCATGCCATCGGCGTCGGTGAGAATCTTGCTGGCCGCCTCGAACAGCGAGCCCTCGGGAACCAGCACCACGAGGCTCTTCGCGACCGGGGTCTGGCAGGCGAGCCGCCAGCCCTGGGCGAGTTCGTCGGGCGAGAAGGTGGCCCGGCAGGCCCCGCTCGGTTCGCCGATCCCGCGGGTAATCTGCACCCGGCATTTGCGGCAGGTGCCCTTGCCGCCGCACGGCGCCCGCAAGAGGAGACCCGCGCGGGCCGCCGCCTCGAACACCGTGGTCCCCGGCAGGACATGGACCGTGCGCCCGCTAGGCTGGAAGACAACCTTCAACTCGGCTGACATGCACACATCTCCGCAGGTGAACACCAATAGGCCGCAACATAGCGCGGCGGAACGCCGGGGCAACGCCCCCGGCCCGGACATTCGCCTGCCACAGTTCCGCAGCCTGTGGACAACCTGTGGACAACTCGGCGGAAAAGTGGTCCGGTATCCTTGAGCCCCAGTCGTCGGCAGGATATCGTTGGGGTTCGCACCAAATCCAATCGGAGACCGACGATGAAACTGGCGTTCCTCGGGGCAGGCAAGATGGCAACGGCAATCGCGGCGGGGATTGTCCGTAAGGGGATTCTCCCGGCAGGCGATCTTTGCGCCTGTGACGTCAGTCCCGAAGCGCGGGCCCAGTTCACGGCCCGGACCGGAGTGGCCTGCACCGACCTTGATCCGGCGATCTATGCGGATGCGGACGCCATCCTCCTGGCGGTGAAGCCCCAGAAGGCAGCGGAAGCACTGGCGATGTTGCCGAAGCTGAAGCCGGACTGCCTGGTGGTCTCGATCATGGCCGGGGTGACGCTGACCCGGCTGGCCGGTTGGCTGGGCACCGAGAAGCTGATCCGGACCATGCCGAATACCCCCTTGATGGTGGGCAGTGGCGCGACCGGTTTCGCCTGCGGCGCGGCGGCCACCGCCGAGGATGCCGCGTTTGTGCGCCAGGTGTTCGGGGCGCTCGGTTTTGTCGGCGAGGTGCCGGAGGAGAGCCTGAATGCGGTCACGGCCCTGAGCGGCAGTGGCCCGGCCTACGTCTTCGAGATGATCCAAGCGCTGGCCGACGCCGGGGTGGCCGTTGGCCTGCCCGCCGATCTGGCCCTCGGGCTGACCGTGCAGACGGTGGCCGGGGCAGCGGAGATGCTGCGCCAGGGACTCGGCACGCCCGACGAGCTGCGGATCGCGGTGACCTCGCCCGGCGGCACCACGGCGGCCGGGCTGGCCGTGATGGCGGACGGCGAGTTCCGCGAACTGATGCGTCGGGTCGTTCTGGCCGCGCGCGACCGGGGCATCGAACTCGGCAAGAACAGCTAGACCGGACCGGGCCGACGGGGAAGGCCGCCCTGGCGCGCCCGGCGCCAGCGGCCAACCTGCGCAGTTCCCCGGGTCCCATTGCTGCCCGCGTTTTCACCTCGGCGTGGAGCCCACCCCGCCGGGTGCCGGAAGCGAAGAGCGAAGGCAGATGGGCACCCCGGGTAGGAGTCATGCCAGTCTGACGCCATGCGGAGAGGACTGGGAGGCGTTGTCGCACATATCCGCGTCCACTGTATCCATGGGGATTCCTGGCCGGAACCCAGGCACATCCCATACATGGAGCGGTCGCGGCCTCGCGACCATCTCTCCCCGATCCTGCCTGACAGAAACCGGGGGACGGGCTGGTTCGCGCACGGCAGCCGTTCCGGGACAGGAGGCGCTGTCCCGGCGCGATGCGCCGTGGCCTCGTTCAGCGGGACCGCTCCATGCGTGACCTCGATCAATACCGGTCCTGACACTGGAGAAGACGCGGCCTGGATCTCAGGAAAGCCCAGCCATTGCTCTATGGCTATTGTGCTATTGGCATCAACGGAAGACCCGTTCCATGGTGTGAGCCTGGAGCGTGCGGCAGACAGCCGGGCGGCCACGAGACTGGAGCGAGAAGCCGAGGCTGTCGGGGTTCTCGGGATAGACTCGGGTCAGGCAGGCGCTTTGCCCGTTCACGAAGACCTCCACAATGGAGCGGTCCACGAAGATGCGCAGTTCCAGTGGCTGTTTCGGGTCATAGAGGAACGAGCAGCTTTGCGGGCAGTTGATCTCGCCGCTGCCGCCGGTGGTGGAGAAGGTCGGGTCGATGGTGACGATGCTGTCGCGATTGCTCCAGCTCAGGTTGGCGAAGTTCTTCCCGGCCTCGCGGTGGAAGGTGATGGCGGTGAATTCCGAGCGGTCGGGGGCACGCAGCACGTTGAGAGTGATGACCCGGGCCTCCATGGGGTCGATGACGGCGATGATCTCTAGGGCATTCCCACGTACCTCGTCGAGCACGATCTCGCGGTTGGCGGGTAGTTCGATGTCGTGCAGCTCGACCGAGGTTTTGCGCAGGGACGCGATGTCGCCAGCCGGGGCCATGAGCAGGCGTCCGTAGTCGCCCAGGGTGTAGTTGCGTGGCAGCGACATGACCTGCGACCAACCCTTCTGGGGTCGCCCTTCGGTCACGTTGTAGATGCAGTTGAGGCCCCCTTTGCCATCCGGGAACGCGGACGGGGCATGGATGCTGCCACTGCCTTGGCGGCCGGTATTGAGGTAGCCGCCCCGGCTCGCCACGAACTTCTGCCGTCGGCGGTCATAGTCGCCGACCACGTACATCGCGCTATGCACGTGGCTGAAGGTGAGGAGGATGTGCTTGTCGCCGATGGGCCAGAAGTACGGACAGGAGCCGTCGTCCCCGGAGAATCCGAAGAGGTCGTTTTCCATGAACTGGCCCATGTACACCCAGTTCTCCAGGTCGGGCGACCGGTACAGATGGTCGACCATGCGGCACGGGGTCGGGTTCTCGCAGCCGATCTTGTTGTTCGCGTGCGGCTCGGCCAAGGGACTGATGCCGTCGGCCCAACCCCCGCAGATCACGTAGTAGAACGCCCCATCCTTCCAGATGCAGGGGTCGTAGATCTGGTGGGGGGCACCATACTCGTCGTAGGCGACATTGGGGATGACGGCCTTGCCTGTGACGGTCTCCCAGTTCAGGAGCAGCGGATCGCTGGACACCGCAACCATCAGGCCGGACTGTCCCTTGTGCCCGTAGTAGGCGGCAATGACCCGGTTGTCCTCGACGAAGCAGCTACCCGAGAAGCTGTTCTCCTCCGTGTCGGGGTAGATGGCGTAGGGCAGGTC
>QKCY01000077.1 GCA_003245525.1 Victivallales bacterium | reverse complement strand
TCCTTGAGCAGCCCCCGGTCGCGCTTGTCGTCGAAGAGACGGCGGAGGATGCGCCCGAGACTCCAGGAACCCACCCGGATGCCCAGATGGGAGGAGGCGCAGTCCTCGATGGTGTGGGCCTCGTCGAGCACCACGGCGCAATAGGCAGGCAGAACGCCCACCGTCTCCTCCTCGGTGCTTTCCATCTTCATCGCCAGATCGCTGAAGAAGAGGGCGTGGTTGGCCACCACGATCTGGACGTTCTGCAACTGGCGGCGGGCGCGGAACAGGAAACAGCGGCGGTAGAAGGGACATTGGGCGCTCAGGCAGTTTCCTCGTTCGCAGCAGACGCCCTCCCAGATGCCCTCGCTGGGCACCGACCCGAAATCGCCGAGGGTGCCTTCCTCGCTGGTCCGCGCCCAGGTGCAGATCTGGTCGATCTCGGTCACGGCCGCGCCGGGCAGGAGGGCCTGGTCGATCTCGGCCAGCATGTTCAGGCGGCGCAGGCAGAGGTAGTTGCTGCGGCCCTTGGCGACGGTGGCCCGGAACTCGGTGCCGAGTAGTTCCTGGAGCACCGGCACATCCTTGTCCAGAATCTGCTCCTGGAGACTGATGGTGTGGGTGCTGATCACCACCGGGGCCTTGCGCTCCAGCGCGTAGTGGATGGCCGGAACCAGATAGGCGAAGGTCTTGCCGACCCCGGTCGGGGCCTCGATCAGCAGGTGGCGGTTGTCTTCGAGGTGGTGGGCCACTTCAACGGCCATCTGCCGTTGTTGCGGGCGCTCCTCGTACTCGCGGCCGCCGACTTCGGCGGCGTGGCGCAAGGGCGTGTCCGGCCCGAAAAAACGCTCGGTTGCAAGGGTCATGGAGGCCTGGTTGGCTGGTTGCTGCGGTAGACGGAATACCTCACTATAGCCACCCCCTTCCCGCGCGCGACCCCCGGCGGAACGATTGCCGCCCCTTGTGCGGGCACCGAGCACGGCGTAAGGTGTGGCTGATTCCGAACCCGTTGGAGAAGCCCATGATTCCTTCCCGTTTGGCTGTTTCCGCTCGCACCCGCCGGTTCCTGCTGGTCCTCGCCGCCGTGGCTGGGGTGGCGTTCCTGTTGCGGCTCATCGTCTGCTGGGAACTCAGCGGGACCGGGGCCGTGCGGCAGCCTGCGGTGACGACCGATATGGCGACCTACCAGCGGATCGCCCGCGAGATTCTGGACGGGAAGTGGCCGGAGTTCTTCTACTACCAGCCCCTCTACTACGCGGTGTTCCTGCCGGTGGTCTACCTGCTGACGGCCAAGTCGGTCTGGGGAGTGCTCCTGGTGCAGACGCTGCTGGGGACGGGGGCGGTTTGGCTGACCGGACTGGCCGGGGCGCGGTTGTTCGGACGGCGGGCGGGGATCGTGGCGGCGGCCTTGTTGGCGCTGGCGCGGTTCTCCATCTTCTACACGCCGTTCCTGCTGATGGCGACCTTGCAGGCCTTCTGGATGGCCCTGCTGGTCTATCTGGCCGTGGTGGCCTGGCAGCGGCCGCGCTGGTGGCGGTGGCTGGTGCTGGCGCTGGTGGCGTCGGCGGCAACCCTGACCCGCGGCAACGTGCTGCTGCTGGTGCCGGGGCTGCTGGCTGTGCTGGGCTGGCGGCATCGGCGGCAACCGGGTCTGGCAGTCGGTCTGGCGGTGGCGTTCCTGGCGGTGGTCTATCTGCCCCAGTTGCCCTTCTCCCTGCGCAACTACCACCACTATGGACGCTGGATTGGCCCCTCTTCGGCGATGGATGCCGTGTTGGCGCTGGGCAACACCCCCGAAGCGCCTCCCGGCGGGTTGGAGTACCCGCCCAGCTACCACGAGGCGATGCGGCTGGCCAATCTGCCGGACGGACAGCGGGTGTCGGTGCTGCACCAGATGCTGGGGTGGGCCAGGCGGGAACCCTTGGTGTTCGGGGAACTCAAGTTCCGGACCCTGCTGCTCTTCTGGAACCGGGAGGAGATTCCGAACAACGTGATCTACTCCTACCATGGCGCGAAGAGTCTGCTCCTGAAGCTACCGATCCTGCTCGGTTTCGCCGTGATCGGGACGCTGGGGGTGTTCGGGATGCTCTTCTCCTGGCGCTGGCGCTCGCCGGGGCGGCTGTATCTCTACTTCGCGGTGCTGATGTACTGCGCGGGGACGGTGCTGTTCTACGTGCTGGCCCGCTTCCGGGTGCCCATGGTGCCGTGGCTGTGCCTGTTCGCCGGCAACGGGGTGATGGTGGGCATCCGCCGGTTCCGCCGGGCCCAGGGCGAGAAGGGACGGCGGCAACGACTGGTGCTCGCGCTGGCCGCCCTGGCAGCGGTTTTCGTGGTCTGCACGGCCTTCCAGACCTATCAGGAGCAGTACGAGGCCGGGATGATGCGCAGGCTCCGTCCCGACGGCGTCCGGGTCGACTTGCCCGACCGGGTAGTCTACGAGGATCACGGTCCGCTCGGCGGGGTAGGCGGCGCCCAGATTCAGGAGATTCCCCCCGACGGCACCGTGATTGGCAAACGGTTCGCGGGGGTGGAACTGCCCGCGAACGGGCAGGCCATCTTCCGCATCCCCCTGGTCCGGGCCGATCAGGCCGAGATAGAGTTCATGCTGAAGGGCTGCGAATTGCGGGACGATTCCTCCTGTCCCCGTTGGGAGAAGGACATGCGGGGATTCGAGTGGATGAACCTGCCGGTCACGGTGCCGCCAGCCCAGCAGGGCGTGGTGGAACTCGGCATCGGGCTGCACGCGAAGACCGGGGCGGCGGGCGTGATCTTCGACCGCTACCGGGTCTATGGCCGGACCGTCATCCCCATGGCCGCGCCCGGCGCGAAGATCACGGAAGCCGCCTTCGAACTGGTCGTACCGAAAGGCAGGTAGTGCATTTCCCAGGCTGGGTTGTCCGTTGGCGTTTCTGGATCGACGTCTTGGGGTATCTGCCCCAAGGGGGCTGTATCCGATAGCCCAGGGTTGGCCCGCGGTACGCGGGCCTACCCTGGGTAGGAGTTGGTTATTCCCTACCAACCCCAACCGGGGTTGCGTCGTCCCGTTGCCTGACGCAACCCCGGTTGGGGTTGGGAATCAGAAGGGACGCCCGGTCCCAGGGTAGTCCCGCAGTGGCGGGACAACCCTGGGCTAGGGGACGCAATCCCGACGGGATTGCAGGGGCTGGCTTTGTCCGTGGCGTGGGTGGTGGCTCAAGCTGGGCTAGGGGACGTAACCCCACTGGGGTTGCGGGCGGGGGAGGGGACAGCAAGACTCTCCGGGAACCAGAGTCTGGCCGGATTGATAGGTTGGACTGCGGTCAGATTCAGGACTGGTAGCCCGAGCATTCTGGCCGGTGCACTAGGTGTAGCTGTGCATGCCGCCGCCGAACTTCGGCAGAAGGTTGACCAGCACGAAGGTGGTGACCAGGGCCACGAAGGCCAGGAGATGGGCGGCGAGCTCGTACCTGCGGGTGCGGCGCGAGAGCCGGGCGTGAAAGTAGACGAGGTAGAGGGTCCAGGTGATCAGCGACCAGGTCTCCTTCGGGTCCCAGGACCAGTAGGCACCCCAGGCTTCCTCGGCCCAGAGCGCGCCGGAGAGCAGACCGAAGGTGAGCAGGGGGAAGGCGAGCCGGGTCACGGCGTAGATGGCCTTGCGCGTCCGTTCGAGCACGGTGTCGTCGGAAAGGAATGAATGGCGGAAGAGCCCGTAGACGAGGGCCACGAAGGCCACCGTCAGCAGGGCGTAGGAGACCATGTAGCTGAAGACATGGGGGACGAACCAAGGCGACTGGAGGGCGGGCATCCGTTTCCAGCCCAGGTCGCGCTCCATGAACAACGTGCCGATCATGGGCAGGCAAGAAGCCATGCTGAAATGCGGGGCCAGCCAGCCGAAACCGCCCCCCTGCCGAAGGATCAGGAAAAGGGGCAGGAAGCAGAGCCCCAGCACCACTTGCACCTGGTACATGCTGCCGAAGGGCGGATGTCCCACATGTCTCCAGTTCAGGACGAAGACTGCCAGGTTGGCTGCCCAGGCCGCGATGCCGAGGGGGCGGGCCACCCATTTGCAGCCGCCAAGCAGCGAGACGAAGCAGAGACCGTAGCCGAGGCAGGCGGTGACAATCAGGGCGGTGACGAGGTCGTTCGCCGTCATGCTGCCTGCCTCCGCGGGATCCAGCACAGCCAGGCCGTGCCGACGATGAGTACCCAGATGCCGACAATGACCCAGAGCCGTCCCGGATCGTGCCGGGCGGAGAGGGAGACGGTCAGGTAGGGATCGGTGGAGTAGTCCATGAGGTAGAAGCGCCAGCCGCGGTAGGTCACCGGATGGTTCACCTTCGTCACCCGGGTATCCGAGGCCGCATCGTCGTGCATGAACCGGAGGGTGGCCTCGTAGTACTTGGCGGTCGGGGGCACGATCTGGAGCATGTTGCCGTTGCTCAGGACCGTGTGGGAAGACCACTTGCCCTTCTCGTCGCGTAGCGCGTCCGGGGCGGGTTGGAGTTCAGGCGGCAGATCAAGGGTGTCATCGGGGAGGATCGCCACCTCGCGGACGAAGTCGTACTCCGGGGGGGCGAACATGTTGTAGGCCTTGGGGGGGTAGTAGTCGGCCTTGGCGGCGACGACGGCGAGCTGGAACCCGAGCGGGATGGAGGTTCCGTCGGCGCGCGGCAGCGCGTCCGTGGCATGCTCGGCGGAGACCGGGGTGCGGAAGCCGGACTGTTTGCCCCAGCCATAGCCGACGAGGGCGCCGACACAGACGAGCACCACCCCGAGATGGCAGAGCACGAAGCCTGGCCGCTGCCACCGTCTCCGCATACCGATGGCCACCACGCACCCCCCGCAGACGGTTCCCATCAACGCGATGAAGACCGGCGAGCGGAAGATCTCTGTCGGCGGCACTCCGTGCACCGGCACCGCCCCCGCCAGGAAGAAGAGGACGAGCACCGAGAGGATGTAGATGACAAATGCCATGGGGGCCGTTCCTGCGCGGGGCAGGGAACCGGTTCCTCTAGAGCGAGAGGATGTACTCGGCCAGATCCTGCAGTTCCTTCTCGGAGAGCTGCGAGGTCTTGCCGTGGGTGTCCTTCGGATTGCAGGTCTTGAGCACGTCCAGCATGGTGGCGGCCCGCCCGTCGTAGAGGAACGGGGCCGTACGCCAGTTCTCGATCAAGCTGGGCGTGTCGAACTTCAGGTTCTGCTCGCGTCCCGTTCCCAGGCCCACGTCATAGGACTGGAGGTCGGTGTAGAGGGGCGCGGTATGGCAATCGGCACAACCCGCTTCCTTGAAGAGCTTCTTGCCGCGCTCGGCCGACTTGGAGAGCTTGCCGTCCACCAGATACGGGCTGGGAACGGGCTCCAGGCCCTTCAGGTACTCGTCGATGGCTTCGGCATCCTCTTCGGGACGGACCGCGAACTGGATGTATTTCAGACCGGCGCGCACGGCCACTTCGGCGTTGCCCCGGATACCGGAGACCATGACGGGGGGAGTCTGGTGGGAGAGCAGCATGCTCTTGGTCTGCTTGGGGTTGCCCATGCCGTCGTTGAGCAGATCCCAGTTGAGGCCGTCGGCGCGGGCATCGGGATGGCAACTGGCGCAGCTCTGCCACTTCTGGAAGCAGAAGTTGGCGTCGTTGAAGTACTGTTCGCCCAGCCGGGCCTTGTCCGGCTCGACTTTGGGACCCAGGGGCAGGGAGGCGGGATGGTGGATGGTGTCCTTGGCGAGATCGGCCACGCCGAGGGAATCGGTGAAGTACTCGGCAGCATAGACCTTGCCGCCGGCCACGGCGATCCCGCGCGGGCCGTTGCCGGCGAGGGCGAGACGTTGCTTGATGCCCACCAGAAAACTGAGGTCGTTGGGCACGTCGTCGGCGCTCTGGGTGACCTCGGTCACCTTCTCGTTCTTCGCGGCCTTCTCCAAGCGCTCCTGGAGGGCCTTGGCGTCGATGACGGCGATCTCGTGGGTGCCAGCGGAGGCGACGCAGATGCTGGCCCCGTCGGGCGTACAGGCCACGCCCCAGGGGTTGGCGGCACCGAGGTCCACGTCGTCGAGCAACACGGTGTTCAGCAGAGCATTGCTCGCCGTGTCGATCACGCTCAGGGCGTTGGTGTTCATCCAGCCCCGTTCGAGCTGGGTGGTGGGGAGCTGGTAGCGGGCGAGGATGTGGGTGACGTAGACATACTTGCCATCGGGCGACACGCAGGCACCACGCAGGCCGGTGGAGCCGTTGGGCAGGGCGATGGTGGCCAACACCTTGCCCGCCTGCGGATCGATCACGCTGACGGCGGAACCGGTGTACTCCCCGTTGGCAGATCCGGCGGGCAGATGGTTGGCCACGAAGAGCTTGCTGCCATCGGGCAGGAGGACGGCGGCAAAGGGTTCGCGGACGACGGCGACCGTCTTCCCGACCTTGCCATTGCGCGGATTGATGACGCCGACCTCATTGGTGAAGCGGCTGGCCACGTAGAGCGCATCGCCGGATGGCGAGAAGACCGGAGCGCCCGGCGTATGGCCGAAGTGCGCCACGACCGGCTTGCTGCCGTCAATCGGCTGGAGCAGCACTTCGCCCTCGGGACCGGCGACGGTCACGGCTAGGGTCTGGCCATTTGGCGCCAGGGCCAGGCCGGTCAGTTCGCCCGAGACATCCAGCGAGATGACTTTGCTCACCTGGCTGGCCGCGAGGTCGTAGACCGCGATCTGCCGGGCGGTGGCTTCGGCCACGTAGAGAGTCTTGCCATCCGGAGCCGCGACCACGGCCAGGGGCGAGAGGTATGCCGACTTGCTCTTGCCACCGAACAGAGCGGCTTGCGCGGACAGCGTCGCGAGAGCGAGGAGCGCCAGGGCCGCAGTCCTCCAAATGGCACGCTTCATCAGAATATCCTCCAGCAGCGGTTGGTCGAAGGCAGGGGTTCGGACCAAGGGGCGGTCACGGAATGGCGAACAATGAACCGGGGCATACCCAAAGTCAAGCTCCCGGCGTGGCTTACTAAGCGGGTAACGGAGAGGGTGGAACAAATGATTGCGCGTGCTCCGCCACCCGGCGGACGAGCGCCGGAAGCGAGAGCCCATAGCGGTCGCGCAGGCCTGCCAGTGTGCCCCAGGTAACGATTTCCTGGGGCCAGCCGAGGGCCAGGATTCGTCCGCCTGCCGGATGCCCCGCGAACTCCTCGCGCAGCATGGCCCCGAAGCCGGTCGTGGCGCAGTGGTCCTCGATGACGGCGATCGGCAACTGCCGGTCGAGTTGGGCCTGGACGAGGTCGCGGTCGAAGGGCAGGACGAAACGGGCGTTCACCACCGTCGCCTCGATCCCTTGCCGGGCCAGTTCCTCGGCGATGGCCAGGGCGGTCTCGGCCTCGCGCCCCACCCCCCAGATGGCGACATCGCTTCCCTCCCGCAGGACCTCCGCCTTGCCCCAGGCCAGGGGTTGGCGTTCCGGCACGGCCAGCGGGGTGGAGACGGAGCGGGGATAGCGCAGAATGACGGGCGCGAGCCGTTCGCGCCCGGCGTGGAACATGGCCGCGAAATCGGTGCTGTCGGCGGGCTGGAGTACCGCCAGATTGGGCAAGGTGCGCCAGAAGGCCAGGTCCAGAATCCCGTGGTGGGTCGGCCCGTCCGGCACGGCCCCGGCCCGGTCGAGACAGAAGAGCACGGGCAGGTTCTGCAGGCAGACGTCGTGGTAGACATAGTCCATCGCCCGCTGCATGAAGCTGGCATAGATGGCCACCATGGGATGGGCTCCGGCGGCGGCGAGTCCGGCCGCGAAGACGACCGCGTGCTCCTCGGCGATGCCCACGTCGTGGACCCGTTCGGGGAACCGCTTCCGGAAGCACTCAAGGCCGGTCCCCTGGCACATGCCAGCGACGATGGCGATGAATTTGGGGTCGCGTTCGCCGCCCTCGCAGGCCAGCCGACCAAGCTCGGAGGAGAAGGTGGGGGCCCCGGATTTGTGGCCGTTGGGGGTACCCGTCGCCAGGTCGAACTCGCTGGTGCCGTGGAAGACCTCGGGGGCGCTGACGGCAGGCGCATAGCCCCGCCCCTTCTCGGTGAGCACATGGACCAGCAGGGGCTGGCGCAGCTCGCGCAGGCGCTCGAAGGTCCGGCAGAGACGCGGCAAGTCGTGCCCGTTCAGGGGGCCGATGTAGCGCAAGCCCAGCCCCTCGAAGAAGGCACCGGGAAGAATCAGCGTCTTTACCGCTTCCTGGAGGCGATGGAGGATGCGCTTCAGGCCGGGACCGATGGCAGGCACCCGGGGCAGGTTCTGGGAGAGGTAGGAGCGGAACCGGTTGTACCGCTCCCCCGCGATGATGCGGTTCAGGTAGCGGGCGATGCCGCCCACATTGGGATCGATGGACATGCGGTTGTCGTTGAGGACGATCATCATGTCCCGGGTGGTCTCGATGACGTTGTTCAGCCCCTCCAGGGACGAACCGCAGGAGAGCGCGCCATCGCCCACGATTGCTACCACGCGCTCGTCCCCGCCTGCCAGGTCGCGGGCGGCCGCCATGCCCAGCGCCGCCGAGATGGCGGTGCCCGCATGGCCGGCGGCGAAGGCGTCGTAGGGACTCTCCTCGGGGTTGAGGAACCCGCAGCAGCCATGGTCCTGGCGCAGGGTCTGCATGAGCTGTCGCCGTCCGGTGAGCAGCTTGTGGACGTAGCCCTGGTGGCTGGTGTCCCAGACCAAGCGGTCGTGGGGGGGATCGAAGGTCCGCAACAGGGCGATGGTGAGTTCCACCACGCCGAGATTCGAGGCCAAGTGCCCGCCGCGCCGGGAGACGATGTCCAGCAGTTCCGTCCGGACCTCCTCCGCCAGTCCGGCCAGTTGCTCGGGCGGAATGCGGCGGAGATCACCGGGACATTGGATTTGGTCGAGCAGGGGAGACTCCATGCGGTTGGCTCAGACCTTGCGTTGCCCGTCGACGAAGACCGCCTGCACGGCAAAGGCATCGTCCAGCAGCACCAAGTCGGCTGTCCAGCCTTCCTCGATCTTGCCGAGGCCCTTGAGGCCGAGGGACGTCGCCTGGTTCAGGGAGGTGGCGCGGACGATCTGCGACAGGGGTAGGCCGGTGACTTCGTAGGCGTTCTTGAGCGCGGCGTTGAGGTGGAGCGTGCTGCCGGCCAGGGCCCCGTCGGACTTCAGCCGGGCCGCCCCGTCCTTCACCACGACGGCCAGGCCGCCCAGCGAGTAGTCGCCATCTTCCAGCCCGGTGGCGGACATGGAATCGGTGACGAGGGCGATCCTGTCGGCAGGCTTGACCTTGAAGGCCAATCGGATCATGTCGGGGCAGAGGTGGATCTTGTCGCAGATCATCTCGACCACGAGGCCGTCGTTCAGCAGGCCGCCGCCGACACAGCCAATCTCGCGATGGTGCAGCTTGGTCATCTGGTTGCAGAAGTGGGTGAGGTGGCGCAGTCCGGCCTGTTCCGCTTCGGCCAGTTGGGCATAGGTAGCGGCGGTGTGCCCGCAGGAACCGACGATGCCGAGTTGGGCGAGTTGCCGGGCGAACTCGATGCCGCCTGCCTCTTCCACCGCGAAGGTGACGATGCTCACCGGGGAGATGGCATGGAGCCGCTTGACCTCCTCGATGGAGGGGGCCCGGACAAAGGCAGGATTCTGGGCACCGGTGCAGGTGCAGTTGATGAAGGGGCCTTCCAGGTGGACGCCCGCCACTTTGGCAAAGGTGGGCGTGGCCGCGTACTCGGCAACCATGCGCAGGCTGGCGGCGAGCTGGTCCTCGGGGAGGGTGAGGGTGGTGGGGCAGATGGAGGTCACGCCGTCGCGCAACTTGGCTTCGGCGATGCGCTCGATGGCCTCCACCGAGCCGTCGGTGACGTCGTGGCCGGCGGCACCGTGGAAGTGGATGTCGATGAAGCCGGGCATCAGCATGGCCCCGGCCGCGTCGAACACGGTGTCGGCAGCGGGAGCCAGCCGTTCGGGGGGGTAGATCCCCGCGATCTTGTCCCCTTCGACCAGCACGGAGGCTTCCGGCAGGTCCACATCCGGGGAGATAAGGTGGCAGTTGGCTATGAGCAGACTCATGGTAGGTTTCCTGGTTTCGTCCGCGAACAAATACGCATAGTCCCACACTAGGACACCATACACATCCCCCCGGATTCAGCCAGTTCCCCGCCGGGGGGAATTCCGCCGTCCGGTAAGCTAGCGGCTGGGGGATTGGTGCATGGTCATGGGCAAGGCCAGGAAATCGGCGGTCTGGCGGGCGGCCACCATGGCCGCAGCCAGGTTGTGGCAGCGTTTCAGGTGGACCGTGTCGCCGCGCTGACGCACGGCGACGACATCATAGTGGCCCAGTTCCAGCCGCATGTACTGCCGGAAGTCTTCGGCGAGGATGTTGGCGAAGCGTGACGGGTACTCCCGCACCTCGATACGGGCCAGCCCCGCGTAGTCGTGGTGGCGGCGGAAGAAGGGAATCCACGGGCCGTTCCAGCACGTGTAGGTCTTGGTGAAGCCATCGAACTGGATTCCCTTGCGCCAGATCACAAACAGGAGTACCACCAACGCCCCCACCCAACCGCGGGGCGCATGCCGGTTGGTCCAGCAGAGCAGGAACAGGCCTGGCCAGATGGCTACCGGTACCCACGCCAGCCATTGGCCCAGAGCGACGGAGCGGAACTCCAGCGTTCCGGGGTTGGGAATCTTCGGTTCCTCCGGCGATTCGGGGATCGGTGGCGGCACCGGTGGGGCTGGCGCGGGTGCTGGTGGCGGCGGCGGTTCCGGTGGCGGCGGCGGTTCCGGTGGCGGTTCCGGCGCTACTGGCGGCTCCGGAACGGGAGCCGGGGTTGGCTCGGGGGTGCGGAGGGGCGTGGTCGCCTCCGGTACCGGGGGTGGTTCGGGCGGTGCCGTCTGGTGTGCCGCCAGTTCCCGTTCGAGGCGGGTGACGAGACTCTGGGCGTCGTAGCGCAGGCCGTAGTTGCCGCTGGCGGCGGCCCGCCGCATCGCCTCCAGGACCTGTGGGTCCCGGAACTCGCCCAGCGTCTTGAGCAGGGCCCGCTGGGCCTGCTCGTCCGGGTCCCGTTCGAAGGCGCTCAGAAGGTGGGGCAGGTCCGCGGGGCGGGCGTCCTGGGCAAGCCCTTCGGCGGCGGCCCGCCGCACATAGGGCTCCGGGTCGCGCAACGCGGCAACGACGGCGGCATGGGCTTCGTCCTCCGGGTTTTGGGCCACTCGCCGGACCGCGTCCGCCCGGCGGAAGAAGGACTGGTCTGAATCGCGCAGCAGGGCAAGGTCGGACTGGAGGTCTTGGTCTGGCATGGTATCACCGGTTGGCGTTCATGGCCTGGGCGTTCTCGACCATCATCAGTAGGGTCTGGCGGAAGGTGACGGCGGCGGCCTCCGAACCGGTCCGGTAGAGGCGCCGGGGCCGCCAGTCGTTGACCAGGGAGAGCTGCACCGTGAACCGGTAGGTCTCGTGCTCCTGCCCGTACTTGTCGCGATGCTCGGTCACCTTGACGTCGATGTCGATGCCCTTCAGATCGGCGA
Source organism: Victivallales bacterium (assembly GCA_003245525.1). Lineage (GTDB taxonomy): Bacteria > Verrucomicrobiota > Lentisphaeria > Oligosphaerales > Lenti-02 > Lenti-02. The sequence goes on along the minus strand of QKCY01000077.1, from coordinate 26,370 downwards.
GTTGGATGTGGAACGACGACGGCCAAGGCAGGGGGCGTCGTTCCGCATGGAGAACCGTCCCCTTGATCGTGATGAAGAGGCGATGGAACAGGTAACGGTACAGCGCTACGGCCAGGATGGCGACCACTGCGGACCAGATCGCCCACGACGGCGCGAAATCCGGCAGTTTCCCCATCTGCTGCAGTCTGCCGAGGCCGGTACCCACCAGGAGGCAGGCGACGACGACCACGATCTGTATCGGGGGTGGAGCAGACACGATCATCCGGGCGGCATTCCCTCGCCGCACCACTCGGATGCCATGCCACTTCAGAGAATCCAAGGCCAGCCCATGCTCAGTAGATCAGAACACCCCACTTGCCGAAGTCGATCCGCTCGCCGACGGCGACGCTCTTCTGGTACGTCGTTACGATATTCGCTTCGCCGTTGGCTACCAGCATGAGGAGGAATTCCGGCAGCCGGACCTTGGCGAAGCCGAGGTGTTCCAGTTCGGACACCACCGAGTCACGGTTGCGGTCCTTCAGGGGCGTCACCACGAAAGCCACACCGGCCTGGGTGCAGACTGCCGTGGTGCGGTCGATACCGCCGCGGATGAAGGAGCGCCCGGCCAGGGCTTCGGGGACAGACCAGATGGTGTAGGTACGGTCGGTGAAGAGAATCTCGCCGGCGCGCAGCGGGGCAGTCTGCGCCCCGGTCCCGAGTTGCCACTGGGCCTTGCGACCAGCCAGCAGCGGTGCGCCGTCCGCATGGGGCCGGTAGTCGAAGGCGCTGGGATCGGGACCGCCAGTGGCCTGGTTGACCCGGACTCGGAGCGACGCCTTGCCCGAGACCGCTTGCCCGGCGCGCACGTCGTCTTCGGCGAAGCGGGCCATCAGGATCTCCTTGGCTCCGGTGCGCTGGAAGTCGTAGATGAGTCGGATGGTGCCGTCGGGGGCCTCGCAGCCGTCGGGATAGGATACGCCGGGGCGGGCGTCGAGCAGGAGGCCGCCGCCCCAGGTCTTGCCGTCGTCCTCGGAAAGGTAGGCGGTCAGCAGTTCCCGCTTGCTCCGCACGTCGAGGGGACCATGCTTTACCAGCAGCAGGGCTCCCGACCGCAGGCGGGAGATGAAGAACCGCGCGGTGGGATGCTCCACCGGCCATTTGGTCACCGGGCTCCAGGTGCGGCCCCCGTCCCGCGACTCGGTCTCGGCGATGCCGTAGCCGGTGCGGATCAGCATCCAGAGCGAGCCGTCGCGGCGCTCCACCAGCATATGCTCGTCGCAGTCCCGGGCCTCGGGGATGTGGGCCCCGCCCCGGTGTTCCCAGGTCTGCCCGCCAGTGGTGGACACGACCATGTTGGCCGCGCGCCGGTCGTTGCATTCCGGATGGTGGTTGCCCTTGTCGTTCCATATGGCGACTGGCAAGGCCCAGGTGCCATCCCGCAACACGATGGGTTTGTTCATCATGATCCCGTCGGCGACGCGCACTGGTTCGGTCCAGGTGGCGTCTGCCTGGTCGGGCTGGTCGCAGCGCATGGCCCAGACCCCGGCCCGGCCATCGTACCAGCTCTCGGACTGGGCGTAGAACAGCCACAGCCGTCCTGCCGGATCGACCCACAGGCAGGGATCGAAGGCCCGGACGGTACCGGGCGGATCGATGGCGAAGAGGGGCGTACTCCACGTCGCCCCGTCGTCCCCGCTGGTCACCAGCAAGACGAAGTTGTCCGGTCCCTCGCCGACTCCGCCCGCGTACCAGGTGGCCCACAGCCGTCCGCCCGGCGAACAGGCGATGCCGGGGATGCCCTGGAAACGCCGGTGGGCATCCAGGTGCCGTCGCTCCAGTTCACGGATCACGGGGGCGGGCACGAGGGGGGCATCGAGAGCAACGGCAGCCATGGCAAGACCTGCAAAAGCGGGGACAAGGAATCTCATCGGCGGGGTCCGCGGGGGGGAGGAGGGCGAAGGGAACAGATGTCTGGCGACTTTCCGCCGCCAACCCTGTCCATACCCTCAGACCATACTGCCCCATGCCCCGCCCTGCAACGCCTCCAGGCGCGAAGTTCCGCTGCCTGTCCCGGCCTCGGAGGGGAGAACTGGGAGACCCAATCAGGATACCATGGATGGCGTCTCGCAGTCGGTCAGGTCAGCCGAGCCGACCCGGTCGCCGGTCTTCGCAAGAACGCTGTCGAGCGCATGGTCGAGCGCGCCGACGAAGTGGTCGAAATGGAGATCCACATTGGCCCGCTGGATCGCCGCCGCGCTCATGGCCGTGCAGGTCTCGGGATGGTCGATAATTGTGGCGATTGTGGTGGCGAGCGTCTGGGGGTCCAGAATGCGGAGCTTGGCGATGGCATCGGTTGCGGGGTCGTAGACGATTTCCGGCAGCCCGGCCAGGGTGCCGCCATACCGGGGGTAGTCCTCGACGGGCAGTTCCGGGGGCACGCAGTAGCCGGTGACGCCGTCCTGGACCGCCTCCACCAGGCCATCGATGCGGGTCGCCACCACCACACAGCCGAGGGCGGCCGCCTCCAGGCAGACGCTGCCGAAGGGCTCCCGCAACGAGGGGCACACGAAGATGTCGACCATCCGGTAGAAGGCCGCCATGTCCTGGACAATCCCGTGCAGGGTCACATAGGGGGTCAGGTCGAGGTCGGCGATGGCTTGCCGCATGGCGTCGCCGGCTTTGCCCTCGGTGCTCCCCGCGATGTGCAGCTCGGCATCGTGGCCGGCCGCCCGCAGTCGCGCCAGGGCGTGGACCACCAGCGAGACGCCCTTCCGGGCGGAGACGCGGGCGGCAACGCCGAGCTTCACGCGCTGCCCTTGCCCAATCTGCCGCGGGACCGCCTGCGCGGTCCGGCAGTCGGGTCTGAGCCCGTTGATCTCCGCGGCGATCGGTCCCTGCCATCCCCAGCGGAGTTCGAGAATCCGTCGGCAGGCATGGGATGCGCACACGACCGAATCCACCTGTTTCAGGTAGGCTTCGGCCCTAGCCGCCGAGTTCTCCGACCAGGCGGTACCGCATTCGCAATGCAGAATCGGAGCGTTCGAGTTCGCTCTCAGCATACGCAGAAGATCGGCATCCCCAAACCGGTTCCAGACCATGATGGCGTCCGGTCTGGCTTCCCTGATCTTGCGCGCGAAACTGCTCTGCCGCAACCATCCCGGCCATTTCGGCAATTTGGCGGGACCGCAGTACTTCCCATAGGAAACGGAACGCGCGTTGCGGTGGATATCCGGAGCCAGGTTCGGGTGGATCCGCCGTCCGATCACCAGCAGATGGTGCTCGAACTGGCCCCGCCGACCCGACTCCTGCAGGTAGAACCGGACCTTTTCCTCGACCCCACCGATCCCCGCCAGATCCACGGCGTGCAGGACCCGTGGCAGCTTCGTCGCGCTCTCCGGCATTGGTCTGCCCCCCTACTTCAGCCGTTGATCCGCAGTCCCCATTTGGACGCTCTTCGCCTTGTTCCGGTCTTCCACAAAGGCGGCGAACTCGGCCAGTTTCACCTCAAACTCCGCCTCGCTCATCGCATAGACATAGTGGGAACTCAACCGCTGGTTGCATTCCATGCTCCAGTCGATATTCGGGCTGATCATGCCATGCTGTTCCAGTTCCTGGTACATGGCGGTACCCGGAATCGGGGCGAACCGGGCCATGGTGACATAGGGAGGGTCGATTTCGGCAATGAAGTCCATTGTCGCCTGGATGGACTCCGGCGTCTCGTGGGGCGTCCCAAGCAGGATGTAGGCCGTCCAGTAGAAGCCGAGCCGGTTCATCCGCTTGGCCGCATCCCGGACCATGTCGAGGGACGGTGTCTTCCCCATATGCTTCAGAACCTGCGGACAGCCCGACTCGATTCCCAGGCGGACGGTGACGCAGCCGGAGGCCCTCATCAGTTCCAGCATCTCCTCGTCGAGCAGGTCGATGCGGGTCAGGCACTCCCAGCGGATGTCCAGCTTCCGGTCGATGAGCAGGCGGCAGATCTCCGCCACTCGCTCCCGGTCGAGCGTGAAGGACGCATCCCGGAACGAGAAGTAGGAGGTGCCATACTGCTGCTTCAGCCCCTCGATCTCGTCGACCACCGCCTTGGGCGAGCGATTGCGGACCTTGCGCCCCCACACGGTGACCACCCCGCAGAACGTGCAGGCGTAGGGGCAGCCCCGCGAGGTCATGATCGAGCCGAAATCCACCGCCCGGTACCGGTCGCGCTGGATCAGGGCATCGAGATCCGGCAGGGGCAGGGAATCCAGGTCGGCAATGGGTTCCCGGTCGGGACCGTGGTGGATTGCGCCGTCGACTTTGCCCGAAACCCCTGGGATCATGCCGGAGTCCAGCTTCTTCCCCGTCGCCAGGTAGTCAACCAGTTCGGCGAACGCCGCTTCCCCCTCGCCGCGCACCGCGAAGTCGACGCATTGGTGGTTGAGAAACTGCTCGGGCAGAGCCGTGGGATGATCGGCACCCACCACCACTGGGACTGCGGGGGCCAGCGATTTGCTGATCTTGGCAACGCATATGGCGCTGGCGGCCTTCACCGACAACGCCGTGATTCCGACCACGTCGGGGCCGAAGTCCCGGATCGTCTTCTCGACCTCCTGCCAGACGGGATGCCCGGGCTCCTGCAACGCCGCCAGATAGTCGCTGTGCCGGCCGGCAACCGCCGACCACGACAGGGTCTCCCCATCGTCGAGCAGTTCGGCATCGTAGACCGCGACCTCGTGTCCCTGCTGTTTCAGGACGGCCGCCATGGAGGCCAGGCCGATGGGGTAGTAGTACCGATGGAAGGCCATGAACCGCTGGAACGGCGGGTCGATGAGGAGGATTTTCACGATGCCCTCTCTGGATGGATGGCAGTCATCGGGAGCGGTGTGAGCGGGGGACGCACGCAGTTTTCTCGTGCGATTCCCTGGGCGGGTGGATGTGGGGATTCTTCCTCTTGGCGGGCAGGACTGCCCACCCGACCGGTGCCGAGCAAAGCAATGAAGGGCCACCCGGCGGGTGGTGATATGATATCGACTAGTTTCGGCTTAGGCAACCCCGAAAACCGGCCGGGGCACGCAATCTTCTCGCTGACCCCAACTAGACGCTGAGCCAGACCGTCGTCGGCAAGCGGCAATTCCGCCCGGCAGGAAAGCTGGGACGAAGTGGTTCCGATCCGCGTTCAAGGCGGAGCCCTTCCCGCTGTCAGGGCTGTTGCAGACCGGGGTGGGGACGCTACCTGTATGGCAGTGCTCACCCGGAGGTGGTCCATGTCCGTCCTGCGGTACCGTCCCGATTGGCCCGAGGCCCGCGCGCGTCTGCGGAGTTGGTGGAACGGCGGCGATATCGGTCGCCCCGTTTGCGAGATTTCCTGCCCCCGGTCCGAGCCGTGGGAGGCGATGGAGCCGGTGGCGAAGCCGGGGGGATGGACGAGCCGCTATTCCACCGTCGATCTGGACTACAAGCTCCACCTCGCCCGTACGGCTTGCCTGCGCCGCGAGTTTCTGGGCGAGGCCTGCCCGAGCTATGCCACCGCCGATCTGGCCCCCAACTGCCTGGCGCTCTTTCTGGGCTGCCATGGCACCGAGACGCCGGATTCGGTCTGGTGCGAGCCGTGCCTCGCGGAGCCCGAGGCGGACCGGCTGCTCTATCAGCCGGACAACTTCTACTGGCGGTTCTGCCAGGAGGCGTCGCGGCAGGGCAGAGAAGAGGCGAGGGGACGGTTTCTGGTGGGCTTTCCCGACCTGATCGAAGGGTTGGATACGCTCTGCGCTTTGCGCGGTACCGAGCAGGCGCTGTTCGACCTCATCGAACGCCCGGATTTCGTCCATGCCTGCATGAGAAGGCTCACCGATCTCTACTTCCGCTACTACGATCCGCTCTACGAGTTGGTCCGCGACGAGTTCGGGGGCTCGCACTGGTGGATCTACGCGCCGGGGCGGCTGGTGAAGATCCAGTGCGACATGTCGGCCATGATCTCGGCCGACATGTTCCGCGAGTTCATGGTGCCGCTGGTCCGGGAGATGACCGAACGGACGGCCTATTCGCTCTACCACCTCGACGGTCCCGGCGCCCTTCAGCACGTGGATGCTCTCTGCGGGATCGAGACTCTGGACATGATCCAGTGGCAGCCCGGCGCAGGTGCGGCGGGGCCGTGGTACCCCGAGTGGTGGCCCTATCTGCACCGTATCCTGGATGCGGGCAAGAAGGTCCAGATTCCCATCGCCCGACCCTATCGCGAATGGCACTTCGCCGACATCTACGAGCCGCTGCGGATGCTGCGCCAGGAATTCGGCGAGCAGTTCAAGCAGTTCGACCTCCATATCGGGGTAGGCTCGCGCGCGGAAGCCGAACGGGTTCTCGACTTCGTGTCGTTCTGATTCCGTTCCGTGCGAGGTCGGTCGCCCATTTCCGGGCAATGGTGCTATGATAGGGCCCGTGCCTGCCAGATCGCCAGGAATATGGAGAACCTCCCGACCATGCGTTTGTCCTCCGCTCTCTCCCTGCTTGCCCTGACTGCCGGACTGTCCGTGGCCCGTGCCGAACGCGAGACCAAGGTTCTCCTGCGCGAGGACTACGAGAAGGCCGCCCCCGGCGCGATCCCGTCGGGGGTGATCGGTGCCGAGAAGGGGGCCAGTATCGCGGTGACCGATGCGGTGGCGGCTGGGGGCAAGCAGGCGCTCTGTTTCCGGGACGCTCCGGGGCTGGACAAGAGCTTCTGTCCGTTCCGGGAAATCCGCTTCGCCGGGCGCAAGGTGATCGAGCGGGGCGACGTCAGCCTCTCCTTCGACGTGTGGAACCATCCCGAGCGGCCCGCCGCCTTCTACGTGGAGATGCGGGATTGGACCAAGGACTCCTTCCGGGCGTTGCCCAGCCTCGCCTTTGGGGCCGACGGCTCGCTGGCCCTGAATGGGAAGAGGGCCGCCGGCACGCTGGCCGCCGGGCACTGGTACCATGTGGCGGTCAGCTTTGCGATCGGCCCCGAGGTGAAGGAGAAGACCTATACGGTTACCGTGACCGACGACCAGGGGCAGCGCAGCGAGTACGCGGGGGCCTATGCGGCGGACGCCCAGGCGGTCACCTGGCTTGGTATTGTCACCCAGAACGACGAGCAGCGGGAGTTTGCCATGGACAATCTGGAACTGACCAACGAGCGGGACGTGATCCCGCCGGCCCCCCATGAGTTGTTCACCGACTACGTCATGCGCGGCAACCTGATGCGCAGCTACGCGCGCTTCGCGGCGGGCGGCCCGGCGCGGGTGGTCTTCATGGGCGGTTCGGTGACGACCCGTCAGTGGCGCAATCCCCTGATGGAGGATCTGACCGACCGGTTCCCGCAGACCCAGTTCGACTTCGTCATGGCCGGGATCGGCGGCACCGATGCCAACCTGGGGGCCTTCCGGCTGCCGGAACACGTCTTCGGACGGGGCAAGGTGGACCTCTTCTTCCTGGAATTCGCGGTCAATGGCGGCGGCGTCCGGGCCATGGAGGGCATCGTCCGCCAGGCCAAACGGCTGAATCCCGACATCGATATCGTCATCCTCTACTTCGCCAGTACCGGACACTGCGCCAGCTACACCAAGGGGCAGATTCCCGGCATCGTGCAGGAGCACGAGAAAGTGGCGGAACACTACGGCGTTCCCGCCCTCTACCTCTACCGCGAGGTCGCCCGCCGGATCGAGCAGGGCAAGATCAAGTGGGAGGACTTCTCCGGCGACAGCGTCCATCCCAACCAGAACGGCTGCGACATCTACACCCAGTGCATCGAGGACTTCCTGGACACGAACTGGCAGGATGCCAAGCTGGCCCCCGTCGCGCCCGCTCCGTTGCCCGAGCCCCTCGATCCCCTGTGCTACGAGAATGGTCGGTTCATCCCGCTGGAGCAGGCCGTCGTCAAACAGGGCTTTGCGCGCGAGCCGAAGTGGACGGTCAAGCCCACCTGCAACTTCTCGCCGCCGGTGGACGTGCTGGCCTGCACCGAGCCGGGCAGCGAACTGAGCCTGGAGTTCGCAGGGCGCGCCATCGGCATCTACAGCATCATCGGCATGGACGCCGGGACCATCGAGTACTCCATCGACGGCCAGCCCTTCCAGCAGGCCGACCAGTTCGATCACTACTGCCCGGTGTTCCACCGGCCCCAGTACAAGCTCTTCGCCAGCGATCTGGCACCCGGCAAGCACACCATCGTCCTGCGTTCCGCCGCCCAGCGGAACGAGAAGAGCGTGGGCAATGCCATTCGCATCCTCAAGTTCATGGCCAACTGACCCGTCGGGGGCCCAGGCACAGTTCTGGCACGCAACATATGTTGGGCGCAACTCGTTCTCCTGCATGGTCAGCCGCCGCTCCGTCGCGGGAGGCGGGAATGCAACAATCCCTCCGTGCCGATGGCACAAGACCAATAGTCGCTTGTCCTTGTTAGTTATCGCCCGTATAACAGAACCAATGGGCGTGGTGGCCTTTTCCGACGGCGATCCAATGCGTGCAACGGTCAACAGCAGGCAGTAGATGGGGATTCGATTCCTATGTCCGCAGTGCGGCTCCGAACTGGAGGCCGACCTGCGGTTTGCAGGACACTTGGAGAGTTGCCCGGACTGCGGGCAGCATGTCCAGGTGCCCGCCGACGCCATTGCTCCGGGCGTGCTGATTGGCGGCCTGCGCTTGCAGCGCTGCCTGGGCAAGGGCGGCATGGGCGTGGTCTATCTGGCCCAGCAACTGAACATGAACCGGCGGGTGGCCGTCAAGATCCTCTCGCCGGCCATGGACAGCAACGAGATGTTCGTGCAGCGCTTCATGCACGAGGCGCTGGCCACCGCCCGGCTGGAGCACCCCAACATCGTTACCATCCACGACGCCGGCACCGCCGACGGGTGCCACTATCTGGCCATGGAGTACGTGGATGGCGAGAGCCTCGATGCCCGGCTCAAACGGGAGAAGCGCCTGCCCGAGGAGGATGCGTTGCGCATCGCCCGTCAGATCGCGAAGGCGCTGGCCTTCGCCTGGGACCGGCACCGGATGCTCCACCGCGACATCAAGCCCGCCAACATCATGCAGAGCAGCTTCGGCGAGATCAAGCTGATGGATATGGGACTCGCCAAGAGCGCGGAGGACCCCGATCTCACCGCCACCGGGATCGCCATGGGTACCCCCCTCTACATGAGTCCCGAACAGGCGCGGGGCGAGCACCCGCTCGACGCCCGCTCGGACATGTACTCGCTCGGAGCCACCCTCTACCATCTGATCTCGGGCTCGCCGCCCTTCCCGGGTTCCAGTGCCATTGAGATTATCACCCGCCACGCTCTGGAGCCCCCGCCGCCCATCCGCGAACTCAACGCCGCCGTCTCCGAGCCTTGCGTGCATCTGCTGGACACGTTGCTGGCCAAAAAGCGCGAGCAGCGGCCCGCCACGTGGCACGCGGTCATTGAGGATATCGAGCGCGTGCTGGATGGCCGCGGGCCTCTCAGTGCCCGTCCCGGTCAGCCTAGCCTGCGCCAGCGCCAGCGCCAGCGGGCCGATGCCTTGCGCCTGGCCGAGCAGGCAGCCAACCAGCTTGCCTACCGGGGTTCCACTGCCCGTGTGGCCAAAGCCCTGGAGGCCGAGAAGAACCGTCGGGCCTTCTTCATCCTGGCCATGGGGACGTTCACGGTGGCCGTTGCGCTCTTCTCCCTCGGTGTCCATCTGCAGGCGCGCCGTCGCCACCAGGCCCAGGCCCCAATCCCCGTGGCGGCGACTCAGCCTGCGGTGCCGGAACCGGTTGCCGCCCCGGTCGACGTGCCGTCCCCGGAGCCTCCGCCTCCCGTCGTGGTGGCTCCCGACCCCCCGCCCCCTGCGCCGGAACCGGTGGCACCAAGCCTTCCCCTTGCCGCCGAGTGGTCGAGCCCCGCCCATCTCGCGGCCTATATGCTGCCCGACGACACGCCTGCGGTCGATCTCCCCGCCGCCCAGCCCGACGCGGGGGCCACGACCGCCCAGCTCGCCAACGAGGTGTTCCGCCAGATCCTGGACCAGGTCGCTGCCGAGCTCTATCGCGGACGGTATGACGCGGCGGCCGCTCTCTGGACCGAACGCACCCGTAACTTGGCCCTCGACCTCGCGGCCGAACGGGTGGCAGCCGTGCAGGCTGTATTGGCGACCATCCCCACCATGCAGGAGCGGGTGCTGGCCTCTTTCGCCGAGGATCGGGGCAAGACCGTGACCGTCTATCTGCGCATGACCAAGATCACCTTGCTGGTCCAGAATGTCGCCAACGGCCGGGTCAGTGGGGTGGCCCAGGTTGAGCAGGGGCAGTTCGGCCAATCCTTCTCCCTGGCCGATCTGAGTCCCCGCGAGATTCTCCGCCGGCTGGGCCCCGAGGACGATCCCACGGCCAACTTCCTGCGCGGGCTCGTCTCCATGCCCAATCCGAAACCCAAGGCGGCCAAGGACTACTTCGCGGCCGGTGGAGGCGAGCTGGCCGAGGCCTGTAGTCGGGTACTGGCCGAGGAGGAAGCCCGTCGCGACTTCGCGGCGATGCTCGACGAACTGCAAATCCCTGCCAGCCTCCGCACTGCCGACGCATTGGTCGAGGTGGTCCGCCGCGATGCGAAGGACCAGGCCTTCCAACTCCGGGCCCAGATCGCGGTCAAACAGTTCCTCGACAGTCATGCCGACACCCGGTTCGCCCACCAATTCGCGGGCGTGTTCGAGGCGATCGGGGCTGGGCGCACCCCCCTGTCCATCTCCTCCCAGCCGCCACCGTCCGGCGAGGTGGCCAGTCCGTCCCGTCCGTAGTTCGCCGACCATCGTCGGCAGTCTGCGCCAATAGATGGAGGCGACCGTGCGTTTCGATCCTAGACCAAGGTTTCCTCCGGTTCGGGGGAGACCGGTCGAGTGGAACTCGTGCCGTTGACAGGACAGGGGTTCCATGCTATCTTTTGGGTTACGCTTTTGCCTTCATCAGGAAGCGGGATTCCGTTCCGGATGTCTGCCGCGAACGGAACTTGCGGGCGGGGCCTGATCGGCCTTTCTGCCTGCCGTCACGCAATCGAAAGGATCTCGGCCACATGCTCTCCGACAATGACACGATGAAGCTCTACATGCAGAACATCGGTCAATACCCCCTCGTGACCCCGGTGGAGGAGGTGGAGTTGGCGGCCAGGATCGCGGCGGGCGACGAGACCGCTCGGGCCAAGCTCATCCGCAGCAACCTCCGCCTGGTGGTGAAGATCGCCCACGACTTCAAGGGTCTCGGGCTCCCCCTGCTGGACCTCATTTCCGAGGGCAACATCGGCCTGATGCGTGCGGTGGAGAAGTTCGATCCCTCCAAGGGCGCCAAGCTCAGTAGCTATGCGGCCTGGTGGATCAAGCAGTCCATGCGCCGGGCCCTGGCCAACCAGGCCCGCACCATCCGCATCCCCGTGCAGTCCGCCAGCAAGATCAGCAAGATCCAGGCGGCCCGTACCAAGCTCACCGAGCAGCTCGGGCGCGAACCCACCGACAAGGAGATCGCCAAGGAGGTGAACCTCACCGAGCGGACGGTCACCGGCCTGCGCCTCGGCAAGACCACCACCATCTCCCTCCACGATCCCATCCAGCACGGCGAGGACGGCGAATTCCGGGACATCATCCCCGACGAGAAGACCGTCTCTCCGGACGAGATCGTCCAGGACGAGGAGACCCTCAAGCACATGTTGGCCCTCACCGACCGGCTGGACGAGCGCGAGCGCACCATCCTCAACCTGCGCTTCGGTCTCAACGGCGAGCGTCCCCGGACCCTGGAAGAGGTCAGCCAGACCATCGGTCGCACCCGCGAGCGCGTGCGGCAAATCCAGAACCAGGCCCTCGAGAAGCTTCGCCTGATGCTCGAAGAGGACGGCCTGGAGAACAACGAGTAGTCTCCGCTCCTTCCCGATGCCCCGCTGCCACTGGTTGCGGGGCATTTTTCTTTTGTGGCTAATCCAGAATGGCATAGTGGCACCTGTCACTGTATGCTGTATGTAGTGCCATGTTGTCGCGGCAATTAGGAGAGCTACCATGTTCGGCAATCTGTGCCCCGGAGCAGTTGGGCTTGGCGGCCCGATGGCGGAGGTCCTGCCTCTGGCCCAGCGGGCGGGTTTCGTCGGCGTCGATCCCCAGGTGAACGAGCCGGTCGAGGAGACCTTGGCCCTCTATCAGTCTCTCGGCCTGTGCATGGGTTCGGTTGGCCTGCCCGTGGAGTTCCGCGAAGCGTATCCGGCGTTTAGCGACGGGCTGGAGAAGCTGCCGGCTTTCGCGGAGCGGGCCCAGGCTCTCGGTTGCACCCGTTGCGCCACCTGGCTGCGTCCCGCCTCGGATGCCCTTACCTACCGCGAGAACTTCCGGCGTCATGCCCACCGGCTCCGTAGCGTTGCCGAGGTGCTGGGCGACCATGGCTTGCGGTTTGGCCTCGAATTCGTCGGTCCCGCCACCTCCCGCCGGGACAAACGCTGCGAGTTCGTGCATACGCTGCCGCAGTTGCTCGAACTGCGCGATGCCATCGGCCAGCCAAACGTGGGCATCCTGCTCGACTCCTGGCACTGGTACACCTCCGGCGGCACGCTGGACGAGTTGCGCCAGTTGCGCAACGAGGACATCGTCCTGGTCCATGTGAACGATGCCCCCCAAGGTGTCGCCGTGGACGAGCAGCTCGACAACACCCGCGACCTGCCCGGGGCGACCGGCGTGATCGACCTGGCGGGCTTCATGGGCGTCCTGGCGGAGATCGGCTACGACGGCCCGGTGACCGTCGAGCCCTTCTGCAAGCGCCTGAACGATCTGTCCCGCGAGGACCGGGCCCAGGCTGTGGCCGACTCCCTGCGTTCCATCCTGCCCTAGACGAGATGGGCAAACGGCTGGCGCGGTGTTCTTGCCGCGTGGCTTCCTTCGGGTATGTTACGGGGAACATGCGGGGATGGAGTCCCCCGGAACCCAACCGCCTGCCAGGCTGATGACTCCTGCCGGAACGGATTCGTTCGGCAGGAGTTTTTGTTTCCCCTCCTGCCGACGAACCCCACGACTCGGGAGCGGAAACCCTATGCCGAAGCCATGCCTATCCCTTCGGCAGTGATACGAGCGGAGACGACCGTCATGGGATCGAAACTTGTCTTGATTGGCCTTTCCGGGGCTTGCGGAACCCTCGCCCGCTACGGGCTGGGCAGCCTGGTCCAGCGCTGGGCCGGAGGCACGTTCCCCTGGGGCACCGTCAGCGTCAATGCCCTGGGCTGCCTGCTGTTCGGCACAATTTGGGCGGCCAGCACCGAACGGATGACCATCTCGCCCGAGGTGCGCGCGTGCCTGTTGACCGGGTTCATGGGTGCCTTCACCACCTTCTCCACTTTCATCTCGGAAAGCAGCCAGTTGCTGGCCGATGGCGAGTATGTCCGGGGGGCGGGCAACATCCTGCTGCAGAACGGGGTCGGTATTGTCCTGTTCTTCGTCGGCCTGGCCCTGGGACGGCTGCTGTGACCCAACCATAGGGAGCGAGCACCATGGAACTGCCATCGGAAGCGGAACTGCTGCGGGTGTTTATCGGCGAGAGCGACCGCCACGGGCATCTGCCCCTGTACGAGGCGATTGTCCTGGAGGCGCGGAAACGCGGGATGGCCGGGGCCACCGTGCTGCGGGGCATCATGGGATTCGGCGCGGACAGCCACCTGCATACTGCCAAGGTGCTGCGCCTCTCGGAGGACCTGCCCATCGTCATCGAGATCGTCGACACCCCGGAACGGATCGATGCCTTCGTGCCGGTGGTTGACGGCATGATGCAGGAAGGCCTCGTCACCGTCGAGCGTGTACGGGTGAAGATGTACCGGGCCAACCACCAGCGCGACCACCAGGCCTGAAGACCTACTGGTCGCTGCCAGCGAAGGGCTTCCCGTCCAGCCACCGGCAGGTGGTCTTGGCCAACATGTCCCGTTCGAGTTTCAGGACTCCGTCGGGCGTGGTCAGGGAGACGCTGCGGATGAGTTCGCCGTAGGTGCGGGGAATCTCCCCGTCCTCGCGGAAGGACTCCTCCACGCGCAGTTTGGCCACGTCTTCGGGCCGGTCCAGGAGCGCGATGGCCCAGCCCGTGAAGAGCAGGGGTTCGGTCAGCACGCCCGCGTTGCCCTCGGCAAGGACGAGATTGAGGTGAATCTCGTCTCCCTCGCGTTCGATCCGCAACGGCAACTGGCCGATGGCCCCGGTGGTGCGGCGCTGGGGATTCTCGTCGTCGGCCTCCGGCTGGGGAGGCCGGCAGGAGAGGGCCTGGATCGCCACGGCACAGGTGCCGTAGTCGATGACCAGCCAATGGCCCGGCGGCACTTCGCTTCCGGCTTCCGCGCCATCCACCAACAGGCAACCGGCCCCCTTGGCCAGCCGCCAACGGTCCACCAGCCGCCGCGTGGGCGAATGCAGACGGTGGATCTCGCGGCAGACGATGGCCGCTCCGCCGTCCTGATGGCCGACGAACTCCACCTCGGCATGGAAGCTCAGGCGCTTGAACAGGTGGCGGCTGGCCCATTCGTGCATGCCGGTCCCCGATTCGTGCTTGCGGACGATCCCTTCGTCGTCCTCGGTCAGCCACTGGAGAATACCGTACTCCTGGCCGGGCACCTGGAAGACGCAGGGCTTGCTCTGCCAGCCCAGCCCCCAGCCGTCGTGCATGTAGGAGTTGGGCATCAGCGGATAGGCGCTGAGTGTGCCCAACCGCGCGTGTTCGCCGATGTAGCTGGTGCTGTAGTGCGCGTCGAAGGTGCGCCAGCGGCGCTGGCGCGGCACCCGCAACGGGGCGCGATCCCAACGGTAGCCGGTCACCTGTTTCAGGACACCGAGCAGACTGCTCAGCGGTTGCTCCTGCTCGGGACCGAAGAGCGGAGCGATGCCGTATTTCACTTCGATGTTGGCGGCGAAGTTGTAGCCACGGATGCTGGGCACCGCATCCAGGCCGTCGTGGAAGTCGGCCCAGTCCATGATCGCGTCGGTCATACCCCGCGCCGCGTCGTAGACGTCGCCGGAACCCTCCAGCGCCATGGCCAGGAGAGTCATTTCCAGAATGACCTTGGTGTAGCAGGGCGAATGGTCCTCGCCCCAGCCCGTGCCCCGCCGCCGGTAGTAGTCGAAGTAGCGACGGCAGAAGTCGCGGCCCTGTTCGATCACCCCGGCATCGCCGAGGACATGGCCTGCCGTCAGCAGCATGACCGCATCGCTGATGCACTTGTTCGGATAGAACAGGCTGGGGCTCTGCGCCATGTGCGTGAACCAGGGCAGCACGTCGGCAAAGATCGCGCGGAACTCGGCCAGTTCCGCCTCGTCAAGCCGGTCCCGGCACTTGAGCCAGATGCCCGCCAGCGGGGTGCAGACGAAGAAGGAGGCGTTGGTGTCGTAGACCCGGGACGATTCAAGGTACCACTTCAGGCAGCCGTAGGTCTCGCGCGCGGGATCGGTCTCCCGGTGGGCGTGCAGGGCGGTCAGAATCTGCCGGGTGTCCGGGTCTTTCCGTCCGGCCAGCAGTTCGGTGAAGAGATAGCCCGCCGTGGCTGGCAGACTGTGCGTCTCGGCAAGATGGGCAATCTGCGGATTGTGGGGCTTGCCGGTACGGTAGAGGAAGCAAGACCGATCCACGCGCTCTGCGGCGGCACTCATGGGCGACTCCGGGCCAGGATTCGTTGTGGCGACCAGCCGCGCAGAGTAGCCCGCCAGACCGCCCTGTCAAGCGTTTCCATGCCACGAAGCTTGTGTTTGCGGATTGCCATGCCAGCCTATGACGTATTCCGCCACCGTTGGAAAGGACGAACCGTGAGCGATCTTCCTTCTCCCCAGGATCTGCACGTTCTGCGCGAACTGGCCCGGCGTGTCGCCGAGATCGCCGCCTTGCCCGAACAGGCCGAGAAGGCGGACCTCTGGGCCCGGCACAACGATCTGGAACGGACCCGCCCCCTGGTTCTCGTCTTCCCCGAGGGTTCCTGGAGCGAACTCGCCGCCGACTGGACAATGGTCTGCGAGCATCCCCTGGCCCGCCAGTTGGAGCGCGATCTGCGCACCCGGCTCTATTGCTGGGAGCATCTGCGCGACGACAACGTGTTCGAGGCCGTCGTGAACTGTCCCATCGCCATCCGCAACACCGGCTACGGCATCCAGGCAGCCCGCACCGCTGCCGACCTCGAGAAGGGGGCCTACCACATCGACCCGGTGCTGGTCGCGGAGTCGGATATCGAGCAGATCCGCATCCCCGAGGTGACGGTGGACTGGGCGAAGACCCGGCAGGACGAAGCCCGCCTCCGCGAGATCTTCGCGGGCATTCTGGACGTGCGGCTTACCGTGGGCTGGGGCGGACACATCGGCTGGGCACCCATGGACCAATTCGCTCTCTGGCGCGGCATCGACCAGCTCTATCTCGACCTCATCGAGCGGCCCGAGTGGGTCCATGCGGTGATGGGAAAGCTCCTGGCCGGAAGAGTTGCCGAGATCGAGGCACTGGAGGCCCAGGGCGCGCTGCAACTGAACAACCGGAATCACTACAACGGCTCCGGCGGTGTCGGCTACACCCGCCAACTTCCCGCCGCCGACTACGCGGGCGGTCCGGTCCGCTGCCGCGACCTCTGGGCCATGGCCACCGCCCAGATCTTCTCCGAAGTCTCCCCCGCCATGCACGAGGAGTTCGCCCTGACCTACGAGCGCCAGTTCCTCGAACGCTTCGGGTTGGCCAACTATGGCTGCTGCGAACCCCTGCACCGCAAGCTCGACGCGGTCTGCCGCATCCGCAATCTCCGGCGCATCTCCATCAGCCCTTGGGCGGACATCGAGCAGAGCGCCGCCATCCTCCAGGACCGCTACGTGTTCAGTTGGAAGCCCAACCCGGCCATCATCGCCGCCACCACCTGGCAGCCGGATCGGGTCCGCGCCGAAATCCGATCCTTCTGCGAACGCACCCGCGGTTGTATCACCGATATCATTATGAAGGACACCCACACCTGCAACCGCGAGCCCAACCGGCTCCACGAGTGGGTCCGCATCGCCCTCGAAGTCGCCCGGGAATTCGCTCCCTGACCAGGAACAAGGAGGAGACATGTTCGGACTGTTCGGAAAGAAACGGCGGGAACCTGCAATTCGTGAGGTCCTTTTCGGTGACCTTCCGATCTCGGCATGGCCCAACGAGGCAACTCCGGCTCGTGACGAGCCATGGCTTTCGTTTGCCACCGCCCGGGAGCATCTGGAGTCCAAGCGTGCGCCGGAGGCGATTGCTCAATTTCGTAACATTCTGGCCATGCCAGGATTGGAATCCCGTCACTATGCTCAGGCGTGGCACTTCCTGCGTGAAGCCGGCATTTCCCCAGAGGCTACGGAAGCCAAGGATGTCTTGGGGGTGGTGGTGGAAGTGGGATTGCCCGATGGACTCGATATTGTGGTCGCCTATGCCGATGGGAGCGCGCGCTACTTCAGTTACAGTGGCGCAGGAGTAGTTTGGGATGCCCCAGACCATTCCCTTGATGAGCCGATAGCGAACCTGCTCCGCACCGGCAGAGCCGTTGCCGAGCAGATCGGGCCATGGCTGGAGAAGCGACCGGCGGCACCAGGCGCGGGCCAAGCCAGGGTCAACATGCTAACCCCAAGCGGGTTGCACTTTGGCCAAGCTCCCCTTGATGTCCTTGCCAAGGACCCACTGGGTGGCCCGGTGGTTGTTGCGGCACTCCAGCTTATGCAAGGCTTGGTGGCCAAGACGAGAACGTAGGTCGGTTCGGGGTGACAGCGGGGAGAATCCCGCGATTCGGGCAGTTGTCCCGGAGTTGGGGACATTGATGCAGATTGGCCGGAACTGTGCAGCCAGAGCCGCCATGTTGGGAGTTACAAGCACCATGATGACGCCTCGCCAAGTCGTGACCGCCACCGTGGCCTTCACCGGACCCGACCGGTTACCCCGTTCCTTTCCCGCCTCCTACGGCAACGACTTCGCGGGCGTGGGCATGACCCCGAGCCCCGATGCTCGGCCCAGCACCGGGGTGGACGAGTGGGGGGCTGTCTGGGAGAACATCGGCGTCTGCCGTCTGGGCGAGGTGAAGGAGTATCCCATCAAGGACTGGGCCGAGTTCGATCCCGCCAAGGTGCCGGACATCCGTCTGGAGAGCCGCTGGAGCCAGTTGGCCGGAGCCCGCGAGCGGGCGGGCGACCAGTATCTCCTCGCCAACGGTATTTCCCTCTATGAGCGCGTTCACTTCGTGCGGGGACTCGAAAACACCTGGACGGACATCTACACCAACCCGGACGAGCTCCGCGCCTTGATCGACGTGCTGGTGGAGATGAATCTCTACGCCATCGAACGCTACCGCGAGGCCCAGGCGGATGGCTTCATCTTCTGCGACGACTGGGGGCTCCAGGACCGCCTGATGATCTCTCCCGCGAAGTGGCGCGAGTTCTGGAAGCCCGCCTACGCCCGCGTCTACGCCGCCGCCAAGGCCGCCGGACTCCAGACCTTTCTGCATAGCTGCGGCTACATCCTCGACATCCTGCCCGACTTCATCGAGATCGGTCTCGACGTGATCCAGATGGACCAGCAGGAGAACATGGGCCTCGACCGCCTAGCCCAGTACGCGGGCCAGATCGCCTTCTGGTGTCCCGTCGATATCCAAGCCACCATGTGCCGGGGCAGCCTCGCCGACATCCGGGCCTACTGCCACAAGCTGGCCGAGAAACTCGGCACCCCGCAGGGCGGCTTCC
Source organism: Victivallales bacterium (assembly GCA_003245525.1). Classification (GTDB taxonomy): domain Bacteria; phylum Verrucomicrobiota; class Lentisphaeria; order Oligosphaerales; family Lenti-02; genus Lenti-02. Next base: position 7,734 of record QKCY01000077.1, on the reverse strand, counting down.
TGCCCAAGTGGTACGGCGACCCCGTCGGTGCCGGCCACCGCCAGGACGCCATCGACGCCATGTGCCAGGAGTTCCTCGCCATTCCGGCGTAGCTCCCATGTGCGGAACGTTCCGCAAGAGGCCACGAATCCCACCAAACTCACGAAAGGGGACAGTGATGGACCGCGACCTCTGCGGGACAGGACATAGCTCCCGTGGGTGGCTTTGCTTCGGTCCCAGCCCCATTCCGTGTCGTTCGATCTACCATCATCCAGAATCTTGTTCTGTCGAGAGGGTGTGTTGTGTAAGTGGTTTGTATTAAATATGATGAGAGCCTAGGTAATCGATCATTCCTCTTGGCTCCAAGGCATTTCTCCCTTCGCCCCGCAGGGGCAGAGGAGCAGAGCCTGGGGCAACGCCCCAGGAAGACGTCCCTCCCGGTCTGGCAGGCTGAATGCCTGCGGTGGATGCCGTCGGCCCGGGAAGCCGCAGGCCGCTGGCCTGCCCTTTGGGACGGGCGCAACCCGGGGCGACGCTGCGCTTTGCCCCGGGCTCTGTTACCATGGCCCTTCAGGCCGAAAGAGGGTTCTGGTCGCGACCAACGGTCGCCCCGAGCCCTCCGTATCACTATCCGCCGACTCCGCTAGGAAACCCTCGCGCAGAGGCGCAGAGAAGAGTTTGGGAGACTTCCCGGCCAAGCAGTCCCCTTTCCTGCATTTCCTCTGCGCCTCCGCGTCTCAGCGCGAGTAACCCCCTTTGGTTGCGGCCAACGACCGCTCCAGGGAGCTCGTGGCTTCTCCGGATCGTCTCGGCTGGGGCTAGAGCGCCTGGAACCGTTGGACCCAGAGGGGCAGTCCATCGGCCATGGGCAGCACCTTCTCCACCTCGTATTCGAGAGCATAGTCGCCGGTGTAGCCGCCGCCGTCGAGGGTGGCGATGCACCAGGCCCAGTCGATGTCGCCTTCGCCGAACATGGTGCGCTCGTAGCCGTGGTCGGTCCAGTGGCTGTCCTTGACGTGGACATGGGTGATCCAGCCCTTGAAGACGCTGTACGCCTCGCGGTAGTCCACCTCGCAGGCCATCAGGTTCGCCGGCTCGTAGAGAATCCCGAAGAAGGGGGAATCCACCGCCCGGACCAACTTCATGACCACATCGGGATTGCCCGCGATGCTGCCCTTGTGATTCTCCATGCCCAGGTAGACGCCCTTGGCCTTGGCGTAGGCCGCCGCCTCGCGGAAGAAGGGGACCAGGCCGTCCACGATGGCCGGGTCCTCGCCGTGTCCCGGGCAGACCCGGATGGAACGGGAGCTCAGCACCGCCGCGTTGTCGATGGCGCGGGTCATCTCCAGCATCTCCGCCGCATAGCCCACGTCGGCGATCTTGCGCCCCGGATAGGTACCGAGATTGGCGATGGTCAGACCATAGCGGTCGGCCTTGGCCTTGAGCGCATGAACGTCGCATTCGGCGGGATCGTTCGAGTAGTTGGGCGCGCCGCCCCAGAGATCGACCTTCCGGCACCCGGCATCAACCAGCAGTTGGAACGTAGTGTCGAGCGGCTCCAGACGAACGGCGTAGGTGCAGGCGGAGATGCGCGTCGGGTCCATGGGGTGTCTCCGGTTACTTGCCGATGCAGAAACGGGCAAAGATGGTGTCCAGGATGTCGGGGTCGGCGGTCCGCCCGGTGATCCGTCCCAGCGCGGCCAGAGCGGCGCGCAGGGCGGCGGCGACCAGTTCCCATTCCTCGTGGTCGAGGGCGGCCGTGGCGTCGGCGAGGGCGCTGGCGGCGTCATGCAGGCAGTGGCCATGCCGGGCGCTCACCGCCACTTCCGACTCGCGGTGGTGCGGGGTCTGCCAGACGGCCCGCTCGATGGCATCGAACAGGGCATCCAGTCCCTGGCCGGTCAAGGCGCAGGTGCGGATGGCATCGGCAGGCGGATCGCAGACCTCCCGGTCGCACTTGTTCGCCACCACCAGCACGGGACCGGCAACGTGGTGTTCCTCCGGCTTCCAGGCCTGGGGAGCGTAGGGGGCCGATCCATCCACGATCCACAGCACCACTTGGGCTTGGCGGATGCTCGCCCGGCTGCGTTCGATGCCGCTACGTTCGATGAGATCGTCGGCTTCGCGAATGCCCGCCGTATCCACCAGGCGCACGGGGATGCCCCGGATGTGGGCCAACTCCTCCAGGGTGTCGCGGGTGGTGCCGGGAATGTCGGTGACGATGGCGCGGTCGCGCCCCAGAATGGCGTTGAGCAGGCTGGACTTGCCCACGTTCGGGGAGCCCGCGAGCACGAGCACGATGCCCTGGCGCAGGATTTCGCCTTCGGCCTGGGAAGCCAGTAGGGCCCGGCAGGCAGCCAGGGCTGCTTCCAGCCCGGAGCGGACACTTGCCGCCGATTGCCAGTCGAGGTCTTCCTCGGCGAAATCGAGGCGCGATTCCACCTCGGCCAGGAGGTCGGCCAGTTGGGCGTCCAGTTCGCCGACTCGCCTGCCGAGCAGGCCGCCGAGCTGGCGGTTGGCCAGATGGAGGGCCGATTCGCTCTGCGCGCCGATCAGGTCGGCCACCGCCTCCGCCTGGGTCAGATCGAGCCGCCCGTTGAGGAAAGCGCGCTTGGTGAACTCGCCGGGGTCCGCATGGCGGCAACCCGCATCGAGCAGGGCCAGGAGCACCAGCCGAGCCCCTAACGCCCCGCCGTGGCAGTGCAGTTCCACCACGTCCTCGCCGGTGAAACTGTGCGGTCCCGGCATGTGGACGGCCAGCACCTCGCCGTCGAGCGGGCCGTGCGCGTTGCGCGCGGTTCCCAGCCGCAGGGCTCGGAAGGGAGGCGAGGCCAGGGGGGCTTGCCCCGCCCAGACCTGCTGGGCCAGAGCCACCGCCTGGGGACCGGAAATGCGGATCACGGCCACCGCGCCACCGAGCGCCGTGGCGAAGGCGGCGATGGTGTCGGCGTCCGGGCTGATATGGAGGGGAGGGGAGTCGTTCATGGTCTGCCTGTTTGCCTGCCTCCGAATGTGCCTCGGTTTTGGCGAAAGACCAGCAGCTTGCCCATCCGCGAAGGCGCGCCATGTTTTGTTTCCCACATCCAACCAGGAGATAGCCTGTGCGTGTTGTGCCCCTTATCCTCTTGTTGCCTGTTTTTCTGTCGGCGGCCCCCCAGCCTATCGTTCTCCAGGCCGAAGCCTTGCCGTTCAGCGGCGACTGGCGGGTGATCGACGAAGCCGGGGCCATCGGCAAGCAGGCGTTGCTTGCCCCCGACCCGAAGGCCGTTCTTCCGGCGGTTGGTTTCGTGTCGGTCCCGGCTGCGGGCGATTGGCAGCTCTGGGTCCGGGCGAAGGACTTCCCCAAGGACCGCCCGGGGTTGCGCCGGTTCACCGTGGAGATCAACGGCAAGCGTTCGCAGGCCGAGTTCGGGGCCCATGCGGTGGGCAAGCCCGATGGCCCGGAGTGGATCTGGGAGGATGGCGGGGTCTTCACGCTACCCGCCGGTCCCGCCTTGGTGGCGCTGGTGCCCGTGACGCCGTGGAGCCGGGCCGATGCCGTGGCTCTGGTTCCCGTTGGCACGGCTTTGCCGACGTCCGCCGCTGCCCTGCAGGCGGCCACCGTGGCACCGCTGGCCTCGCCCGAACCGGTGGTGGCCAAGACCACCGCTCCCTCCCGCGACACCGGGCAGCAACTGGCCCGCATCGCCAACGACCGCGTGGCCTTGGTCTTCACCCAAGGGGAGCAGGACGGGCGATCCCTGGTCATGCTCCGCGCCGAAGTCCGCCAGGGCGATGCCTGGCAGACCATCCTGCCAGCTCGGCCCGAGGCCTACGACGTGCTGGTTGCCGAGGAAGGCCTCGAGGTCGCCGGACGCAACGCCGGCATTCTGGTGAACTGGCAGGTGGCGGGAGAGCCCTTCACGATCACCCATGGGCCGACCAGCTACCAGACCCGCATGACGGCAGCGACCGGCGATCCCGAACAATGCGGGAAACTGCTCGCCGCTTGCCCGGTCACCTGCCGCCAGGAGGGCAACGCGGTCGAACTGACCGGCGAATGCGCGGCCGGAACGGTCACGGCCCGGTGGGAACTGGCATCGAACGATCCCTTTCCCGCGCTCTCGCTGACCTTCACTCCCCGTACCGACGGAACCTACGGTCTGCGCTACGCGGCGACGGCCCCCATCGCCCGCGACGCCGTGCAGGAGATCACCTGCCCCTTCCTCTTCGCCTACCGGCGGCTGCCGGTGAAGCCCGAGCTGATCCCGACCGAGCTGACCGCCACGCCCATGGCCACGGTCCAGCTTGCCGGGCCCTGTACCCTCGGGGTGGCCATCGATCCGGCGGATCTGCCCAAGGCGTGGCCGGATTGCTCCCAGTTCGAAGCCGGTTTCCAGTTGGTGGACGGCCACGGCGAGGCCCAGCCCTCCGCTTGGCTGGTGATCCCCGGTGGCCAGGGCAGTGTCCTCGCGGCGGGCGAGAGCGTTTCCGGCCATCTGCGGCTGGTGGCCCAGGCCACCGATTGGTTCGCCGCCTATCGCACCGTGACCGAGCGGCTCTGCCACCTGCGCGACTATAGGCAGAACCATGATCTGAGCCTGACCCAGGCCCTGCTGAACGTGATCGACCTGTTGGCCGACGACGATGCCACGGGCTGGTCCCCGGCCCAGATGGGCTTCTGGAACATCGAATCCCGCAACACGGTCACCCATGCTGCCCCCTTGGCTCTGGTGGAGGCGGCGCTGCTGACCGGCGACGACGATCTGCTCGCCCGGCGGGCGGCTCCGGCCCTGGCCTTCCTGCTCTCCCGTCCCAGTTGCCACGTGGGGGCCGATCCGCAGAACTCCGGTCGCTACGGCCGGTTCGAGGTGGGGCGGCCGACGGGAACGTATGGTGCCGCGGTGCGTCTCTCGGCCTGGGAGATGGCTGGCGGCTACACCCCGGCCTTCCGCGACCTCGCCTTCGATGCCGAGGGCAATCCAGTCCGCACCCCGAGTCTGAGCCCGATGGACGACGCCCTGGCCGCCTATCGCGCCACCGGCGACCAGCAGTACCTGGATCAAGCCCGCGTGGACGCCCTGGACTACGCCCGTACCTATCTGGACCGGCAGACCAAGGAGATTCCCCGCCCCCACTTCTTCCAGATCAGCCACATTGGCAACTGGCGCGGCCTGCTGGCTGTGGCCGAGGCTACCGGCGACCCGGCCCTGGCGCGGATGGCTGCCGAGATTGCCCGTCGGATGATTGCTGGCCTCTACACTTGGCCCACGGTGGTGCCCGGCGAAATGACGATCAATGTCGGCAACCGGACTCGCACCAATGGCTGGTGCTGGTTCAAGGGGCCCGAACTCTTCCTCCTCGGTTGGCCGCCCATGACCGGCGACCATCCTCTGCATACCCCGGAGCTGGACTATCTGACGGTGCCCGAGAAGCGGGTCCCCGGCTGGCTGCCCAGCGTGGTCGGGCTCGGCATCGAGCAGCCCACCACCTATCGCCGGGGTAGCGGCACCTGCGCCCACATCATCATGGCCAACTGGGCTCCCCATCTGCTGCGGCTCCACCAGCAAGTGCCCGAGCCTCTCTTCGTCACCGCCGCCCACAACTCCACGCTGGGCCGTTGGGGCACCTATCCCGGCTACTACCGGACCGATTTCACCGACCTGACCGAGAGCCCTGACTACGCCCGCAAGGGGCCGGACGTGAGCGGTATCTACTGGCATCATATCCCTTGTTTCCTGATGATGCTGGCCGACTATCTCGTGACCGATCTCGAAGTGCGGTCCGCTGGCGCGATCCAGTTCCCGGCGGCGCGGCAGTGCGGCTATGTGTGGTTCGACAACCGGCTTTTCGGGCATCAACCTGGCACCGTGTATGGTCGGGAGGGCATCTGGCCCTGGCTACCCCGCGCGGGCGTCGAGATCGCCCAGCCCGAACTGAACTGGCTGGCCGGGTACGACGCGGATGCCATGTATCTCTTCCTGACCAATACCGCCGATGCGCCGCTGCGGACGCGGGTCTCCCTGGACCTGGACCGCTTGGCGGGGGCGATCGAGTCGGCCACCTATCGCTGCAACGGCGGCCCGGAAGTCAGCCTGGCACCCCGGAACGGGGTCTTCCGGGTGCCGGTTTCCGGCAATGGCTTGACCGTGGTTCGTTTGCAGGGGCTGCAACCACCGCATGCCTGGCGGCGCGCCACCGCCCGTCCGGTCCAGCCCGCCAGCTACGCGGCGGAGGTCAAGACCGACTCGGTTGCCGGCACCGTGCGGGCCAACTGGATCGGCTTTGGTCCCGACCGCGCCTTTGCCCACATCTACAGCGACCATCAGGGCAGTCTGGCCCGCCGCGCCGAACTACTGCTCGAACAGGACGGCACCAGCCAGATCCTCACCCGCGACTTCTGGCCCTTGGAATTCCTCGTCCCCATCGATCCCAAGCAACCGGTGCGCCTGACCCTGACGGCCATCGACGATACGGGGCAGCGCCATACCGCCCCGGCTCTCGAACTGGCTCCGCCGACTAGCGCCGCTGCGGGCGATAGAGCCAATACCCGCTGATCGGCTCCACGGCCGTGCCTACGGCCTCGTTCTCCTGGGTGCCAGCGTTCCAGCCGACACAGTGGTCCGTGTCTGTTCCCAGATCGGTCAACGAGAGGCGTTCGGGCAGGGCCACCGGCTGCCAGCCGAACTCGTCGGACAGCGTGTAGTCGGTGGGGACCGGGGTTCCCTGGAACTGGACATCGCCAGCGGAGAAGGCATAGAACCAGTAGGCCTTCCCCGCCTCGAAGGCGGTGGGCACGGTATACCGCAAGGTGAGGGGATCGAAATAGTACACGGTACCGGAGAGGAGGTCGCTGCGTTCCCGGCTTTGGGCGGCGTTGACGCCAGCCACCCAGTCGGCCGGCGATTCCGTTGGCAGGACGCAGAAGCCGAGGAGATTCCAGCCAGGCTGGAAGGAGAGCCGCTGGTCGATCACGGTGGGATCGGTGTCCTCCTCGTACTCGCGGGCGTTGGTACGCCAATCCCCGTCATCGTCCCGGTCCGGGTCCCATTCGGGATCGCCGAAATGGTCCAGCGCCCACCAGTTCGGGGTACCATCGACGATCACCCCGCCGTCCACCAGGCAATCGTCCGTGGGTTCGGCGACGTCGTCGTCGCAGACCAGGGCGCAACGCCCGTCGGCGGTTCCGGTGACCAGCTCGACCGAAGCCGCATCGGTGGCCAGCAGAGTGAACTGAAGCTTGAGGAGAACGCCTGCGGAACTGGGTACGCGGGCGGCGGCCATGCCGGCGGGTGTGTTGTCGCCGGGATCGTCGCCCAGAATCATGCCTGCCACGCGGAGGCGTCCGGTGGCGGCATCGTGGCTGGCTTCCAGGGCCCAGAGATAGGGGGTGTACGGGCTGGTGGTGGAACCGGTCGCCGCCAGCATTTCCCCCCGGCTGACTCCCTCCCAGCGCAGCCCGGCGGTGTCGTAGGCGAAGTCCAGGACGAACGCCCCGAAGGAGTCGGGCACGACGCCCGAGATTTGCACGGGCAACTCGACCGTGGCACCGACCGCGAGGCGGCGCACGTCCACATCGCAGACCATCACCGTTGCCGCTCGCAGCCAGGCGCTACCGGCCAGAAGGAGCAGGAGCGCCAGCCCCGCGCTCCGGAGGGAATGTCCCGTGTTTCGCATAGGTTCCGTACCCCGCATGGATGTGGTTTCCTGGCTACTTCTGGTTCGGGGGATCTTGGTCGTGACGATAGGTGACGCCGGTGGCGGTGGAGCCGCTGT
>QKCY01000602.1 GCA_003245525.1 Victivallales bacterium | reverse complement strand
TCCAGGAGATAGTCGATCTTCATCTCCTTCTCCACATTGGGAGCCGGGTCGCCAGCCAAGCTGTTGCCAGCCTGGATGCGGCGGGTTCCTGCCTTGACGGCAGTCTGGACAATGGCCGTCACGTCCACGCATTCCGGGGGTACCTCTTCGGCAAAGGCCCCGTATTCGGCCTTGAGGACCTTCACTTCGTAGACTGGTTTCGTTGTCGTCTCGGTGACCGTGCTGCGGACGGCCACCGCATGGTCGCCGGTGGCCGCCTGCCGGAAAACGACGAAGACCGATCCCGCCGGGTCGAAGCGCAGGCGGACGCTGGTGGTACCGTCTTGTTCGGTGTAGATAGGGGCCCGTTCCATCTTGCCGGTATCGGGGTGCCACAGTTCGGGCGCCTTGCCTGCCACCCGGAAGGTGCAGTCCACCTCGTCCGCCACCGTCTTCTGGCTGGCCACGAAGTAGATGTCGGTTCCGTCCACGGAGCGGTGGATGAAGGTGACTCGCGCCCCCTCGGTCGTGCAGAGGAAATCGGGTTTGAGCTCCAGCGCGGCCAGGGCGTCGCTGGGCGACTGATCGCGCACGCCCCCGGCCCAGATCGCGTCCGCCAGAGTCTTCACTTCGGCATCGCAGGCGGGGTAGCCGCTGAGGCTGGGGGACTTCACGGGTTTCGGACCGACGATGGTCGCGCCCGCCTTGGCCAGTTCGCCGATCTTGCGCAGCACGGCGGGGGTCATGGTTTTCCCGTTCGGCAGGGCGAGAACCCGGTAGCTCATGCCCGAGGGCAGGACGATACGGCCGTTTTTCACGGTCATCTGCATAATCGCACCGGTGTCGCAGCCGTCGTAGTCGAAGCCCTTGGGCAGGCCGCCGCCGCGCAGGCCGTTTGGCGCATCCTCGCCGCAGTAGAAGCAGACATCCGCCACGAAGAGCCCTTCCTGGAGGAGGTACTGGCAGCGGGCCTGGTAGGTGAGCCAGGGACCGCCCACTTCCCACCAGGTATTGGTCCGGTCGAAGTGGGTTCCCCACTGCCCCATGGTCATGCCGGGCAGGCGGTCCAGCCAGGGCTGGTGGGCATAGCGGTGGTAGATGATCCGGTTCACGCCGGCGCAGTAGGCGGCATCGCCCTGGGCCTTCAGCGAGTAGGGGTGCTGCTGCCAGCGTCCGGCCTCGGGAGCGGCGGTGAAGGACTCGGCACCAACGTACTTGCGGCCATACACGTGGGCGACGGAGGCCGCCAGCTTGGCGTTACCGGGATTGGTGCCGCTGCCGACCCAGAACTCGCTCATCGGGATGTCGCAGTAGCTGCCGTACTGGAGATCGTCGGAGGGGCTGTTGCCATAGGGCTCCAGCGAGTACTGCAGACCCGCCCGGTGGGCCATTTCGGCGAACTGGCCGGAGTAGTTCTCGGCGAAGAGGTCGGCGATGGTCCGGCGCAGATCCCACAGGAACCGCTCGGTGACCTCGGGGTTCTCGACCACCCGGCCCGTGAAGGCGGGGAGGAAGGGGGTGAGGTCGTACCCCCGCCGTTTGCGGAACTCCTCGGCAAAGCCCTGAGTCCAGTTCTGGGTACCCACCTCGTAGCTGTCGATGAGGACATTGTTGAGCCCGGCCTTCACATTGCCAGCGAGCGGTCCCAGCTCGGCCAGCACCTTGCCCATCATACCATCCCAGTGAGCCTGGGCGGCTTCCTTGCTCAGCTTGTCGCATTCCAGTCCGGTACCGGCGGCGGGGGCCGGGTGGTTGCCCCGGCCGTTCGGGGTGTAGCCCAGCCGCAGGATCGTCCAGTTGCCCTCCGGTACATCCCAGGCCAACTGGCCGTCGGGGGCCATCCGGGCGGTCAGGTCGATCACCTGGTCGCGCCCAATCACTGCGGCGGAGTCGACCTCGGTCGCGGTGTCTTCCTTCAGGTTGCCTTCGCGGGTGAGGAAGGTCTTGCCTGCCAGTTCGCTGATGCCGACCTTCTGGGAGAACTCCACCTCCCCGATGCGCAGGCGTTTCATCCGGCTGTCGGCGGAGAGGAAGGTCACCCGGTAGAACTTGGCGGACACTGGCGCAAAGGAGAAGGTGCGCACGACCCCGCCCCGGCCCAGGGAGAAGTCCTGGATGCTGCGGAAGGTCTCGCCGTCGTCGGACACCTCGATCCGGCCGCGGCACCCGCGCATGTCGCCGGCGGGGGTGAGGACCAGAGTCCGGGCCAGATAGGGTTCGGTGAAGGCAAGCTGGATGAAGGCGGGATTGCCCGGTTTGGGCAGCAGCAACTGCACCGTCGAACCGGCACTGCCGTCGATCACGACCTTGGCGTCGCCCGTGCCCTTGCTGGTCGTCGCCTCGGGGGCGGCATCGCGCATGCTGACCAGCTCGCCGGCGGGCGTGCGGAACGCCAGAACCGCGATGTCGCGGTAGAAGTCCAGCTTCATGGGCGGCTGGGGCAGTTTGCCCTCGAAATGGGTCGGTCCCTCTGCCCGGACCTCGCTGGTGACCACGATCTTCATGCCGTGCTCGGGCGTGTTCCAGGGGCCGCCGCTGCTCGACCAGCCCGCGCAGTTGTGGATGCACAGCTCGATGCCCAGCCGCTGGGCCTCGCTGGCGGCGTGCTTCACCAGTGCCAGCCACTCGGGGCTGTTGAAGACCACCGGTCCCTCGGGAATCCCGCAGTGCGCATTGAAGATCTGCGCCCCGCCGACTCCGACCCGGGCCATCGCCTCCAGGTCGGCGGTGATGCCTTCCTTGGTGACGTTCCCGTTCATCCAGTGCCACCAGGTATGGGGGCGGGCCGAAGCGGGAGGCTGGGCGAACTCCGTTGCCAGGTCCCCAGCCGCCAGCGAAACGGCGGAGAACCAGGCCAGGCCCAGACTCGTCAGAGCGGCGGAAATGATGCGGAAACGCATGCCTCGACTCCTCGGTAGACGATCTGCCAAAGGCGGCTTGGCACCGCCCGGAAAAGCCACACCCTATCAGTGTAGCGGCTCCGTCGCGTTTCGCCAGCGAGGGTCGGGGCAGGTTGTCAGCGGGCGGCGGCCATGGTCTCGTGCGCCACTTCGCGCAGGCAGTTGGCCTGCTCCTCGGTCATCTGGGGCGGGTAGTAAGGCACGTCCCGGGCGTCCTTGTGGAAGAAGTATTCGTACCACACCAGTCCGCCGAGGTACTGTCCGGGGCGCCCGGCGTGGAAGCCGTCCATGCGCAGCACCTTCTTGTCCTTGTCCTTCGGGTCCGCCTGCCAGGAATAGCCGTTGTGCAGGCTCTTGCTCTGGTCGGGCAACTCGGGGAAGACCAGTTTGGTCGAATCGAAGTCGGCTGGCGGGGCATACTGCCACATGGGCTGCTGCTTGGCGTTTTCGAAGGCGGTACCCACGGGGATCACCTGCGCGCCCAGCTCGCCCGCGATCTTGGCGTAGTTGGCGTGCAGTTTTTCGTACATGGCCTCGGGAGACATGTTCCACTGCTTGGTGCGGGGGCAGTCGATCCGGTGCGCCCAGGTCTCGTGGATCACGATGGTGGCATCGGGGGCGTACTTCTTGATGTAGTCGACCAGTTCCTGGGCGTAGGGGTAGAAGGTCTCTTCCCTCCAGCTTCCCGTACTCACCTGCTGGATGGTGATGTAGTCCCAGGGGCCATCCAGGAGCATCTCCTTGAGCGGAACGCCCTTCTTCACGGTCTTGGCATTCAGGATGTAGTTGTAGGCCTTGCCCTTGGGGTCGTCCGGGTTGGCCTCGTAGGCCTTGGCCACGGATACATGGCGCTCCAGGGAGCAACCCCCGATGTAGGCCACCCCGACGTCGGCGCTGACGGTGGGATCGGAGTTGATGATGCTGGTGAGGTAGGTCGTGGCGTTCTGGGTGAAGCTGTTCCCTACCCCCAGAATGCGAATCTTCTTCGGCGCGTCCTGGGCGAAAACGGGAGCCAACGTGGCCAGAGCCAGACAAGCAACAAGGAGCCGACGAATCTGCATGAATCCAACCTTTGTGTACGGAGTTGTGCTGGAACCAAAAGAGTACTAATACCTGCCGGAGAGGGCATGGTCAACCAAGTCGCGCCTTGCATCCGGGGCCGGAGACCCTATTCTGCCCGCTGTCCATTCACCATTTGGATCAGGAGACCCCCGGATGAACCGTTGTCTGTATGCCCTTGGCGCCATGGTTGTGCTCACCGGTTGCGCGACGGTGGGAGCTGGCAAGGGGGGACTGACCCTCTACGTGTCGCCGGTTGGCAGCGACGCCTGGTCGGGACGGCTTCCCCGGCCCAACCAGGCCCGGACCGATGGTCCCTTCGCCACCCTGGAACGCGCCCGTGACGAGATCCGGCAGATCAAGGCGGGAAGTGGCCTGCCAACCGGTGGCGTGACCGTGGAGGTCGCCGCCGGCCGCCATGAGCGCCTCGCGCCTTTGGTGCTCACGACCGAGGATTCCGGTACCGCTGAAGCGCCCATCGTCTACCAGGGGGAGGGCGGCACTCAGACCTGCATCACGGGCGGGCGGATCGTGAAGGACTGGCAACCGGTGACCGATCCCGCCATTCTCGACCGCTTGCCCGCCGAGGCCCGCGGACACGTCGTCCAGGCCGATCTCAAGGCCCTCGGCATCGACCACTATGGCGACTACTCCGTGGATGTGGGGAATCATCTCCAGGCCCTCGTGGCCAGGGCGGACGGGCAGGGCGAGTACACCATGGGCAGTGTTGCCCCCCGGCCCGACGCGGTCTGCCCGGAACGGCTGGAGGTATTCTGCAACGATACCCCCATGGAGATTGCCAGCGGTCCCGAGGGCAGCCAGATCCAGATCGAGGAGACCTTGGGGAAGACCGTCCGCGAGGTGCGTGGCCACAAGAGCAGCATCGAGGGCATCTTCCGCTACGAGGGCGACTACCCCCGCCGCTGGGTGGGGGAGAAGGATGCCTATGTCTGCGGCAGTTGGTGCCGGGACTGGGCCGAACAACGCCACCGGATCAAGTCCCTTGACCCGGAGAGTCGGGTCATCGAGGTCGAGCGCCCCTACCACTACTATGGCTATCATCAGGGCCAGTGGTTCTGGGGATTCAACCTTCTGGCTGAACTCGACCGGCCCGGCGAGTGGTACATCGACCACGGCAATGGGATGCTCTACTTCTGGCCGCCGGTCCCGGTCGCCGAGGCCACGGTGCAGGTGTCCCACGCTCCCGCGCTAGTCACGTTGGCTGGCACGGCCCATGTCACCTTCCGGGGACTGCTCTTCGAGGCCACCCGCGGCACGGGCATCGCCATGACCGACAGCGAGCATTGCCGGGTCGAGGGCTGCACGCTGCGCAACCTGGGCCTGCATGCCGTCACCGTGGTCGGCGGCAAGGACGACGGGGTCATTGGCTGCGACATGTACGGCATGGGGGGCGGCAGCATCTACCTGATCGGCGGCGACCGTCCGACCCTGACCCCCGCCGGGCACTTCGCCGAGAACAACCATATCCACGACTACGCCCGCTGGGACCGCATGTACCGGCCGGCCATCGTCTTCAGCGGGGTCGGCCAGCGTGCCTCCCACAACCTGATCCACCACGCGCCCCATTCCGCCATCATCTTCGGCGGCAACGACCATGTCATCGAGTACAACGAGATCCACAGTGTCTGTTCCGACTCGAACGACTGCGGGGCCATCTACGCCGGGCGCGACTGGACCCTGCGCGGCAACGTGATCCGCCACAATTACCTGCATCATCTCTACGGGCGCCAGGGCCGCGCCTGCCGGAGCATCTATCTCGACGACTCCTTCGCCGCCGCCACCATCGCGGGCAACATCTTCTACCAGACCACCTACTCGGTCTTTCTCGGCGGCGGGCGCGACAACGTGGTGGAGAACAACATCTTCGTGGATTCCCCCATGGCCATGCACCTCGACGCGCGCGGCCTTGGCTGGCAGAGCCCCCATCTCGACGGTCGGCTCAAGGAGGCCACCGAGAAGGGCACGTTGCGCGGTATCCGTTTCCTGGAGCCGCCCTACAGCACCCGGTTCCCCCAACTGCTCACTCTCTTGCAGGACGATCCCAAGTACCCCAAGGGCAACGTGGTCCGGCGCAATATCTTCTGGCCCGGCTCCGGAGAGGACATCCGGCGCATGGCCAAGAGCGAGGAGGTGCCGGAGAATTGGTGGGATCACATCGAGGCCAAGGTCCACGATCTCGTGCAGCTTGAGGACAATCTGGCCAACGTGGACCCGCACTTCGTGGATGCTGCCAACGGCGACTTCCGGCTGCGGGCCGATTCCCCGGCGTGGCAACTCGGCTTCCAGCCCATTCCGGTGGAGCAGATCGGCCTCTACCAGGATGCCAACCGCGCCTCTTGGCCCGTGCCCCCGGTTCCGCCCCGGCCCATGCCGCCTCCCGTGGGCAAGTGAGCCGTCGGTCTAGACGGGGAGCGCGATCCGGAACACGGTGCCGGCTTGCGGCGAGGAGGTAAAGTCCACTTTGCCGCCCAGCATCCGCTCGCCGAATAGCTTCATGGAGTAGGTGCCGATGCCGCGGCCCTCTCCCTTCTTGGTGCTGAAGTTCCGCCCGAACACCCGCAGAGCCACATCCGGAGGGATCGCGGTCTCGTTCCATACGCAGAACGAGATGGCCTCCCGGTTCGGCTCCGTCCACAGCCTGACGACTCCTCCCATCGCCGTGGCTTCGAGCGCATTGGTGACCATGTTGCAGAGCACCCGGAGGAGAAGCGACAGGTCGGTCTGCAGCGCCAGGCCCGGAGCGGGCTCCCGGATGGCCAAGCTCTTCCCGGCGACGGCGGCATGACCGACGAAGAAGGACTGGAGCTCGGAAAGCAGCGCGCTGGCCTCCACCCTCTTGGCCTCCACCACATAGGAGCCGCGCTCCGCGCGCAGCAGACACCGCTGAATCTCCACCTCGCGCACGAGCCGCATGGATGCCTCGTGGATGATCTGCGCCAGGTCCGTGTCCGGGCTCTCCAGGGCTAGGATCTCGCTGGCTCCGACCAGCCCGTTCAGCAGGTTGGCGATGTCGTGGAAGAAGGTTCTCTCCAGCGCGGCACGCTGCTCGTGGACCGTGACATCCTGGACAAAGATCAGGAGGAAACGCCGCGATTCGATCTGCACCGGGCAGCCCCGGACCAGCAGGGCCAGTTCGAGGGGGACACCGTCTTTCGTGGCAGTGAGGGCACAGATTCGCTCGACCGCCTGGCCCTGTTCGAGGCTCGAAACCATGGCGATCGCGGCCCCGCAGTTCTGGCAGTACCGCGTTGTCCCGCAGCCGTCCGGCTCGTCATGGGCGTAGTTGCATTGCAGGGCCTCCCCCAGGCGCAGGCCCAGGGATTCGCCGGGATCCGTGATCCCAAGCATGTTCAGGAAAGAGTCGTTGAGGGCAACGATCTGCCGATGCTCGTCGAGGATGGCCAGCAAGCCGCCCACCGTGTGCAGGAGCCCTACGGTCACGGGGCTCCGGCTCACGATCTCGATCTCCGCGTGAAGCTCCGCTGCGGAGGTCCTCCCAGCAGGTGCGAAGTAGGTGCCCATGCGACTGCTCCTGACGATGCCGGATACCCCTGGCAAGACTGGACGATGTACGCCTTGGCTCGCGGGTCGGGCATCAGAACCGTTCCCCGATCAGGGAAGTGCAAGCCACCACCGGTGCCCCCCGCCATCCGCATCGACCGCCACGCCGACGGTACCGACTGCCGCAGGAATGCACCGAGTCTGCCATCCCCTCGACCGTAACCGCCAGCACTCAGCAGGAGTACCGAGAACGGCAATGATCCAACCAGCCTACACCAAGAGTAACCCGAGGATGGCAAGGTGTCAACAGCAGGCAATAAGTATCTGTAGAGTAATCGGTTGTGCCGGTTATCTCGGCCGGTCCAGAGAGGTTCCCTGCCGATGCGAAACCCCGCCTCCCGTGGCGGGTACGTCTCCCGGGACTTATCTTGTGGCATGCGCACAAGCCCCGATTCCGCCAACTGGTTGCCCACCACCCGGGCCGAGATGAACGCCCGCGGCTGGGATGAACTGGATGTTCTCCTGGTCACGGGCGACGCCTACGTGGACCACCCCTCTTTCGGTGTGCCCCTGTTGGGGCGGGTGCTGGAGGCGCGTGGCTACCGGGTGGGGATCGTGGCCCAGCCGCGCTGGGACACGCCGGACGACATCGCCCGGATGGGGCGTCCCCGGCTGTTCTGTGGGGTGTCGGCGGGCTGTCTGGACTCCATGCTCGCCCACTACACCGCGTTCCGCAAGAAACGGCGGGACGATGCCTACACGCCCGGCGGCAAGGACGGCGCCCGCCCCAACCGGGCCTGCATCGTCTACACGAACCTGGTCCGCCAGGCCTTTCCTGGTCTGCCCGTGGTGCTGGGGGGCATCGAGGCCTCGCTGCGCCGGGCTACCCACTACGATTTCTGGTCGGATTCGGTCCGCCGGGGCCTGTTGTTCGATGCCAAGGCCGATCTGCTGCTCTATGGGATGGGCGAACGAAGCATCGTCGAAGTGGCCGAACGGCTGCGTGACGGTCGCGACCTGATTGGCATTCGGGGCAGCGCCTGGATCGCGGGCCCGGACACGGCGGGGGACCGCCTGCCCAGCCACGAGGAGATCCAGGCCGATCCCCGGCAACTGCTCGCCGCCACTCTGGCTCTGGAGGCCCAGGTCCAGCGGGCGGACGGGGTGCTGCTCCAGGCCCACGGCAACCGCCTGCTGGCCATCGCGCCGCCTGCCGATCCCCTCGCCACCGAGGAGCTGGATGCCGTCTACGAGCTGCCCTTCACCCGCTTGCCCCATCCGGGCTACCGGGAACCCATACCCGCCTTCGACATGGTGCGCTGGAGCATCACGGCGGTACGGGGTTGCGGGGGAGGGTGCTCCTTCTGCTCATTGGCGCTGCACCAGGGCCGTCGCCTCCGTTCGCGGTCGGCGGAATCGATCCTGCGCGAGGTGCAGCGGCTGAAGGCCTGCCCCGGCTGGAACGGATCGATCAGCGACGTGGGTGGTCCCACGGCGAATCTGTGGGGGGCGCATTGCGCCGCCGACCCGGCCCGGTGCCGCCGGACGAGCTGCCTCCATCCCCGCCGCTGTCCGCACCTCAAGACCGCCCAGCGGGAATACCTCTCCCTGCTGCGCCGCCTGGCCCGCGAGGCCGGGGTCAAACACGTGCGGGTGGCCAGCGGCATCCGTTTCGACCTGGCGCTGGAGGAACCGGATTTCGTCGCCGGACTTACCCGCGACTTTGTGGGCGGCCAGCTCAAGCTCGCGCCGGAGCACAGTGTCCCCCGCGTGCTGGACCTGATGCGCAAGACCGACTTCGGCCTGTTCGAGCGGTTCCTGGCGCTGTTCCAGCAGGCCAACCGCGCGAACGGGCGCGAGCAGTATGTCATCCCCTACGTGATGAGCGCCTTCCCCGGCTGCACCATGGACGACATGAAGCGGCTGCGCGACTGGTTCCACCAGCGGGGCTGGAATCCCCAGCAGGTCCAGTGCTTCATCCCCACCCCCGGCACCGTGGCCACTGCCATGTTCCACGCCGGATGCGATCCGGCAGGCAACCCCATCCATGTGGCCCGCAGCGACCGCGAACGGGAGGATCAGCACGCGGCCCTCATGGGCCGCCGTTCCGGACGCGGTCGGAACTAGACTCCGTTACTGGTCCTCTTCGGTCGGCGGAACCGGCACCCAGTTCCCCCCCTCGGCCCGGAATCCGTACCGGCCCAGAATCTCCGTCGTGGTCCGCGTGCGCAGGTCGCGGGAAACGGCTTCGGCAGCGTTGGTGACCGCCTGCTCGAACACCTCGTGGGGGTTGACCCAGTTCTCTCCCCGCCTCACATATCCGTCGGCGGCCAGGGCGTCCGCCCCGAACTGGTCCGCGAGACGCTTCTCGCAGGCTACCCGGCGGGTGAGAACGCTCTTGGTTTCCCGCTGGACATAGGCCTCCTTCTCCTCCCGGCACCACGCCGGATCGAAACGGATGCGGTCGTCGCGCGGAATGTCCTCCACCATCACGTCCTGGTCGCCGATCCGCACATGGCTCTGTGTCCGCGAGCGGTAGACTCCCGTAACGGTTCGCCGGAAGGCTCTCTCCAGCGAGATCGTCACCTGCTGGCCGACCTCGTAGGGGCGGAAGCGCGCCTCGGCCTCCTGCTGGATCTCGCCGAATCGGCTGTCCGGGAACTGCTTCAGGGCCTCGGCCGCTGCCGCCGTCGCCGCGTCCTTGCGGAGGTCTTCGACGGCACGGGTCGGAGGACTGGGCAACGGCCAGGGAAGCCCCTGGACGCGGGCCAGCCCCGGCCGGTCGAGCGCTTGCAAGGCCTTGGGTAGTTCGGTCTGGTACGCCAGTTCGGCTTGGCGCAGAGCCGCCTGCCGGATCTTGTCGGCGTAGGTATCGTCCCAGCACATCCGCCAGCGGCTTGCCTTCGCCCGGATCGGGTCCGGCGCTCCCTTCTGGGCCAGGACGGTGACAATCTGGACCGCGTCCTTGGTCTGGCCGACGAACTGGAGGGAACGGCAGACCCCGAGGAGTTGTTCGCCGGGGCGCTCGCCGGTCCGGGCGACGGCCAGGGCTTCGGCGGCGAAGTGGTCCAGCCACTTGTGGTGCCACTGCTCCACGGGCGTGGCGGCGACGGCATCATAGAGCGCGAGTTGGAAGAACGCGAGGTCGGCCCCCTCCGGCTGGGCATCCAGGATGCTCGTGCAGAGCCAAGCGTTCTGGACCGTCTCGCTGGGAGACGTGCGGCACAGCTGTTCGGCCAGGCCGAGGTCGGTCGCGTCCGGCTGCTCCTTGCAGAAGGCGATCAGAAGCTGGCGCGCTTCCAGTCCCACCTGGTTCCGGTCCAACAACTCGGCGAGCGCCCTCCGCCCAAGCTGGCGGTAGCTCGTCCGGGCGGCCCCCGCCACCCCGCTGTCGGGGAGGAACGCCCGATAGGATTGCTTGACGGCATAGGCAAGCACTTCCTTTCGGTGGAGCCCATCGGGAAAACTCTCCAGGTAGGCGGTCACCGCCTCCGCATGTTCCGGGGACAGGGCGACAGGACCTGGGTTGCCGGTCTCGAGTGAACGGAAAGCGTCCAACTCGCTGTCAGTCGGTACCGGTTGCCAGGGGCCTGGCATCGCCGCCTGCGGCTGGATGTCTCCGGCCTCAGGCAACTCGTTCACCGCTTCGAGGATGGCCGCGTTGCGGTGCCGGACCAAGGCACGCAGCCCAACGAACACGCACAGGCCGAACAGGAGGAGCACGATGAGCCCAATCCCGGAGACAAT
>QKCY01000056.1 GCA_003245525.1 Victivallales bacterium | reverse complement strand
GCTCCGGTGGGGATTCCGGAAGAAAGGCCGAACCGGGGTGGATTTCGTGGCCGGAGCCGCTGGCTCCGGTGGGGATTCCGGAGCGGGCCGCTCCGGCCACGTTGGCCGGACAAGATCCAGGAGAGGGGATCTCCATTGGGGGTGCCGGAGGGGGCCGCTCCGGCCACGTTGGCTGGGCAGGATCCGGGAGAGGCGATCTCCATGCTGGAGTATGCCTGGGGGTTGTCAGGGGACGCCCGGTCGCGGAACTCGGCACATCATTTGGCCGGTGACGAGACGCCCCGTTGGAGGTCGCGGAGGGGGCGGTAGCCGATGAGGATGATGCCTTCGTCGCGGATGGCGGCTTGGATGTCGGGGTCGTCGAGGAAGGCGCGGAATTCGCCGTAGCGCCAGCGCCAGGAGCCGGTGATGCCGCGCATTTCGTCGGTTTCCAGGGCCGGGTGAATGTAGAGCTCGGTAATACCTGGCTTGAGTTGGTGGAGTTGCTCCAACCAATACTCTTTGGGCGTCTGGCCATCCTTGCGGCCTTCGCCGAGAAGGAGGTCGTCGGGACAGACGATGTCGAGGGCGCGGGCGAGGGTGCGGAGGAAGCCGGCGTGGTGCTTGGCCAGGAGCTCCCGCGAGGGCATGCGGATGGGCAGGTCGAACTCGTGGGCCAGCCAGATGTAGCGCAGGAAGTAGGCGGGATGGTACTGCATGGTACCCATGTGGGAGTCGAGATGGGTGATGTCCATCCCGGTGGCTAGCGCCGTCCGGATCTGGGCGCGGGCCTCGCGGGTGGCCTCGGCGGGGGAGGAGTGGGCGTAGACTCCCTTCTCGCCCTCCACATGGGACCATAGGCAACCGGCGGGATCGACCAAGCCGGGCACCTTCTCCTTGGGCAGAACGGGACCCCAGCGGTAGGCCTTCCACTCGCTGGTGTGGGTGAGATGGACCCCGAAGTCCAGTTCGGGGTGCTCCTTCGCGTACTCCGCTGCGGCGGGAAAGGCGGGGCAGGGGACCATAAGGGTACTGCTGGTGATCTGTCCCTCCTGCATCCCCTGCCAGATGGCGGAGTTGGCGGAATCGCACATGGCGCCATCGTCCGCATTGACGATCAGCAGCTTGTCGGTGGGCAGGTACCCCAGGCGGACCGCCACGGGTGGACGGGTCAAGCGCCAGGTCACGATGCCGCCGACCACCAGCAGGACCAGAGGAATCGCCAATCCCAGATAGAACAGACCCATCCGTACCCATCTCCGCCATTGTCTTGCCATCCGGACCTCTCCTCCGCAACGGGCAACATTCGTTACGACTTTGGTGTCTCTATTTTCAAGTATGATGGTATACTATTCGCCAATCAGATTGGAAACGCACCATGTCAGTTCTCCTGAATTTCCTCCATGAGGTCTGGAGTACGGCGCAGGAGATGTCGCCGTACCTGCTCTTCGGCTTCGCCCTGGCGGGCTTGCTGTCGCAATGTATCACCCCGGAGACTGTCGAGCGACACCTGGGAAGGGATGGTTTCTGGAGCACCCTGAAGGCATCCCTGCTGGGTGTGCCGTTGCCTCTGTGTTCGTGCGGGGTCATTCCCGTGGCGGCCTCCTTGCGTTCGCATGGGGCGAGCCGGGGGGCGACGACCGCCTTCCTGATCTCGACTCCCCAGACCGGAGTGGACAGCATTCTGGCCACCTACGGCATGTTGGGGCCGGTCGTGGCGGTGTTCCGGGTGATGGCAGCGTTCTTGTCCGGCCTGGTGGGCGGGGTGCTGGTGGATACCTTCGGCGGCCCGCAACCCACGTCCGGACTGCTGAAGGCCAAGGGCGACAGCTGCGCGGAGTCCGAGGGCAAGGGCTTCCTGCCTGGACTGCGCTACGGCTTCCTGACGCTCCCCGCTTCCATCGGCAACGCCCTGATCGTCGGCATTCTGATCGCTGGCGCTCTTTCGGCTCTGATCCCCGATGGCTCGATCCCGGTCTGGCTGGGTAGCGGCTTCGTGGGCATGTTGGCGATGCTTGCCTTGGGAGTGCCGATGTATGTCTGCGCCACCGCCTCGATTCCGGTGGCGGCGGCCATGGTGGCCAAGGGCGTGTCGCCGGGAGCCGCGCTGGTGTTTCTGATGACCGGTCCGGCTACGAACGCCGCGACGGTGGGCGTGCTGTGGCGGGCCTTGGGCCGCCGGGCGGCCGTGCTGTATGTCGCGGTGGTGGCGCTTTCGGCATTGGCCAGCGGCCTGTTGTTGAATGCCCTTTTCGCCCATAGCGGTTTCGGGGCCGGGGCCGGGGCCGGTATGCATATGTTGCCTGCCTGGCTGAAGACGGCTTCCGCCATCCTGCTGCTCGGCCTCATCGTGGTGCCCCGCTTCTGGCAGCGGCACGAGACCTGTACCGTGGAGTCGGGCGACGCCGAGCTGGAGCTGGAGGTGAGCGGCATGACCTGCCAGCATTGCGCCGAATCGGCCCGCAAGGCCAGCCTTGGCTGTTCGGGCGTGACCTCGGCACAGGTGGACCTGAAGGGCGGGCGGGTGCATGTCGCCGGTCCGGCTCCCCAGTTTCTCGAACTGCAGGCGGCGCTTGCCGCCGTCGGCTTCCAGGCAAAAGCGGCCAAGTGAGGCTAACGTACGCGGAACCCCTTTCCCCCTTCGGGGGTCCCATTTCGCACCATTCGCAGATGTACTGCCAACGATACTCGGAGACTAGTTGATGACTGCTGAACTCGCCAAAGGCATCCATTGGGTAGGCTATGTGGACTGGGGAGTCCGCGATTTCCACGGCTACGTGACGCACCGTGGCGCCACCTACAACTCCTACCTGATCCAAGACGAGAAGACGGCCCTGATCGACACGGTCAAGGGCCCCTATGCCGCCAACCTGCTGAAGCACATTACCGACTTGACCGACCTGGCCAAGATCGACTATGTGGTCTGCAACCACGGCGAGCCCGATCACTCCAGCGCCCTGCCAGCGGTGATGGCGGCGCTGCCCCAGGCCACGCTGCTTTGCTCGAAGAAGGCGCTGGATTCCCTCGGGGCCTACTACGACACCTCAAGCTGGAAGATGCAGGTGGTCGGCACCGGCGACAGCGTCTCGCTGGGCAAGCGCACCCTGGCCTTCCTCGAAACGCCGATGGTCCATTGGCCCGATTCGATGATGACCTACGTGCCCGAGGAGAAGATCCTGTTCAGCATGGACGGCTTCGGCCAGCACGTGGCCTCGAACGGGCGGTTCGACGACGAGAACTCTCTGGCCACGATCCTGGAAGAGGCGCGCATCTACTACGCCAACATCGTCACGCCCTACAGCGGCAAGGTCGCCGAGACCCTCCAGGCCGCCGCCGGGCTCGATATCGGCATGATCGCGCCGAGCCACGGCGTCATCTGGCGCAGCCATATCGCCGACATTCTCAAGGCCTACCGTAACTGGTCCCAGGTGAAGCCCAAGAAGAAGGTCCTGGTGGTCTTCGACTCCATGTGGGGCAGCACCGCCAAGATGGCCGAGGCCATCGTGGAGGGGGCCAGCACGGTCCCCGGCGTGGAGGTGAAGTTGATCGCCATCCGCACGTCCGACTTCACCGAGATCGCCACCGAGATGCTCGAATCGGCTGCCATCGCCTTCGGTTCCTCGACCCTCAACCGCGACATGCTACCCATGGCTGCCGCCGTGCTGACCTATGCCCGCGGCTTGCGCTTCCCCGACCGCGCCACCTTCGCCTTCGGCTCCTACGGCTGGGGCGTCGGTGGTCCCGAAGCCCTCGACAAGGGGCTGAAGGAGTGCAAGTGGGAGGTGATCCGCGAGCCGCTGAAGAGCAAGTTCAAGCCCACCGACAAGGTGCTCGACGAGTGCCGCGAGGCTGGGCACCAACTGGCAAACCGGGCGGCGGCCATCTCGGCGGGCGCCGGCTACGAGCCGCTGATGATCGACTGACCCTGTCCAACCTGGGAGGAATCCACGATGTCTGATCAACCGGGTTTGGCGACCAAGTCGCTCCATGCCGGGCAAGTCCCGGACCCCACGACCGGTTCCCGCGCGGTACCGATCTACCAGACCACGAGCTATGTCTTCAAGAGTCCCGAGCATGCGGCCAATCTCTTCGCGCTGAAGGAATTCGGCAACATCTACACCCGTCTGGGCAACCCGACGGTGGATGTGCTGGAGCAGCGCCTGGCCGCATTGCACGACGGCACCGCAGGACTGGCCACGGCCTCGGGCATGGCCGCGATCTTCTACACGATTGCCACCCTGGCTTCGGCGGGCGACAACATCGTCAGCGGTCGCTGTCTCTACGGCGGCACGGTGACGCTGTTCGCCCACACCCTCAAGCGGTTTGGCATCGAGGTCCGGTTCGTGGACACTAACGATCCGGTCAACGTCGCCGACGCCATCGACGACCAGACCAAGGCGGTCTATACGGAGAGCATCGGCAATCCCCAGTGCAACGTGGACGATCTGGACGCCATCGCCAAGGTCGCCCATGACCAGGGCATTCCCCTGGTGGTGGACAACACCGCCTCGCCGCCGCCGATCTTCAATCCCTTCGACCACGGGGCCGACATCGTGGTCTACTCGCTGACCAAGATGATCGGCGGGCACGGCACCTCCATCGGCGGGGCGCTGGTCGAGAAGGGCGATTTCGACTACGGGGCCAGCGGCCGTTTTCCCGGCATCGCCGAGCCCGATCCGGCCTACCACGGACTGAACTTCCAGGAAGCCCTGGGGACTCTGGGCTGCGTGTTCTGCGCGCGGGTCCGCACGGGGATGCTGCGTGACACGGGGGCATGCCTCTCGCCCTTCAATGCGCAGCAGATCCTGCTCGGGATCGAGACCTTGCCTCTGCGGGCCCGGCAGCATTGCCAGAATGCCCAGCAGGTGGCCGAGTTCCTGGCCAGCCATCCCGGCGTGGCCTGGGTCAACTACGCGGGTCTGCCGGGGCATCCCGACTACGACCGGGCGCGGCAGATCATGCCTTTGGGGCCGGGTGCCCTGTTTGGCTTCGGCGTCAAGGGTGGCCTGGAGGCGGGCAAGCGGTTCATCGCCGCCGTCAAGCTCTGCTCCCATGTGGCCAACATCCTCGATGCCAAGACCCTGGTGATCCACCCCGCCAGCACCACCCACCAGCAGCTCACCGAAGAGCAGCAGGCGGAGGCCGGGGTGACGCCCGATTTCGTCCGCATCAGCGTGGGGATCGAGGATGTGAACGACATCATCGCCGATCTCCGCCAAGCCCTGGACGCCGCCGCCCTATGCTGACCCGCGATTTCGAAAGCAACACCCCGCCGCACAGCCCCACCTCCGTGGGGTGGACGAAGGGGCAGTCCGTCGAGCTGTTCAGCGCCGAACAACCCTTCGTGCTGGAGGCTGGCGGGGTGCTGGGGCCGGTCACGGTCGAGTTCGAGACCTACGGCGAGTTGTCGCCGGAGGCCGACAACGTGGTGCTCATCACCCACCCTCTGTCTGCCGATGCCCATGTGGCGGGTTGGGATACGGAGGCCACCCAGCGCGGCTGGGATTTCCGCTACCGCAAGCCGGGCTGGTGGGATACCGTCATCGGTCCCGGCAAGGCCATCGACACGCGGCGGTTCTTCGTGGTCTGCTCGAACGTGCTCGGTTCCTGCTATGGCACGACCGGACCGGCTTCGATCAACCCGCAGACTGGCAAGGCCTATGGCCTGAGCTTCCCGATTGTCACGGTGGGCGACTGGGTCCGCGTGCAGGCGGCCCTGCTCGACTATCTCGGTATCCAGAAGCTCTATGCCGTGGCGGGTGGTTCCCTGGGTGGCCAGCAGGCTCTGGAATGGGCGTTGGCCTTCCCCGAGCGGGTGGAGCGGTGCATTGTGCTTGCCGCCAGCCCCCGGCTCTCCGCCACGGGGCTGGGTTTCAACGCGGTGGGCCGCCATACGATCATGACCGATCCCGGTTTCCTCGGCGGCAACTACTACGGCGCGGGGCCCGGGCCCGGCAATGGCTTGGCGGCGGCCCGGATGCTGGCTCACATCACCTATCTCTCCGACGAGGCCATGCACGCCAAGTTTGGACGGCGGCTGCGGGGCAAGAGCAAGCCGGATTTCAGCTTCGACGTGGAGTACGAGGTGGAAAGCTACCTGAACTACCAGGGGCAGACCTTCGTCCGCCGTTTCGATGCCAACAGCTATCTCTATATCACCCGCGCCATGGACTACTACGACGCGGCGGAGTGGGGCGGCGGCGACCTGGTGAAGGCCTGCTCCCGCATCCAGGCGAAGATGCTCTTCGTCTCCTTCTCCTCCGACTGGCTCTATCCGCCCGAGCAGGTGCGCTCCCTGGCGCTGGCTTTGGCGGCCTGCGGCCAGCCCGCGAGCTACCTCGATATCGACTCGCGCTACGGCCACGACGCCTTCCTGGTCGAAACCGAACAGGTCAGCCGGATTCTGCGGGCGTTCCTGAACCAGGAGATTGCGCGATGATGGACCAGAGACCAGCCTGCATCCTGAGCCAGTTGCCCGCCGATCTGCTGGCCAAGGCGGACGACGCGCTGGCGGATTTCGCCTGCGCCGATCTCGTCCAACTCGTCGAGAACGAACGGCTGGCGGCGCGGCAGCGCCGGACCCGCCGACCGGGCACCGGCCAGCGTTGGCAAGACCGCCTGATCGTGGACGCGATTCCGCCCAATGCCACGGTGCTTGACCTCGGGTGCGGCTGCGGTACGCTGCTCGGTCGCCTGATCCGGGAGAAGAGCGTGCGCGGCCAAGGGGTCGAGATCGACTTCGAGGCGGTTGTCGTCTGCATGGAGAACGGCATCCCGGTGTTCCAGGCCGACTTGGACCATGGACTGGCTGGTTTCCCCGATGGCGCAGTGGACGTGGTGATTTTGGAGGAGACGCTCCAGACGCTCCATCACCCCACCGACGTGCTCACCGAGGTGTTGCGGGTCGGTCGCGAAGCCTGGATTTCGTTCCCGAACTTCGCTTGCTGGAAGGTGCGCCTGTCCCTCTCCCTGGAAGGGCGGATGCCGGTGACCGAGGAACTGCCCTACCACTGGTACAACACGCCGAACATCCACCTCCTGACCCTGCGCGATTTCCGCACCTGGGCCAGCGAGAGCGGAGTGCGGATCGCCGAAGGCTACGCCTTGGTGGGGGATGAATCCCGCCCCCTGCATCTGGAGCAGGACAACCTGCTGGCGGAAGAGGTCCTTCTCCGCATTGTGCCGGAGTAGGCGGTCAGCCCGCGAGCTTGGCGATGGCGGCACCGATGGTGATGATCCCGCCGCCCGCCAACTGGATGGCGCGGGGACGTTCGTGCAGCAGCACCCAGCCGGCCAGGGCCGAGGCTGGCACCGTCAGGGTGGCCAGGACCATCACGATGGAGACGGTGGGGGCCTTGGCGATGGCCATCAGGAAGAGCAGGTTGCTCAGGGCGAAGACCAGCACTCCCGAAATGATCGTGAGTCCCACATTGCGCCAGGGATGCTGTTCCGTACCGTGGCGCTCGCGTCGGTTTGCCCGCATTTCCCAGAGGAAGTAGATCCCGAAGAGGATGAGGCTGACGATGTTCTGTACCAGGTTGATGTCGGCCTTGGGCAGGTCGTGCAGCAGCTTTTTCTGGAACACGTAGTTGAAGGAGTTGCAGACCGAGGTGCCGGATGCCAGCAGAATCGGCAGCACCATCCAGGCCCCGGCCGTGGGATGGTGGTGGTGGCGGCTACGGGCACTGAGGATCAGCCCGGCCACAATCAGCACCAGGGAGATACCCACGGCTGCATCGGGTATCTCGTGGAGCACGGGCCACGCCAACAGGGCCACGAAAAGGGGCGCGATGCTGCCGGCTGGCGCGACAATGCAGAGGTCGCCTCGCCGCAAGGCCTCGAAATAGAAGACGTTCGAGCCAAAGGGCACGAGAATCCCCAGCCAGATCGCGGGCAGGAAGGGGCCGGGCGTCTGGAAGACATGGGGCTCACCGGGCTTCAGCATGGCCCAGTAGAGAATTGCACTTGCCACGGTCCCGGCCACGATCCGGACCGCCAGGAACCGGTAGGTGGGCATCCCGTTGCGGAGAACCACCTTGGCGCACGTATGCGACAGCGCGCTACAGACACACACCACCAGAACGTAGACGACGAACACAGTCTCTCCTGGGTTCCAGGAAACGGTCGATGAAACGGCAAAGCGCGTACTATAGGGTCGCCCGCCCATTGTGCCTGCTCCGCCCAATCAATGTTGCCCGGAATGTATTGCATGGAGCCGGGCGGAAGGGTACGATGATTGGCGCGGCGTGGTTGCCGTTCGGGAGACAGCCCATGTGGATCAGATGCTGTGCATTGCTTGCCGTTCTGTGGCTTGGTGGTCAGGTTCGGGCCGATGACACGCAGGTGGCGGCCCCCAAGAAGGAGGAGCCGAAGATGCTGACCGGACGTTGCCACTGCGGTCATATTACCTACGAGGTGAAGGGCCCCATCGTCAATCAGAGCTACTGCGATTGCCAAGGTTGCCGACGAGCAACGGGCACGTTGAAGGTCCCTTTCGTCACCGTTCTGCCGAAGGACCTCAAGATCACCGGGGAACCCAAGACGTTCCGCTCGCCGTCCGGGGCGAAATGCGACGCCCACGGCGTCTGGCTGTTCTGCCCCGACTGCGGCACCCATCTCTTCTGGAAGAACAACGACGGGGAGCACATGGACATCTTCGTGGGGACGCTGGACGACCCCAAGGTGTTCCAGCCGAAGGCGGAGTAGGCCCGTCTGCGGGATCGTCCTGACCGCAGGTGGTCCGCTTGCCTGTACCGGGGAAGGGATTACCTTCGTGGGGTACCCCTGATTCAGCCCTGTATCCGTGACGAAAGAGGAATTCCCGAATATGCGCACTCTTGCCGACCGTCCGGTCACCTTTGCCCTGTATTTCGGCAACCGGGGTTTCTTCCCTGGAGAGATCATTGCCGCCGCCCGCGAGGAGATCTCGCGCTTGCTGACGAGTTGGGGCTATGGCGTGTTGATGATGCCCGCCGAGGCCACCCGCCACGGGGCCGTGGAGACAGTCGCCGAGGGCCAGCTCTATGCCGACTGGCTGAAGGGCCAGACGGGTGCGTTCGATGGGGTGATCGTCTCCCTGCCGAACTTCGGCGACGAGACCGGCGCGGTCACGGCCCTGCGCGATGCCGACGTGCCGATCCTGGTGCAGGCGTACCCCGACGAACTGGACAAGATGGGCGCGGCGACCCGCCGCGATGCCTTCTGCGGCAAGTTCTCCATCATGGACATGTTCTGCCAGTACGGCATCAAGTTCACGGCTCTGAAGCCGCACACGGTGGCCCCGTCCTCCCCGGCGTTCCGGGACAACGTGGACCACTTCGCCCGCGTCTGCCGGGTGGCAAACGGCATGAAGCGGCTGACCGTCGGTGCCATCGGCGCCCGCACCACCGCCTTCAAGACGGTGCGCATCGACGAACTGGCCTTGCAGAAAGTGGGCATCACCATGGAGGCCCTCGACTTGTCCATGGTGATCGAACGGACCCGCAAGATGGCGGCCGCCGGACCGGCCTACCGGGCCACGGCCGACCGGCTGCTCGGGGCCACCTGCTGGAACGGCGTCCCCGATGCCGCCTTCGAGAACCTGGTGAAACTGGACGTGGTGCTCGACGAGGTGATCGAGGAGTACGGCCTCGACGCCCTGGCGCTCCGCTGCTGGATCGAACTGGAACAGCAGTTGGGCATCTGCCCCTGCGTGATCCTCGGCGATCTCAACAACCGGGGGCTCACCGCCGCCTGCGAAGTGGATGTCGGCAATGCCGTCACCATGCACGCCCTCCGGCTCGCCGCTGGCGGACAGCCCGCCATGTGCCTCGATTGGAACAACAACTACGGCGACGACGAGGACAAGTGCATCCTCTTCCACTGCGGCCCTGTGGCTTTCGACCTGATGGCGGGCAAGGGCGAGATCGTGGACCACTACATGCTGGCCACCGCAGTGGGCGAGGGCAATGCCTACGGCTGCAACCAGGGCCGGATCAAGCCCATGCCCTTCACCTTCGGCAGCATGCTGACCGAGGAGGGCAAGCTGAAGTTCTACCTGGGCGAGGGGGCCTTCACCAACGACCCGATCCCCGCCGACTTCTTCGGCTGCGGCGGCGTGGCCTATTTCCAGCGCCTGCAGGATGTGCTGCTGCATGTGGGCCGCAACGGCTACCGCCATCACACCAGCGTGGTGGGCGGCTCCTACCTGGCCCCGGTCAAGGAAGCCCTGACCAACTACCTCGGCTTCAGCGTCAGCCTGCCCCAGGAAGACTGATTTCCTGCCAGAAACACATGTGGCGCGGACCCAATAGCGGTCCGCGCCACATTCGTTTACGGCGATTCTACTCGGCCCAGGGCAGGAAGCAGATCTTGGTGGCTTCCTTGCGCTTGAGCATCTCGATCCCCTCCATGTAGCGGGTGAAGGGGAGTTTGGCCGTCACCATGCCGGTGAGGTCTAGCTGGCCGACGGCGATCAGGTCCGGCTAGAAGGGACGGATGGGTTGCCCATGACACGCCAGCAGAGGCCCGTCCTTGTCTCCAGGCTTGAAGTCGGTGCCTGGGGGACAGATACTGTGTCACGTTGTGCATGTGTCGGGGATGCACAGTGGGTGACTCGCTTGGGCCGGGGATCTGAACCCTTTCTTTGAGAGGAAATGGACATGGGTCGTCTCGCGTTCTGTCTTGCCTGTCTCCTTGCTTTGTCTGGGGAACTGCGTGGTGGTGTCACTCTGGTCAGCAACGGGCAGTCGCACAGGGTCATTTACGTATCGCCGGAGGCGCTTCCAGCAGAGAGACAGGCGGCTGAACGCCTGCAGTTCTACATCAAGGAAGTCACGGGCTGTCGCCTGCCCATAGGCACATCGTGCCCAGACGGGTCCGGCAAGGCCATCCTCGTGGGGCCATCGGCCGAGGCTAGGAGAAGGGCAGGCGAGGTCGATTGGGAGGGATTGGGTTCCGATGGGATTGTGATGCGGACCGTGGGCGGAGACCTGCTGCTGGCTGGGGGGAGACCAAGGGGAACGCTGTATGCGGTCTACACGTTCCTTGAGGACATCGTGGGCTGCCGGTGGTGGAGTTCGGATGAAAGCACCATTCCCAGTCGGCCGACTCTGGCCATCGACGACCTGAACGTGACCTATGTCCCCAAGCTCAGCTACCGGGACATTCTGTACGCCGATATCTTCAAATCGCCCGAATTCATGGTGACGCTGAGGCTCAATGGCACGTTCATGGGACTGTCCGACACGTGGGGTGGCTGCCGCGGCATTGTTGGCTGGT
>QKCY01000032.1 GCA_003245525.1 Victivallales bacterium | reverse complement strand
CGACGACGAGGGCGACCGGGGTTTCCGACCTGGCATGCGTCGTCAGACCGTGGGATGGACCGAAAGGGTATGGAGAAGCGGCGGGCCTCCGCCGCGAGGGGCGTTGGCTGGGAAGGAACCGATGGTTTCGGGGGAACCGTCCCGTCCCGCGCCCGAGGCCGGGCGCTTCTCCAGAACGTGGGATGTGCAGGACGCCAGCCGCGATGCACGGGTCGGGACCGACCCAGGCTTTTGGTTGCGGCCAACGACTGCTCTACGTTCTTCGTGCCTTCGTGGTGAACTCCGGCCCTAGCTGGTAGCCCGGCGGGCGAGTTCGCCGAAACGGTGGGCGATGGCCAGGGCAGGATCGAGGGGCACATCCACGGGAGCCACGTCGGCAGGGATGGAGACGGTTGGGGTCGGACGCGGCAGGCGGTCGCCGAACTGGGGCAGCCATTGGCGTTCCGCCACCAGCATTTCGCTGACCATTTCGCGCACTTCGGCGAGCGTGCAGCAGGCCGAGGTAAGCGGGTCCAAAGCCACCGCCGCCACCAGGGCCTCGGGATCGCCGTTCAGGGCCGCTTCCACGGCGAGGGTCTGGACGGTGACGTTGCTCTGGTTCATTCCGGCGAGGGCCGCGGGCAGAGCCCCGACCCGGACCGGGTGCAGCCCCTGCCCGTCCACGTAGACGGGGACTTCCACGCAACAACCCGCAGGCAGGTTCGTGATATAGCCCTCGTTGCGGACGTTGCCGTTCAGCCGGAACGGGACTCCCGTCTCCACCGCCTCCAGGATGTAGGAGCAATACTCGACGCTGCGATTGCCCAGCTTGGGGTTCTCGAACTGGAGATAGTCCACATCGCGGAACTTGTCTTTGAGATCAAGTCCATAGGCCAGCGCCGCTCCGGTCTCGCCGCCGAAGGCGGGCATGTCGCAATAGGTGCCGAGCGCCCGCTCCGAACTGCGGAACCAGGGCAGGTACTCGGAAAGGTGACCGGTGCTCTCGGTCATGAAGTAGCCGAACTGGCGCATGACTTCGCAGCGCACCTTGTCGTTCACGTAGTACTCGGGCCGCTCCATGCGCTCGCGCAGGATGGGGTTAAGATCGCGGCCATCCCGCCGGTCGTGCAGTTGGAGGAACCACGCCATGTGGTTGATGCCTGCGGCCAGGAAATCGATCTCGCCCTTGGGGACCTCCACGTACCGGCTGATGAGGTCCAGCGTGGTTTGCACCCCGTGGCAAAGCCCGATGTAGGGGACATCGGAGACCTGGCCGAGGGCGTGGCAGCAGGCTCCCATCGGGTTCGCGTAGTTCAGCAGGATGGCGCGGGGACAGAGCTCGGCCATGTCCCGCGCGATGTCAGCCAGCACCGGAATCGTGCGCAGCCCCCGGAACACCCCGCCCGGCCCGAGGCTGTCGCCGATGCACTGGTCCACGCCATAGCGAAGCGGGATATCGATGTCCAGCCGGAACGCCTCGGTGCCGCCCACCTGGATCATCACGATCACGTAATCGGCATCGCGCAGCGCCTCGCGCCGGTCCAACGTGGCCCAGACTGTGGCGTCCACCCCGTTCTCGGCGATCATCCGCTCCACGAAGGTCCGCACCCGCTCCAGTTTCGGCCAGGTGCGGCTCATCAGGCAGATCTCGCTGCCTGCCAGGGCGGGAGTGGCCAGGATATCGTGAACCAGGGTTTTCGTGAAAATGATACTGCCAGCACCGATGAGGGCGATCTTGGGCATGGGAGGTCTCCGCTGAAACGAGGTTGCCATACAGTACGGTCCCCTGCCGTTGGGGCAACTCGCTGGCGGGTCGGCAGAGCCACAGTAGATTGGCCCCGTGATCCCAGGCAACTGGAAAGGACGCACACATGGCACGGCAGCTCGCGCTTCTCGGTCTGTTGGCAGTCTCGGCGGCCCACGCCCAACTGATCTGCTCCTTCGAGACCCCCGAGGAATGCGCCCTAGCCAAGGGCAGCGGGGCCCGGACCGAAGTCGTGGCCCAGCACGCCACCCACGGCACCAAGGCCTTGCAGGCCGTCTTTCCCGGCAACGAGAAGGACAGTTGGCCGGGAGTCAGTTTCCGCCCGAATCCCCAACTGCTTCTGGAAAAGGACCAGTTGGTGTTCGACGTCTTCAATCCCGGCTCCGCGCCCGTGCAGCTTTCCTGGAGGATCGACGACGCCAACGGGAAGAGGATCTTCGGCGGCACCAAGATCAAGCCGGGAGCCCAGACCGCCGACCTCTACCTGAAAACTCTCGGCGACCAGTTGGCCCTGGACAGGCTCACCCAGATCTATCTCTACGTGCGCTGCCCGCGCCAGGATGCCACGCTCTTCTTCGACCGTTTCCGGGTCCAGAACTTCGCCGACGATTTCGTGCCCCTGACCCACCAGGAGACCGGCCCCATCGTCGTCCCCGGCCCGGACGACCAAGCCCGTGGCTACCAGTTGTTCGCCCGGCATTGGCTCGATCTCGTCTTTCCCAGCAGCCGTCCGCAGCCAGGCGAGACGGCAGTGAAGCTCGACGCCTTCGCCACCCCCGGCGAGGCCGAACCTCTGGTGTTCTCTGTTCTCGCCCTCAAGGAGCTTGCTGCCGCACAGGTAACGGCCAGCGATCTCGTGGCCCCGTCCGGTGCCCGGATTCCGGCCAGCGCGTTCAGCATCTATCCCGTCCGCTGCCTGGACAAGCGGGTGACCTATTCGTCGAAGGAATTCATTCGCGACCTGCCCGTTCTGCTCGAACGCCGGACGAGTGTGACCATCCCCGCCGACACGGCCAAACGCTTCTGGCTCGACCTGCGCGTGCCTGCCGATGCCGTTCCGGGCACCTACACGGGGCAAGCCACCTTTGTCGCGAATGGCGTCCCGGCCGCCACGGTCCCCATCCGGGTCCGGGTGCTGCCCTTCTCCCTGCCCGAGCCAGCCGACAGGTTCTTCGGGGAGTACTACCAGGGGCCGCGTCTGGCCACCGGTCCCGAGGAGGAACGGGCCTTCCTCGAACGGGACATGCGCGACATG
>QKCY01000107.1 GCA_003245525.1 Victivallales bacterium | reverse complement strand
TCGGGGCATCCCATCCATCCTCCTCGACGAGGGTCGCCAAACACCGAGCCGCCAGGAACTCGTGCAGGGTCTGGTGCAGGAAGGCGCATCCGCCCAGACCATCACGCCGCAGGACCCCGGCGTTCTCCAGGGCATCCACCAACTTGCCCACCAGGTTGGCGACATTCCGCAGACCCAGACTTCGCGAAGCCCGAGCCACTGCCTGCTCCAACTCACGCCGGGGAACCAGGAGACGAGTCTCATCCTGCAGGTAGAGATCGAGGGCCACCCTCTCGAGAACAGGGCGCATTTGCTGACGGAGCTCTTGGTCCTCCCTCGCGCGGCGTTGTGCCAGGCGCCGGTTCTCTGTTCGAAGCACGCTTCTCTCCTTCAGTAACCTGACCACATCGGGGTGCGTGCTGATGGTTGGATCGACGCCCGCAGAGACGTCCTCGGCCACGTCGAGTCGTTGCGCTGCCGCTTTGGCTGGGCTCTCTTGCCGCCACTCCAGCAACCGGTCCACGGCCTGGTCATAGAGTTCGGCCCGAGTGTCGGGGCAGTCTGCGGACGAGTCGGCCACAAAACAGAGGATAGCCAGAAGCATCGGGTTGGCTGCCAACGCCGCCAGTGCAGGACTGGCGGCCAGTCTTGCGATGAGAGCTTCAGGGGAGCCCATTCCGTAGCGTCCCGGATAGCCTCGGATGAAAGCACTGCGGGCGGCGGCATCCAAGCCGTCGATGACGTAGATCGGTGCCTCGGCGAAATGGGCCTGGTGAGTCTCAAAACTGAGCGTTCTGCAGGAGACAATGCTCAGGCACGACTGTGCCTGTCGCAGGAGGAGCTGGACATCGCGGCTCGCACTCGGGGCAGTGCACTCGTCAAGCGAGTCAAGCAGGAGCAGAGCCTTGCCCTGTCGCAACCACTCCTGCCACTGCGCCCGGACTGGCCAGTCCGGGGGGCGTGCCTCCTGCCCGTCGGCCAGATAGGAGGCAAGGTCCCGGTCTGGCGGGGACTGGCGGTCGTGCCATTCCTTCCAGGTTGGCAGGTGGACAAATGCAGGCAGCAGCGAACGCAGGCGGTCTTGAAGCCTTTGCAGTTCGGGAGGAGCGTCCGGCCTCGATCGTTCGGAAGCAGCCAACCAGGCTAGAAAGGCCAGAGCCGTGGATTTCCCTCCGCCCGGTTGGCCAAGCAGGACAAGATGTTGTGCCCTCCCGGCAACCAGGGTATCCCAGGTGACGGTATGGTATTCCTCGCGTCGCCGATGTGTCTGTTCCTCCCAGACGCGCAGGGCTTCGTGCGGTCGGTGGGGCCGTCCGTCCGTGGTGCCTCCGGAACTCCGGCCTCTCGT
Source organism: Victivallales bacterium (assembly GCA_003245525.1). Taxonomy (GTDB): domain Bacteria; phylum Verrucomicrobiota; class Lentisphaeria; order Oligosphaerales; family Lenti-02; genus Lenti-02. Next base: position 1,684 of record QKCY01000107.1, on the reverse strand, counting down.
TTCGTGCTGGTCGGTGGGCAGATCTCTTGCCTCCAGCCTAAGCAGCAGGGGGAGAAGGCGGTAATGGCTACCCATACCTACCGTGTGTTTGGCACCCACCAGCGAGAACTCCCCAAATATGCCCCGTGCCCATTCCCGCACGACGCGCCAGTACCGTTGCGCCTCCCGGAGGACCGTCTCCACAGCGTCGGTCAGAGTCGCCACGCCGACGATGCGCAGTCGTCCCTCGACATGGGCCGCCTCCTCCAGATCGGGGGGAATACAGTTCTGCTTGTCGCTGACTAGGCAGAGGCACAGCCGCCCGTCGGTTCCCAGGCTGCGGAAGTCGTCGTTGATCTTCCTGGAGACATCGACCGGGGTCAACCTGCCATCGGGGCGAATGGCGGCGGTCGCTCCCACCCGCAAGGCGGTCAGGTTCGTCTGCCCGAACGCCTTCGCCAACTCGGGAGCATCCGAACCGGCCCGCCGGGCCAGCAGCCAGGCCGCCCCGAGGGCCAGGGGCAGGCCGAAGCTGTTCCCGCCAAGGCGGGATGGAGCTATTTCCGTCCTGGCGAACCCCGCAGAGGACAGAACGCACTCGATGCTCCGGTCCCCAGGAAGGCGGAGCCCAACGAGGGCCTCCGCCGCCGCCAGCGCCGCCTCTCGCGCTTCCACGAAATCGCTGCGGCAGAAGACGTCCTCCAAGGTCCCCTCTCCATTCGGCCCGGAGAAGCGGAAGGGGACCTCCCCGTCCCTCTCCGCCAGACGCATGTTCAGGTAGAAGGGATAGCCCTTCCTTCTGATGACCACGAAGACGAGCAGGTCGCAGGAGTCGGGGGCACCCGTCCCCGACGAGGGAGGAATTCTAGACCAGCGCTTCATGGAGCCCCCTCCAGTCGCTGGAACAGGTGCGCGGGAAGGCGTACATGAAGACGCTCCGTCAGTTCCCAGAGCTCACTGTCCGTTTCCAGGTAGCGGCAGTCCCCCTGCTGCGTAAGCTGGCGGAACCAGTCCAAGCGCTGTTGCTCGTCGGCAATGTGGCAGATGGCTTTCAGCGCAGTTCGGCTGACCTCCATGCGGGGCGAGTCAAGCGCGAGGCGCAGCCTCACTGTCCTTGTTGGCACCGGGCAGTGAGGATAGGGGGAAGCCAAAGCGCCAAGCAGCCTAGACAGCCCACCGTCTGCCTCCGAACGTTCAGCAATGGATGCCAGGTTCCTCTCATTCGGCATGCTCAAGAGCTGCACCATCGTGGCAACAGCCATACTGCTGCTACGGCTACTACAGAGAAAACGGACGCAGCGCGGGATCACCTGCTCTGCGTCGCCCTCCATGAGCGCACAGAAAAGCACCTCAACTGCCTTGTCCCTCCCGATCTCGGCAAGAGCATTTGCACAAGCAGACCGAACAATCGGTTCTGAGTCAGCAATAAGGGTTCCGCCAAGAGTCCTAACCGCCAGTGGTCCCCTGGCCTCGCCCAAAGCTTCGGCACAGGCTGCACGAAGGAGGGGGATGTCACTCCCCCGAAGGCCCCCGGCGAGCACTGCATCTGCCGCACTACTGTGGTGCATGCCAAGAGCTCTAGCACATGCTTGACGGACGTTCTGGTCTGCGTCTCCCATGAGAGCGGCGGCAAGTGCCCTTACGCCCTTCTCTTCCTCCAGTCGACCCAGTAGCTCGGCACAGATCGCGCGAACGCTTGGGCTTG
>QKCY01000026.1 GCA_003245525.1 Victivallales bacterium | reverse complement strand
GGACGACTGCCAAGATGAATGCCCAGATTCGCCAGATGCGGGCCCACGCAGGTCCGCGCCTCCCGCATATCCCGGGGGCGGGACCGTACCAGAGCTTCCCGGTAGGCCTGGGTCAGTTCCCCAAGGGGAAGCGCCTCTTCGGTAAAGGAGGAGTACTGCAAGACCAGCTTGCCGGGACTGTCCACGAAGAGCCGTTCCGCAGTGCCTTCCAGTTCAGCATTGAGCCGGTTCACCACCTCGTCCCGCACCACCTCCAGTTCGGCACCATGCACCGTCACGACCTCGTCGTAGGCCGCCAACGCATGCTGCGGGTAGCTCTCGCCCCCCCGGAGCACCGCGTTCCGGGAACGCACCGCCTCGTGGAAGGCCTGCAAGTGGCGCAGATAACCTGGCTGAACTTGGCTGCACAGGATATCCAGGAACCGACGCCGATCCCGGGCGGGCCCGCGGATCAGATCGATATCCTCGGGCACCAACGGCACGCAATGGAACTGGTTGATGAAATCGCTCGCCCGTTCCACCGGGTTGCCGTCCAGCCGCAGTACGCGTTTCTCACCGGACTGCGCCAGCAAGGTATGCCGGGCCAAGGGATCGCCCGACGTGGAGCCGAGCCGCCCCTCGACAGCGAACCCCTCGGCACCCCACTGCCGCAACGGTACGGTTCCCTGGGCCCGGAAGGAACGCAGGAGGGCGAGATAGCACACCGCCTCGAGGACGTTGCTCTTGCCCTGTCCGTTCCGTCCCACCAAAACCGACACCCCCGGTTCCAGAGCCAAATCCAGCGACGTGTAGTTGCGGAACGTCCGCAACGCCAGGTTGGCTAGATAGGCACTCATGGGGACCCTGATTCCCGATAGATACGAAGGCCGCCCTCGCCCGAAGCGAAGACGGCCCTCTCAACTGTTTGTGCGACCGCTTGCCGCTACCCGCGCATCGGCATGACGACGTAGATGAACCCTTCGTCGCCAGCCAGCGCCACCGGACTGTAGCCGTCGTTGAACTGCATGATCAACTGGTCGCAATCCAGTTCCCGCAGCGGATCGCGGAAGAAGTCCGGGTTGAAGGCCAACTCGAACCGCTCCCCTTCGTAGGAGACATCCATCGGTTCACTGGCCTCGCCGACCTCGGCGCTGCTCGCCGAAATGGTCATGACCCCGTTCTCGATGGCCAGGAGGACCGACGCGCTGCTGTCGCTCACCACCAGGGCGATACGGTTGAGAACATGCTCGAAGGTCACCCGCGGAATCGCCGCCGAATGGGCGAAGTTGTCGGGAATCACCTGCCGATAGTTGGGATAGCTTCCCTCGACCAGCTTGGAGGCAATCACCGTATCGGTGCATTCGAAGACCGCCCGCGCATCGGACAGCTTGACCCCGACCTTGTCCTCGCCACCCAGCAGCTTGGCCAGCTCGCCGACGATCTTGGAGGGCAGGATCACATCGCCGTCGGGCGCGGTCTGCTCTTCCAGGCTCCGCTCGATCAAGGCCAGACGCCGACCATCGGTGGCCGCGATGGAGAGCATGCCTTCGCGCACGCTCATCAGCACCCCGTTCAGCACATGGCGGGATTCGTCGCTGCTCCGCGCATAGGAAACCTTCGCCAGACACTTCTTCAGTTCCTGGGAAGAGAGCGAGAAGGCCCACTCCTCGGCGAACTCCTTGTCCTCGGGGAAGTCCTTCGGGTCCAGACCGACGATCTTGAACGCGGACCGACCGCAGCGGAGCTGGGTCTGGTTGTTCGGATCCGTCTCCAGGGCCACGTCGCCTTCCGGCAACGCCCCGACGATGCTGGCGAACTTCTTCGCCGGCAGCGTGGTCCCTCCCGCCTCCTGGACGAAGGCCGGAATGGACGTGCGAATCGATACCTCGAGATCCGTCGTCGACAAGGTCAGGGACTGGCCATCCGCGACGATCAGAACGTTGTTCAGGATCGGGAGCGTCGTGCGCGAACCCACGAAGGGGATGACCCGGCGAAGACCGAGCAACAAGTTATCTCTGGAAACCGTTACCTTCATGGTGGCAGTTCCTGTTGTTTACAGCCAAGAGGGATTGAAACTACTCTTCTTTTATAGAGAATCAATATTATTAGGGATGGGCACAAGTCAACCGGAGAGCGGAACGGGTGGACAGCACCAGTGACTTACAGCCATAGTAACCCGGTTCACGACCCTGTGAATAAGTTGAGGACAAGGTTTCCGACATTTTATCAGGAGGGTTGAGAAGGGTTTTCAACAGGTCTCTTGTCAATATCTTGGACAGTTGGTCTACAAAGGTTGTAATAGATTGGATTCAAATATGTTAGATATGTTCATCGAGACCCATCCTCAGCTCTCCGGCTGCAAGGCTGACATTGCCTCTGCTTTGGCTCTCCTGCAAGCATCCTACGCCCAGGGGGGCAAGCTCCTCGTTGCTGGAAATGGCGGCAGTGCCGCGGATGCCGAGCATATTGTGGGGGAGTTGATGAAGGGCTTCCTTCTGCGGCGTCCCGTATCGGTTGCGGAACGGTCGGCGTTAACGGTTCTGGATACCGAGTTGGGGGGCTACCTCGCGGAACGTCTCCAGGGAGCGATGCCAGCCATTGCTTTGACGGGTCATCTCGCTCTCAGCACGGCGGTTGCGAACGACAACGGGGGCGACCTTCCCTTCGCCCAACAGGTGTGGGGCTATGGCCGGCCGGGCGATGTCTTCTGGGGTATATCCACCTCCGGCAACTCCCGTAGTGTAGCCCTTGCCGCAGTCGCTGCCAAGGCCAAGGGGCTCCACATCATCGGTCTGACCGGAGCCAAGGGGGGCCGCCTTGCCGCCTTGGCCGACGTCTGTGTCCGAGCCCCCTCCGACGAGACCTTTGAGGTCCAGGAGCACCACGTCGCTATCTATCACTTTCTGTGCGCGGCCTTGGAGCGTTCGGCGTTTCCGTCGTAGGCTCGGACTCCGGGCCGAGCATGATGGCGGACCGCACCCCATACCACGTGTGGAGAACTGTCGGGATGAAACCCGGGCGGTAACCGAATCCCCCCTCCGGGGCGCGGCAATGGAGAACGTACCGCCGGGAATGGGTGAGTTGGGATTCTGTCAGGGTCGCCTGGATGGAACGGCGGATGTCCAGCATTTCGTAGGTGTTGCGCAGATTGGGCTGCTTCGCTCCCAACCAGCCGTACCCGCCGTTGTCTTGCCGGAGCAACGCGAGCCAGACCACCATGCTGTCGGTGTAGATTGGTTGGTTGGTTGGATCGGGCAATCGGCGCAGGGTTTCCAATGCCAAGGCCGTGTACCCCAAGGTGGATCTGCCACGGCTGTCGTTGAAGCCGCCTCCATCCACCCCTCGCTGCAACAGGAATGCCCGGGTTGCCAGCGGGTCGGGCGCTTCGGCACCAAGCAGGGCAAGAGCACGCATCGCATATGCCGTGTACTCCGTGGTGGACGACCACGCCGGATGGTAGGCGAGAGGCCCTTTGACCGGGGATGAACCACAACCGCCATCGGCGTTGAAGGCAGAGCGCAACCAGGCGACCGTATCCTCGGGGTGAGGGGGGCGAATCCCCAGGGCGGCCAGCGATTCCACGGCAAAGCAGGTCCACGCGACATTCGGGTACCAGCGGGGCTCCTCCGCGTAGCCGCCCTGGCTGTCCCGGCAGGACAGAATCCAGGCGCCACAACGCTCCGGCAGAAGGGGGCTGGCACCGAGCAGGCGGAGTGCGTCCACTGCCCGGTAGGTGGAATCCATCTCGGACGGCAGACTCGGTACTACGCCGAATCCACCATCCTCGTTCTGACAGCTTGCCAGAAATGCCGCGTCGGCACCCGGTGGGGCGTCCGACCAGGGGGGAATCCGCGGGAGACGGGGCGGCGCGGCGGTGCGGAGTGCCTGGTAGAACAGGAGCCCGCGAGCCCCCATGGTCCAGTCGTGCTGCCAGCGGTCGCCCTGCTCGATCAGGCTGTCGTACATGGTCTCCGCCCAATCCCGGTAGAGCGCATTGCCGGTGAAGCCATAGAGGGAGATCCAAGCCTCCAGCATGTTGCTGGTGGCGTCCACATAGTGGATCACCTCGCCGCCGGGGTAGTTGTGGTACATGATGCCGAGCTTGTTCGGCATGGCCCCACGACTGAGTTCCCAGCGCGCGATGCGCTCCAGCGCGGCAATCGCATTCCGGGCTTGCGTCTGTGGCAGAAGACGGGCCGACCGAGCCAGTCCCACCGCACAGATGGCCGCCATGTGGGGACATTCGTCGGTGGTCGTCCAGACCCCGTTGGCATCATGGCTGGCGGGGAGGGCGCCATCGGGCCGCAGACTGGCCGCCAGATAGGCATTGAGCCGGGTCATGGTATCGAGACATGCGGGATTCCCCGTCGCCTGGTAGAGTTCGCAGAGCGCCCAGTCCGCCCGTCCGTAGGCGCGGGACCCGATTCCTTCCCGCCGATTGCCGCCATCGAAGAGCTGTCCTTCCGCCGTCATGTTCCGCCGGAAAGCCCGCCCGGCCAGGTCGGCGACCAGCAGGGACCGCTGGTCACCCGTGAAGTAGTAGCGGAAAAGCTGGCCACGAATCCAGGTATGGGTAAGGGTAAGGCCCCCGTTGTTGTGGTCCGAAACGTAGTGGTTGTGGTGGATGCCGATTTCCCGTGGATTCGGACTGGCCTGGCAGACGTCGATGTCCTGGCTGTGGCGGGACCAGTCCAACGCGGCATCCAGCCATCGGCGCTGCCCGGTGCGCGCCCATTGCAGGTAGAGAGCCACCGCCGCATCGATCTCGCTGTTGATGTGGTTCGTCTCGCCATAGTCCACGAGGCCAAACGAACGGTCGGGACGCCGTTCCGCCTCGGACAGCCGCCGTTCGCACGCCGCTTCGTAGAACTTGTCCAGATCTGCCAGGGAATCGTCAGGGAGGGAGAAGGGGCCCAGCGCCCCGGATTCGGCAAGCCACTTGCCGCCGGGATACAGGAAGGTCGGCTCGTTCACCTGGCGCGCCAATTGTTGGGCGTCCTTCCACCCCGCCATCCCGAACGCCAAGCGGACATCGTGGGTTTTGGCGGCACCGTTGCCGAAGCGGCGACTCTCGCCGGGAGCCCATAGATCCAGGCGCAGCGCGTGATCATCGACCACGAAGCCCTTGCGGAATTGCTCGGCAAATCGGCGGACAGCCAAGCCGATCCCCTGGGTCAGAACCCATCCCTCGGCCCGTTGCCCGCTCCCGAGCGAATTGTCTCCCAGAGTCGCTTCATAGCGGTCCAGTCGGTCCTGGCAGAGGGTCACGACCTGGCCCTCAGTGCGATTGCACAGCAGCGGTTCGTCCCCGCCTAGAGCCACCGGACCGGGTTCCCCCGCCATGCCGAACAGCAGACTCACCCGGCCCAGGTTGCGCTCGCTGCTCTGACCGTCCAGCAGAAAGGTGGGTTGTATGTCCACGCTGGTGCTATCGGCATACGTCGTGACGCGCAGTTCGTAGCGGAAGGGAGCGTCGTCCCCTGCCGCCAGGGTACCGGCAACGACCGCCGTGGCACGGACGCTCCCCGCGTCTTCCAGCCGGGTTTCGGCGGTTCCCGCACTGGCACGATAGGTCACCCCATCGGCCTCGATCACGAAGTCCCAGGTGCCGTTGCTGGGGGCGGGAAGCCCCAGCAAGGAAGGGAACCCCTGGCGGGGAAGGTCAATCGCGAATCCCTTTCCCTGGAGCGTAATGTGGTCCGGGGTGGCGTTGCCAACCCGCTCGCCGTCCGTCGGCTTTCCCCGGCCAAGAACGAGCGTCCGCCGCCCGGTGGCAGGCAGGTCGAGCCAGGAGTCCACCAGGAGCCAGCGGATACTGCCGTCCGGCCAGGCGGAAAGGCAGCGAGTCTGCAAGGGGAGGGCCTTCCGCAGGGCGGTCTCGTCGCAGAGGACGAGATTCTCCAAGCCGTCCAAGCCCCCCGGCGGGAACGGAATGCCGAACCGAACCGGACCGGTGGAGTTGGGGGCTCCGATGGCCTCCAGGGGCAAGGGTAGACGCGAGGCCGAACTGGCCGGCATCGTGGCATAGGGTCTCGGGCTGATGGCAGCGACATCGCGGTAGTCCACCGAAACCGGAAAGGAGACGGTGGGATCGTCCAGTTCGAGGCTCCCTTTCCCCCGCAGCACCGCTAGCAGTTCGACCTCCTCGGCACCATCCCAGCCAGTCTCCGCAAACAGGGCGTACTTTCCGGTGGGGCTAATGGCGAGCGGCACTGTTTCCCCGGTGGCAACCCGACACAGATACAGCCGTACGTCGGCACCGGCGCTCGCTTCGGGCCGGAAGGAGAGGATGGGGTTCTCCGTGAAATCCCCGGTGATCAGACGCCGGGCTACGGCCACCCCGTCTTCCCTGCCCCGCAGCTTGCCCCAGCGCAGCGTGCTACCCGCATCGGCGAACCAATGCTCTTCCCGCTCGCGCCGGGTGGCCTGGAGCCAATCCTCACCTGGCTGACTGGCCAGTTCGGCAGGCAGGCGATGCTCCACCCGCACATCGTCGATCCATAGCTCCCCGGTGGCATACCGTTGCGACACGAACTCCAACCGGGTCAAAGCGGCCCCCGGACGGCGCAGGCGCACCGGCCGGGATACCGTGCCGTCCACCGACACCTCCGCCGTGCCTTCCTCGGGGTGAAGCACGACCTGAACGGTATACCAGCGATCCGCCTCCCACTTCACGGGCGGATGCAGGCCTTCCCAGCTCTGGCCTTGCCACGTCTTCAGCTCGCCGCCGGAAAAGAAGAGATCGAACAGCAGGCCGGGATCGAACAAGTGCAGCCCCATGTCCTGGCTCAACGCCGCTGCCTCTCCCTGCCGGAGCATGACGCGGTAGAAGATGCGGTAGTCGCCCGGCAAGGCGGGTACGGCCCGGCTCAGACTGCACGCAGCCTGGGCGGGGGCGTTCACCACATCCCGCAGGCAGACTGCCGGATTGCCCTCCCAGGCGGTTGCCAGCACCTGGTTAGCCCCTTCGGCCCTGACCTCCCAGTGACTGGTCGATTGGGCGAAGGAGTCACTCCACAGCAGCGTCCATTCCCTCTCCTCCGCGTGGGCCGTCCACACGGCCAACGCCAAGGCAATCCAGCATCCTCGCATGACCATTCCTCGCTAGCTCTCCCGCACGATCAGGACCCCATGCCGGTCCAAGGTGATGGGTCCGCCGGTGACTTCGTCGTCGTCCAGCAGGTTGTCCCCGGTGGGCGTATGGGGCAGGCGCACGGACTCGTCGCTCCGGTTCGTGAAGAACCAGACCCGGCGGGAGCCATCGGTCCGGAGCACCACTTCCACCTGGCTGGGAGTCCCGGGCCAGAGCTGTTCGATCCGCGCGTCGAGTTGGACGCGGGACCAGACGAGCATGCAGATGGACGGTGTAAGCATGGTTCCCACATAGTAGACGGCTCCGCGCCCGATCCGTCGCCGGGAGATCGCGGTCTCGCCGGTGAGGTGGCGTCCGGTCCACGTGGCCAACTCGTCCGCATCCTCCAGCTTCAGCACTTCGTACCAGAGTTCCGTGGCGGCGGAATCGGCCCCGTAGGTGATGCGCAAGGGCCGCTTGTCCGGGGCATTCTGCCGCCCGTACTCGTGTACGGACACCCCGGCCAGCTCCCGCAGGCAGCCGGGGGCGGTCGTCGCCACCACGTTGTTGTTCATGTCCTTGGTCCCGGTGCGCGCTCCGATGACCAGGACCCCGCCCTGGCGCACAAACTGCTCCAGCGCCGGAACCCAGGCCGGATCGAAGGAGGCCCAGTGCGGGATGACGAAGAGCGACAAGGCCCCCAAGCTGTCGGCAGGATGGACGCATCCCACCGCGTAGCCCGCCCGGTTGAGGTCCTCATGGAGGCGTTGGGCGATAGTGCGGGGGTTGGGGAGGCCCAGACTGAGGATGTCGTGGGCCTCCTCCACGTCCGCATCCCCCACTGCCAAGCCCACATCCACCCGCACATGGGTTCCCAGCACGGCAGGCCCGAGCCGACGGAGTTCCTGGCCGATCTGGGCCACCTCGTCGTAGGCGCGGCGCGGCACGTTGTCGTGGTCCAGAATGCCGCGCCAGTACTCCTCCGCGCCAAACCGGCAGGTGCGCCAGCGGAAGTACATCACCGCGTCGGCGCCGCGCGCGATGGAGGTGTAGGTCATGCGCCGCAGTTCGCCCGGTTCGGGGGTGTCGTGCATGTAGCCCCCCTGCCCCCCTGGTCCCGACTGGTGTTCCGGGATCAGGAAGTTGCCGGTCAGAGCCCGGACCCGGTCCAGATTGAAGGCCTGCGAATAGGGACGGTGCTCGGGATCGGGATCGAAGAAAGGATAGACATCATAGCCCAGGGCATCGAGATCCTCGCCGAACAGCCCCCGGTAGTCGATATGGCGGAAACAGCCGTTGTGGGTGATGAACCATTGCGGATTGGCGGCCCGCAGGATGGCGACCTGATCGTGCTGGAAGACTGCCACCGATTCGCGCACGAACCGGTAGTAGTCCAACCGGTGCGCTGGGTTGTCGTAGCAGGGACGGTCGGGTTTGGGCGTGGGAATCTGGGCGAAATCGGTGTAGGTCTGGGCCCAGAAGGCCGTTCCCCAGGTCTGGTTCAACCTTGCTATCTCGCCCTTGAACTTGCGGCGCAGGAAGTCCTGGAAGCCAGCCTGGCAGGCGGGACAGTGGCACTCGGAGAAGTGGCAGTTGAACTCGTTGTCCGTCTGCCAGGCGATGACGTGCCGGTTGCCCGCATAGTGGTCGGCCATGGCCTGGGTGATCCGGCGGGAGTACTCGCGGAAACAGGGATTGGTGTGGCAGGCGTGCTGGCGGGCCCCATGCTGCATCCGGGTCCCGCGGGGATCCTCCCGGAGGATGTCCGGACGGGCCAAGGTCAGCCAGCGGGGAGGCGTGGCCGTTGGGGTGCAGAGCATGGTGCGGATGCCCCGTTTGCCCAGGCGGGCGATGGTTTCGTCGAACAGGGAGAAATCGAAGGTGCCCTCCTCCGGCTCCAGAACGTCCCAGGCGAACTCCGCCATGCGGACGAGCGTGAACTCCGCCTCCGCCATCCGTGCGGCATCCTCCCGCCGGTCGTCTGCCGACCAGTGCTCGGGGTAGTAGGGGGCCCCGAAATGGAAGGTGCTGAGTGCGGTGGGCCGACGGTGCGACAGACCGCCCCGACCGAGGGGAGCAAGACCGTGGTACTCGGTGGACATGGGCAGGGCTCCTTCTTACTGAAACCACTACCATACCCTAGCCCACCAAACGCCTACCACCACAAGGGGCTAACGGCCTCTCCCGCTTCGCCTTTTTCCTGCTTGGTGGTCCTGTTCGCCAGGCCTACGCGGCAAAGAGCGTTCCCATCCCCAAACGCATCCCGGGATCGAAGAGCCGCTTCACCTCCCGCATTTCGGCGATTCCCTTGGCTCCCACGAGGAATTCCAGGAAGTCCGTCTTGAGCTTGCCGATGCCATGTTCGGCGGCGGGCGAGCCGCCCAGTTCCACCACGGTGCGGGCGAACTCGTGGTAGAGCTCCCAGCCCTTGCGGTAGTCTTCGGGATTGCGCGGCAGGATGTTGACGTGCAGGTGGTTGTTGCCGATGTGGCCGAACACGACGTAGGTCAGGTCGGCAGCGTCGAGCTTCTCCCGGTAGACGGCCATGATCCGCTCCAGGTGTTCGTCCGGCACGGCCATGTCGGTGCCCAGCTTGGTGATCCCCGGATGGCGTTTGCGGGCTTCGGCAATCATGGAGTTCACGGTCTCGGGCAGAGCATGGCGGAAGATGCGGAGCCGTTCCCGCTCGTCCCGCTCCATGGCGCTCCAGCATTGCTCGGGATCGCCGCCGCAGGTGGTGACCAGTTCGGCCAGTTCGGCCAGCACCTGGGGCAGAGCGGCCACGGCGGTGCCGATATCGAGGTAGATGGCGCTCTGCGCCGAATCGGAGAGACAGGAGGGAATCCCGGAGGCCGCCCCGAGGGTGGTCCGGCGGTCGCGAAGCATGGCCATCGCGTTGGGATCCACGTACTCGATGGCCTCGACGCCGAGCTCCGCCCGACGCTCGCGCAGGGCGCGGGTGAAACGCAGCGCCGTCGCCTCGTCCGGCCAGAAGGTCATGATGGCGCAGTTCGTCTCGGGGGCGGCAACCAGGCGGATTTCCGCCTCGGTGATGATGCCGAGCGTGCCCTCGGAGCCGATGAAGAGATCGATCAGATCCAGCTCGGGCGCCGTGTAGTACCCCGCGGAGTTCTTGGTGCGGGGCCAGAGGTAGGAAGGCACCGTGCCCCAGGCGACCGTGCCATCGGGCTGGGCAATGCCGAAACGACCATCGGGTCCGGCGAGATGGGTGCCCCGTTCGAGGTCGAGCACGCGCCCGTCGGTGAGCACCACGACGAGGCGCTGCACGTAGGGACGGGTCGGCCCATAGAGAAAGGTATGGGCTCCGGAAGCGTTGCAGGCCACCGTACCGCCGATGGCGGCGCTGGTTTCGGTCGGATCGGGCGGATAGAACAGCTTCACCTGTTTCAGGGCTTCCAGAGCCCTCTTGCTGACCGCGCTCCATTGGGCGACGTCGGCAAAGGAACCGGTGCGAACGCCCTTCTGCACGTCCGCGAGCAGCGCCCCGGCTTCGCAATGAAGGTAAAAGGTGCCGTCCGCTGCCTGGCGGAGTCCGGTGATGGCAGTGAGGCGCTCCAGACTAAGGAGAAGCCCACCTTCCGGCACGGCCCCCGCCGTGATGCCAGTGCGGGCCGCGGAGACGGTGATCGGCCAGCCCTTTTCGTTGGCCTCCTCCACGGCACCAACCACTTCGGCGGTGCTGGTGGGAAAGCTCATGGCCTCGGCCGTTCCCTGCCGACGGGACTCGTCGGCGAGGTATTTCTCCATGCCGGCGAGCGACGGGCCGGTGAGAAAGCTAGGAAAAGCAGCCGCGATCGGCTGGGGGTGGAGGACGTGGGGCAGAGCAGTCATGGGGATATGCAATCCTTGGAGTTCCAATGGCCAACGGGCGCGGAATATAGCCTGGGAGGAGCCCTGCGCGGAATCGTGGAGGGGAAAAGAGGAACGGGGAGGGCGATGAATGGCATCCTGGACGTTGGGCTGGGCGAGTGAAGGGAAGGGTGGAACCGGAGGGGAACGGGGAGGGGGGAGGCGGGCAGCGAAAAAGGCGACCGGAGGGGTGGTAGAATGGATGGCGACAGGGAGGCGCATCGGCGAGGGCGAGGGCTTCGGGACGCCAAAATGCTGTGCATTGGTGTGCGATATGTATTGTCATTCCTGCGGATGACGTGCATCGCGGTCGACATTAAGTCACATAACATACGTAGTAACAGCGGAATATGGCTTATCTATTGTCGTAACTATACGCTACTAGACTAAAGTGTAAATAACTATACTATATACGAGGTTTTCGCCTCTCCTCTCGCCCCACCGCGTCGCGATTCCGGCCCCGCGGATCCACCCCTGACAGTGGGTTGGCGGACCCAGATCCCGTAGAGCGGCCAGCGGCCATTGGCCCCAACCAAAGGGGGTTACTCGCGCAGAGACGCGGAGGCGCAGAGGAAATGCAGGAACGGGAATCGCCTGGCGGAAAGGCTTCCCGACCCCTTCTCCGCGCCCCTGCGCGAGATCTTCCTGGCGGAGTCGGCAGGTAGTGATACGAAAGGCCCGGGTCGGCGGCTGGCCGCGCCCCCCTCTTTCGGCCTGAAGGGCCACGGCAGCAAAGCCCGGGGCTAAACGAAGCGTCGCCCCGGGTTGCGTCCGCCCCGAAGGGCAGGCCAGCGGCCTGCGGCTTCCGGGGCCGCCTGCACAAGCCGCAGGCATTCAGCCTGCCAGACCGCGAGGAACGTCTCCCTGGGGCGATGCCCCAGGCTCTGCTCCTCTGCCCCTGCGGGGCGAAAGGCAGGATCGTCCGCGCCCGAGGCCGGGCGTTCCTCCAAAGCTAGGTACGATCAAACGGTATGGGGACCCCCCCGGACTCGGGCGGGGAGCGCCTCGATGGGATACGAAAGTATAGGCGACGGGCTCGTTCTGGTGAACGCTTGGGACTATGCTATCCTGTCCGTGGACATCTTCCGCGTGCGGGAGGGGTCACCCGAGAAACTGCGGATGAAGGGATCTTGTGATGGGACCCGGCCGGATGCTTCTGTTCTCTAGCCTCTATGGATGCAAAGCGGTGACCATGAGGCCCAGCGCCCTCTGTTGATGTTCGTTTTGCTTCACCCAAGAAGGAGAGGGATGAAAGGAATGAGGAAGGTGCGCAAATCCCAACTGTTTCTAGTCTGTGCCTCACTATCATTCTTGGTTGGGGCAGATAAGTGCGGGTTGCCCAGGAAGACTGAATTCCTTTCCGGCAATGGGGATTACCGCCTCACTGTCGAGCTAGATGAGGACTGGCAAACGAAACCGGGGAACTGCTATGCTACTCTGTACAGAGAAAAGGAGGAGTTATGGTCACGATACCTTGTGAACAATGCCACCCCTGTCCGCATCTATGTGTCCGATTCCGGGAGATATGTTGTCACCATGGATGATTGGGGTAGCTTAGGCGATATTCCAATTGTGATATATGGAAGAAATGGATGGCTGATTCGCGTGCATAGTCTCGCCTCACTTGGGATCGGGACAGTAGCGGATCTGGGTCGTATGAGAGCAAGCCGTTCCGGTTTCTATTGGAATGAACACTCCATCGGCTTCTTCTGCCATGACAGCACGGTCTTCTGCGTTCGACTCCAGATCAACAAAATGATTCTGATTGAACTCAGTAGCGGATATGCATATGGAGAAGACGAATCGAACATATATGGACTACATCAGACCGACAAAAAGGAATGGGAAGAGATAGTTGAGGAAGCAAGAGCAGAAGTCAGAAGGATGGCTTTGTCATTCCTCGAATCTGATGACAAGGACGAGAGGGTGACAGGCGCGATAGTATGTGGACAGGAGAAACTTGCGGAGTCAGTTCCCTTGTTGCGAAAACTGCTAGACGATGACGCGGTTGATGAGAGACACTATCCTGGGAGAAGCGTGCAGGTCTTTTCCGTCAGGGAAGCTGCTCTAGAAGCGCTGAAGCTGATGGGAGAGGACGTCAAGCCCGTGAAGACTGTCAACGAGATTCCGGCTCTTCTCCCTAATCAGTAATGTGCAAGCGCCTCGTGTGAGATTGAGTGGCTGAGGTTGGTTGGACAAGCCGCAAGGGACGAGTTCCATGTGGCAATTCAGAGCGGGAGAGACGGCTCCTTCCCGTTCTCGGATCAGCGACCTGTTGGTAGTCCAGGCTTTAGCCTGTTGTCCCTTGGATTGGGAAGCAAACACACAGGGCAAAGCCTGGACCACTAACTGGGACGCTTGAGGCGGTGTGCAGTCGTCCTGCTGAATACCATTGGTCGAGACGCGGGCAGGATCGCCCGCGCCCGAGGCCGGGCGCTTCTCCAGCACCCGGCCCGAACCAACGCTCTGGACGAAACACAGGGAACGGGCTCCTTCTGGCACCTTCGCCAACGTGGTGGTCTGCTGTGCGGCGGCCCCCAGAGCGGAGCGGCGGGTCCTGCATCAGCGGCACTACTTTGTTGGCGTTTCCCTCTCGTCGTCCTCAGGGCTGTCAGGCCAGTCAGGCCACTGCTCGCCCTCCTCGGTTGCTTTGGACCTGGCCAAGGCCTCTTCCCGGGTTTGCGGCTGGAGATCGGCGACGCCTAACCGAAGGGACCCGGCTCGGTGAGAGGGAAGGTCTGGCACTGATGTGAGCTGCCGTTCTTGCCATCCACAGCTGATCTGTTGACCAGCCATGAGCAGACATGCCTGGGGTTCTCCGTTTTCCGGTAGATGGGTGACTGTTGCCTTGCCCTCTAGGACAGCAATCCGGGGATTCGGGAAGTGCTCAACATAGATGACAGCGCCTTTGGGGCAGTGAGTAACAGCCCACGGCGAACGTACAAACGCATCATTGCGGTTACGGATGATGACGGCTCCCTCGTCCCATGTATGAATGAGCCATTCCAGACCATTTGCGGTTAGCAACGGGTGTGGCGCGACCGCACACTCGCCGAAAGCCGCCAGCTCTGTACCGTCGTCAAGAACCACTTTGACCAACGCCAGTGCCCATATCGGGAAGTCGCTCTCATAGAGCACTTGTCCGGTGCCGACAATCTGACCTTTCGTCCCAACGACACGACCTGCCATGGAATCGTCCAGCGTCCACTGAACTTGACCTATTCGGCTGTTTTCGGGAATTGATCTGCACCCAACCCCGAGGAGCAGGATCAGTAAGGTTACTGTGATGGCATGTCTTCTGGTCATTGGTCTTCGCCAGCAAATCATCACGTTGAAGTGTGCGCTGGCACGGAGCCTCCCGGTATCTCTGGAACCTGTCGGAAAAGACATTGTTCACGCATGATACGCTGGCGCTTCTGCAGGGCCTTTCAAGTGACTCTGTATGGGCTCTCACCGGCCGCCAAGATATCGCTCCATGGGTTGAGCCATCCGCGGAAGTCGGGGAGGGGAGGGCGAAAGAGCTCGCCCTCCCCGTGACCCAGGCGGCGAAGGTGGGGGCCGCCTGGTACTCGACGTGGCGGAACCGGGCTAGGCCATCTCGACGAAGCGGCGGAGGTTGTCGTGGCCGATGCGGATGGCGTTGAGGACCTCCTCGATGCCCTCGAACTCGATGGAGAGGACGCCGTCGAAGCCGGCCTTCTTCATGACGCGCACGCACTGGAGCACGGGCACGTTGCCGTGGCCGATGATGGCGGCGCGGCGGTAGTTGCCGCCCCGGGTCAGCGCCCAGCCTTCGCCGGGGAAGACGTCGGTGCCGGGCTTGAGGTGGAAGTCCTTGGCATGGCAGTGGAAGGCGTAGGGCAGCAGGCGGCCGACGGCGGTCGGGGGATCGTCGTCCACGCAGATGAAGTTGCCCATGTCGATCAACACGCCGAAGTTGGGGTGGTTGACGGCGGTGACGAGGGCTTCGACGCGCAGGCTGTCCTGGCAGAAATGGCCGTGGTTCTCGACCATGGTCTTGATGCCCTTGGTGGCCGCGTACTCGGTGACGGCGCGGCAGCCCTCGGCCAGGCGCGGAATGGCGGCGGCGAAGCTCTTCGCGCCCACGTAGTCGGCGGGGAAGCCGCCGCTGGCGTCGTGGCGCATGCCGGGGACGCCGAGGATTTCGGCGATGTCCACTTCGCGCTTCACCCGCTCGATCTCGGCCTGGAGATCGCCGCCGGAACCCTTGAGGAAGTCGGCGCCGATGGTGTAGTTGGCGATCTCGATGCCGACCCGTTCGGCTTCCGCCTTCAGCTCGGCGGCGAAACCGGGGAGGGTCTTGTTCTCGGGCACGGCGATGGTGGAGAACTCGATGACGTCGAAGCCCATCTCCTTGGCCTTCGCGATCACCTCGATCTGCTGCATCTGGCCGCTGCGGACCAGGCGACTGTAGCTGTAGGAACTCACGCCGATTTTCATTGTGGTTTGTCCTTGGTCAGTTGTCGGTTGTCAGTGGCTGGTGCGAAGCAGCAGTCCCGCTCTGCGGGATCCGTGGTCCGTGGTCCGTGGGTGGCACTGGTTCCACCATTCCACTCTTCCACCATTCCAGAACGAAGCCTTAGCAGGCGTCTTCGCCGGGGAAGGTGGGGATATCGATCCATTTGCCGGTTTCGCTCGATTCGAGGGCACCGAGGCAGAGGGCCAGGGCGCGACGGCCGTACTCGCCCGGCGTCCAGGAGGGCTCCTCGCCGCGGATGGCGCGGGCAAAGACCTTCTGGCTGTTGGGGCAGCCCTCGGGGTTCACAGTCGTGGTGACGCCGCCGTTCGGGCCGTCCTGCCACATCTCGATGAGGTTGCCGTTGAAACCCATGCGGATGCGGCCCTTGGTACCGTAGACCTCCAGGAAGCCCGCGCCGCCGGGGAGGGTCCAGGAGAGTTCCAGGACGCCGGTTGCACCGTTGGCGTAGCGGTAGAGGGCGCTGATGTTGTCCGGCACGTCGATGTCGGGCAGGCGGGTGTCCACCAGCCCAGCCACCTTGGTGGCGGGGCCCATGATCTGGCGCAGGAGGTCGGCCATGTGGATGCCGATATCCACCAGCATGCCGCCCTCGTGTTTCTTCTGCACGAACCAGTCGGCCCCGGGGCTCCAGCCCTTGTTCGGCGTGCCGTTGCCGGCCCGGATACAGCGCGCGTGGAAGGGTTCGCCGATGGCTCCTTCCTTGACCTTGGCGACGATGGCCTGGTAGGGCGCGCTATAGCGGATGCTCTGGTTGATCTGAAGCACGACGCCCGCCTTCTTGGCGGCCCCGACCATGTCCGTGCATTGGGCCAGTGAACCGGCCATCGGCTTCTCGCAGAGCACATGCAGACCCGCCTCGCAGGCGGCCATGGTCTGGGGATAGTGGCAGTCGTTGGGGGTGCAGACCGCGACCGCGTCCACCAGCCCCGAGGCGAAGAGGTCCGTGTCCTTCTCGAACCGGGCTGCTTCGGGCAGTTTGAACTCCTCCGCCTTCTCCGCCATGCGCTCCGGGAGCACATCGCAGAGCGCCGTCACCTGCCAGCCGCCCGCGCTCGCGAAACCGGGGAGGTGGTTCTTCTTGGCGATCATGCCGCAGCCGACAATACCGACACGCAGTGCATCCGACATCCGTCAGGTCTCCTAATGATGGGCGGTTCGCCCGATGACTCACCGGGCGAACCATATCCGCCCATCCCGGAATGTCATGTGTCCGAGGCGGTTTTTGGGTTCGCGGCAAGGGTAGGCAGCGTAGGGCCGTGCCGGCTCCGGGAATGCCAGCCACGAAACGCTTAGGGCAGCCGTTGGCCGCAACCAAAGACGAGGAGCTCTCCACGTCGGAGTCCCGCGTTCACGCGGAAGTCGTCTCCGGTGCTTCAGCGCCGGAGGGAGACCACTGCCACCGCTTCCGTGCATCCTATGTGTCCCGCGCTCGCTGAAGCTGCGCGCTGGCTTCCGCCTGAAGGCGGGACTCCGACAGTGATTGCACCATCCCAAACTCGAATCACTTGCGATGCGTTTGCTGCGCAAAAACAGGACCCGGGATGATGCACGAACGGGAACTCCCAACCTGCCATAGGGCAGGGAAGACGCCTTGGTCCTGTACCTGTCTTTGTACCGCAGTCCGGCGGAGGTCCTGGCCTTCCGACACGGAACCCTCCCCTGCTACCGGAACGAGCCCGGCTTGACCGGGCACCGGTGTCCGTCTAGCTTCCTGCCAGCGGTCGTGGTTGCCATTTCGGTTCATGGCTGGCATCGCGATGCCGGTGAAGGAGAAAGGGATCCATCATGGTACGACAGGTTGCCGCAACGCTAGGGCTGCTTCTTGCTGCCTTCGGCAGCGTCCAGGGTCAAGTCAGCGTGCAGGATGAGGCGACGCGGCTCGTGCTGGGCAATGGACGCTTGACCCTTGTCCTCGACAAGGCACAGAAGGGGGCGGTCGTCTCGCTCGCGGACGTGGCCAGCCAGCAGGAGTTCATCGCGCCATCGGCGAAGCCCTGCCTGTTCCGGTTGACCTGCACACAACAAGGGGAGACATCGGGCGCGACGGAGACGTTCAGCAGCCTGGATGCGGCAGAGGTGACGTATACTGTGGAGACGGGCGCGGATGGCGCTGTCGCCAAGGTGCTCTTCCAGGGCATCGGGGGCCACCAGATCGAGGCGCTGTGTACGATCTCGCTGAAGCAGGACGATCCGCTGGTACGTTGGGGGATCTCGGTGAGTGGCAAGGAGCCCTTGGTTCTGGAGGAGATCCGTTACCCGGTCATGACGCTGCGGGCGACGCTGGGCGAGAGCGACGACGATGATGCCCTTGTCGCCGGCCTGAGCACGAGTGGCATCTACCGACGCCCGGGACAGTGGCGCACGGGCGACCGCATCCACGCCTACCAGCCGGGCACGCTTACCGCGCAGTTTGCCTGCTACTACGATGGCGCGGCGGGGCTCTACAGTGCTACCCAGGATGGCAAGGGCTACCCGAAGACCCTCGATATCACGCGCACAACCGAGGGTCTGGAATTGTCCTGGGGGCACCTCTGCTACCTGGAAGCGATGTCGCCGACGACACTGGACTACGCCGTCGCGACGACGACGTTCCGGGGTCGGGAGACGACCAGCCCCACCGACTGGCGCGACGGGGCCGACCTCTACAAGCAGTGGGCCCAGGAACAGGCCTGGTGCGCCAAGACGATTCCCGAACAGGACACCATCCCCGGTTGGGTGAAGGACGGATCGGCGATTCTCTTCTGCGATCTCCGCTCGCGGTGGGGTAACGCGGAGAGCATGACCGCCATTGCGGACTGGATCGAGCGGTATTGGCCCCGCCATTTCGGCGCCGCACCGCCACCAACCGTGATTCTCTTCGCCTGCGAGGGCCTGGCTGCGTGGGCCTCGCCGGGTCATTTCCCGCTCTACCCGTCGGACGAGGAATTCATGCGCGGAGCCCAGGCCCTGCACCGGGTGGGGGCCCATGTGTATCTGGCCCCATCGGGTTACCAGTGGTGGCTCGCCTACGGGAAACGCCCGGCCGGCGGCTATATCTGGGATGGCCGGGAGGCCTTCGCAGAGGTAGCCCGCGCCCATGCCGCAATCCGACGGGATGGCTCGCCCTACAGCCAGGGATCAAGCTGGATGGAGGGAGGCGAGACGGCGAATCTCTGCCAGGGCGACCCCTGGACTCGCGAGTGGTTCGACACCCTCGCCGAGGGCCTGCACCAGCGGGGGGCCGACATCTTCCACATCGACCAGGTGGTCGGCGGTCACTGGCCCAGTGGCGGCATGCAGAACGTCTGCTACAGCCGGGACCATGGCCATCCACCAGGCCATGGCCTGTGGGAGACCGACGCGATCCACGAGCAACTGCGTTCGCTGCGCAGGAAACTGCCCGGTTTCTCCATCGCCGGTTTCGAGCAGACGCAGGAGCTGTTTCTCCAGGATTCCTGCCTGAACTTTTACAAGGGCGCTGCCCCCTGGACCTCGCCGAAGCTGCCGGGGAACGAACCGGCTCCGGTCATCGACTACCTCTACCACGAGTTTTCGCCGCTGTACGCCATGCTCTCGGGTTCGCTGGAGAACATCGAGAGTGTGGCCTACTCCATTGTGAACGGCAATGCCCTGCTCTACCGCCCGGCCATCCATGGTCTTCCCGGCGAGCCGGTGTTGCCCAACGGCGGATTCGAGGAATGGAGCGACAGCCGGACCCCGGTCTACTGGCAGAACCTGGCTGTGGGGATGGGGCAGATCTGGCGCTACACGGGCGAAGTCGCCCGGGATGCGCAGGAGAAGCATGGCGGGGAGTTCTCGCTGCGACTGGCCGGACGCAAGGGCGAGACGGCCACGGTGCAGCACGAGATCTGCAACCCAGGCCCGGCGATGTGCAACGGCAACCGGTACCGCTTGCGGGTCTGGCTGAAGTCGACCGGGCCGGCCAAAGGAGTCGTGACCGTCACGGCCACCGATGTGAAGCACAAGGTTCGCGGGAGTTGGGCCATCGATCTATCCGAAGCAACCGACTGGACCCCTAAGCAAATCGACTTCACCCTTGACGTGCCCATGCGTCGGGTCGCGATCGCGCTGAGCACGGGCGACCAGGAGGCTACGGTATGGCTCGACGACGTTGTGCTGGAGGAGCTCTCTGCCCAGGGAGAGGGCACGGCCGCAGTCTGGACCGACACCCCGCAGAATCGGCTCCTGCGGCAGTGGGTGAGCCTGTACTCCGGGACGGGACGGCCGTATCTGGTCACGGGGCGCATGCTGCATCCACCCGAGTTGACCACCCAACGGGTCGAATGCAGCTACACCCCGGCCCGCAAGGCGCGTCTCACGCGCCGGGTGCCGCTCCATTTCTCCGATGCCAAGGGGCGGATCTTCCACAGCGCGTACATCCCGATCGGGGAGGCGGACGTGCCGCAGTGGGAACAGCGCGAAGTGACCTTCACGGTTCCGGAGGGGGCCGAGCGCGGGACCATCTACCTCTATCTCCAGGGCAAAGGGAAGCTGTGGTTCGACGATCTCACGCTCACCGAGGTTGGGAGTGACGGGAATCTTCTGACCCGGGGCGACTTCGAGAACTGGGACGAGGCTACCGGTGTCCCCGCCGGGTGGCAAAGCCCGACGAGCAAGACCTCCTTCGGGGTCGAGGAAGCGAACCGGCCGCAGCGTGATTCCGCTCAGAAGCACGGGGGCACGGCGGCGCTCCGCCTCGCCAACGACGAGGACGGAACCTGGGCGGAGGCGAACCTGGCCCTGCCGGTGGACGGCAAGGCGCTTTCCGTCGGCAAGAGCTACCGGCTCGGTCTCTGGCTCAAGGCCAGTGGCATGAGCCTGTGGCGCCGGGATGCCCCGCGCCAAATCCCGGCCATCTTCCATAACGCCTTCCAGGCACCCGATGGGAGCAAAGCCGTCATCCTGGTCAACATCACCGATCAGCAGCAGACGGGTGCCCTGACCTGGGAAGGCGAGAAGACCACCCTGACTCTCTCGCCTTGGGAGATCCGGTTGGTCAGGAACTGACCGTGGCGCCTTGCCCAGGGGTTTCCTGGGCATCGCGGCGACGCCACAGGACGATGGTATCGGCAGACAGCAGGACCATGTAGAGCAGCACACCAACAGGACTCGGTCGCGAGGAGACGAAGACCGCCGTGGAACCGTCGCTCCCGCCGATAACCCCGCCTTGGAGCTCCTCTGACGGCGCTGATTCGGCCATGTGCGATA
Organism: Victivallales bacterium; assembly: GCA_003245525.1. GTDB lineage: Bacteria > Verrucomicrobiota > Lentisphaeria > Oligosphaerales > Lenti-02 > Lenti-02. The sequence continues at coordinate 17,475 of QKCY01000026.1, read as the reverse complement.
TCCATTGGCCCATCCGGTCCGGGGCGATCGTGATCGCCAGCCACATCGCCAGATAGGGAATCAGCACGAGGGCGGCAAGCAGATTCAGAATCGCGAGGGTGCGGATCATTCTCTCTCTCCAGCCAGAGCCAGCATGGGCGGCTACATCCCCTTGGGACCGATCTTGTCGACGGGAATCGGCTCGAACCCCTTCACCTTGCGCCAGACGCGGGGGAGTTGCTCCAGATCCAGAGGGCCGTCGGCCGCGTGTTCCGGGAGGAAGGAGAAATCCTTCATCTCGTACTCCACGTTGCCCTCGCGGTCCAGCCATTCCTCCTTCACCTCCTTGGTCAGGGCGAAGGGCTGCTTGATGCCGATAAAGATGTTGCGGCGCATGGCATTGCCCATGGGCAGGAGGGGGTTCTCGTCGAGCACCCGCGCCAGCCGGGGATAGCGCTCCTTCCAGAGCGGCGAGAGATAGTCCAACGCCTCGCACTTGGCCTTGAGGTTCCAGGAACCGGGCTGGTCGAGGGTGATGCCTTTGGGTCCGCGGGCATCCACGTGGATACCCTTGGGTAGATCGATGAAGATGTTGCCCTCGATGGTGTTGTCCCGCCCGCCGCCGAGCAACACGCCCCGCCCGGCACCGCCGTAGACGATGTTGCCGACCACGGTGTCGCCGCTGTCGCAATCGTCCAGATAGATGCCCTGGGAGCCGGAGCCGCCGTTGTCGGTGACATCGTGGATGTAGTTCCAGCGGACCACGTTGCCCCGCGAGGCCCAGTCGCGCCCGGTGTAGAACACGCCGACGTCGGCATAGAGCTCGCAGACATGGTGGATCTCGTTCAGCTCCAGCAGATGCTCGTTGCCGCTGTAGGCGATGCCGCCGGTCGGGCAGTGGTCGATCAGGTTGTTCGCCACCCGGTTGCCGCAGCCGCCGAGCACCACGCCTCGCCCGGAGTTCCAGTCGTAGCGGCCCAGATGATGGCAATGGTTGCCGATCACGAGGCAGTTCCCCTTGGTCAGGGTCCTGCGATCGCCGGCGGTCACGGAGATGGCCTGGGCACCGGTACGGGTTACCTCGCAGCGGGAGATCACGTTGTCGGAGCCCCCGGAGGAAGTGATGCCGCCCAACCCGGTGTTCCGGACGAGGCAGCGGTCGATGCGGACATGGTCGCAGTCCTTGAGGGAAACCGCCCAGTCCGTCCCGTTCTCCAGCACCAGATCGCGCAGGACGAGGCCGGAGACCTTGGTCGCGGTAATCAGCGGCTTCGGGCAGAGCGAGATATAGGTCGGAACCTTGCCCGCATCTCCGGGCGGCCAGAAGAAAAGCTTGTTGGCCTGGCGATCCAGATAGTACTCGCCGGGCGCGTCCAGTTCCTCGAAGACATGGATCGCGTAGAACTGGCGGGGTTCGTCCTTGTGGAAGGGGTTGCCGATGCCGTAGGCGTGCTTGGCCCCCAGGCGCAGCTCGCGGGTTGCCGCGTCGTAGCTGGCCACTTTCAGTGCCTCGTCCGCCCACTCGTAGCACCAGAACCCGTGCAGGTAGACCCCGCGCGCGAGGTCCCACTGCTTGGGCCGGTCGTCGGGAAACCGGAAGGAACCGGGCCGGTAGACCTCGCGACTGACCCAATGCACCGGGTCCGACGCCCCGGCATCGATCACCTCGGTAAAGGTCGCGAAGCCTTCGTTGGGCCAGCGGGCGGACTGCATGGGCTTGGTGCCGAAGATCACCTCCTCGCAGCCTGGTGCGCGGAACTGGTCCGGCAAGTTCACCAGCGCGGGAAAGCCTTGGGCTGCCAGATCGGCCACCAGGACTTCCTTCTTCGCGTCCTTCGAAATCAGCGGCTTCGCTTCATCGTCGGTGATGCGGCGAAAACGGGTCACCTGTTTGGCCCCGGTGATCCGGGCCTTGCCCCGCGACGTGGGCCGGATGGTCAACGGCGCCTCCGGCGTGGCCCCGAGCGCATCGTCGAGGCTCAACCCGTCCAGCACCTCGTACTCGCCGGGTGCCAGCCAGATCGTCTTGGGCTTCGCCTCGCGCGCCACCGCCAGCGCCCGTTGCAGGGTCGCGAGCGGTTGCTCGCGCGTACCCGGGTTCGTGTCCTTCCCCTGCGGCGAGACATAGAGATCCCCCGCCAGGACGGTGGCGGCGACGGCGAAACAACCTGCGGCGATCTGACGCATAGACCCGGCTCCCCGGTAGACAGTGAACAGCCACGTACTGGGACTGTACCGGTCTCCCCGGCCCATGCAAGCGCCCCAATCGGCATCCTCAGCAAGGCGGTGACGTCGGGTCCACCGCCTCTGGCCCCGCGCCCCGCGCGCCAGTGGTCGGGTGAATCCGTCCGGGCCAACGGGGGTGAGCGAGGCCGTCCGTCGGTAGGTACACTGGGTGCCTGGCTGTCCACTCCCGTGATCCGCGGTGCCGCGGTGGGCCTCCGCGGTGGTTTCGGTCATCTATGTCCGTCCGGCGGTCCCGAACAGGGGCACCGAGAGAGTCTGTTCCTGGCCGCCCTTCTCGGTCAGGATCTTGACCAGGTACCGGAACGCTCCGGACCTGGCGGGGACAAGGCCCGTGATCATAATGGTATAGGCGCAAGGTTCACCTGCTTCCTTCTCCCATCTCACCGGCCAAGCGGCTTCCTCCCCGTCCATTGCCACCACAGCAACCCCCCTGACTGTGAAGGCCTGTCCGAGACGATCGGTGACCCGGATGGATCGATCGAATGCTGCCTCGCTGCTCTCGCCGTTGACCACCACACACTTGGGTTCCACGGAGATGCTCTCGATGCACCGCAACAGGACCGGGATCTTGAGCGTTCTTGTGGAAGTGCCGGCGAACCGCACCAGGACCTCGTCCCCGAACCGACCAGGCTCCACCGATCCGTGCAGCCTGACCTCCAGGAGGATCGCTTGCCGGTACCCGCCACTCTCCTCTGCGCGCAATACGCTCCGCGATAGTACCGCCGCACTGCAGTGCGGGGTCCGTGAACGGATCTCCGCTATGGTCGCGTCTTCGGCTAGCGTCCGTATCTCAACGACTCTCCGCCTTTCGACCAACCCGTTCGCGACCTCGCCGAAATCCGCCACGGCTGGCGTGACGGTGGCGCTGGGAGTCACGGTGGCGGATATGCATACCGAGACCACCTGGCGCCCGGCAGCGTCTGTCTGGATGTATGCCCTCTTCTCCTGCGGGCCCGACAACCCGTTCGGGTAGAGCTTCACGTTGATGCACCCCTCCTCGTCTGGGGCATAGGAGTCCTTTTCGCTAGAGGCAACCGTACAACCGCACGTGGCGAAGATCTTCACGATCCTCAGGGTCGTCGAGCTGGTATTCCGAAACACGAACTCATGTTCCAAGGGTGCGCTGTCGACAACGGCCCCGAAGTCATAGGAAGAGCTCGCAAAGCGAAGCCCCGCCTGGTGATCCCGGTCACGTTTGGAGCAACCGACCAGGAGCGCCGAGACCCAAACAAGGAGACCGAACAGCGCTGCTCTTGGGAGGGCATTTCCTTTGCCGGCGAACATCCGGAATCTCCGTTGGGGTGCGTGCTGCGCAAGGCTGCACCGGGAAGTGGACTGGAGCAGTAGCGCCGTAGACCGAGTGTGGGCATCTCCCATGCGGCCTCGCGAAGGCACCTGCGGTATGCCATGCCCAGCCTTGGTCTACCGTTCCGCGCGGCACCAGCGGCCGTTTCTGGCCTGGGGCGTCACGGGGCGACTGGCTTCTCTAGGAAGAGCGGGACATCTGCGTTCGGGTTCTTGACCGGGAAGGCCGTCTCGCTGAGAGCGCTGAACACAGGCTTCTTGTTCGTCGGATCATAGAAGAACCACGTTTCACAGTTCACGTACGGGGAGCTCCCGTACATGGGAGGGGGCGCGCCCAGGAACTTGCGCGTGGACCTCACCTCCACCAACACCATCTCGCGGTCGAAGAAGCGATCGCGGATTTCCTCGCCGAAGCCAGCAATCTGCTCTTTGCTGAGAATGTCCCGCGGAACCCCATGGAAGACCCGTACCGGATGGTTGGCGAATCCGGCCTTGGCCTGTAGGAACGTCGGCCTTGGCTGATAGCCCTTCAGCACCTGCTCGGAATCCACTTCCTGGTCGTGCCAAAGCATGGCGTGACCTGCTTTGACCGAGAGGAAGGAGGAGCTGTCCTGAGTCATGGCGAGCTTGAGCTGGGTGAAGAGGCTCTCCGCGAACTCCCGCCATACGTCCTCGGTGAGGCCTTGCTCCACGGCATCCGCGAGGTACGGAGCCAGGATGCCGTGGATGGTTTCGGCGGACAGGCGTTCGGCATCAAGAGGCAGCCACAGGTCCTCGTTCGCCAGTCCGGAGTCGCCGTCGTCGCCTCCCAGACCAGCAAGCGAGACTCCATCTGGCGGGGTACTCTGCTGGGCTACCGACTGGTCGGCTTCCGCCGTGCCAGTGTCGGCCATGGCGATGGGTGCCTCGGCTGCTGGTTGCAGTCCCGGCGCAGACTCCGCCGCTGCATCGGACACATGGGCATAGCGGACCCCTAGAACAACAGCCCCGGAAGCAACGAGAACTGCCAAAGCTGCGGTTACCACAGGAGATCGCCTGGTGAGAACTGCCATATCTTGCTGCTGCCTCTGCGGGGATGGAAACAGAAAACGGAAGGCCGCCCCGGGACCCGGCAACGACCCTCCCTCGTGGATTCCATTGGCGTCCTCGGAGACGGTCCCTTGCCGGAACCGTTTCCGAAGACAGGTACCCGCCAATCGGCGTTTCCTACAACGCTGCCTCTGGCGGGACACTCCTGCGTGTCACTTGCAGGGGACCACTTCACTGGTGACCGAGCCGAACGAGCATGTGACTGTCCCGTCCGGGTTCACCGTCTTGTCGCAGGGCTCGGTCGCCACAACCTTGCACCTGGTGTTCGTCGTGGTATCGCAGGCCCCGTACCAAGTCCCGGGCGCGCAGGAGCAGGTCGCCCAATCGATTAGGCAGCCCAGCGCGGTCGTTGCTCTGCTCTGCATTGCTCCGGACAGGAATACCGCGACCGCCACTGCGGCAAGAACGGTGAAGCTACGGTGTTTCGGCGTCATTTCCTCGTCTCCTTGATACGCGATGGGTGTTGGGGCCTAGGTTCGGGCGTCGAGCCATATGGAAGGGGACAGTCGCCATGTGGACAGGACCTCTCCTGCCTACCGGAGCAGGTGATCCCCTCTGCCGGAGCATTCCCCGGTGCAGAGTGTGTCTGCCCATATAGTGTCGGGGGTGTTTGGTTCGGGCGGGAGGCGAGAAGCAGGAATCTCCGGAGTGGCCGCGGGACCAAGGTCGAGGGGGGAACCCGCCTCAGGGGGCGAGCTTCTGCGCCGCCACGGAACCGATCAGTTGCCGTCTCTTCTGAAGGAGACTCTCCAGTCGCTGCGCGGCGATGGTCTCGCGGCTGCAGGCAGCCCCCCCGGTCGCCGGTTCTGCCCCGCCGAGGAGCAGCAGGGCCTCCCATTCCGGCGACATCTGGTCCAGGGGCTCGCCGGCGATGTGTCCGGCGATGAGGAGATAGGCGATGGCGGAGGATGCAAGGCCGCTGTCGGCCACGATCCGCTGGGAGTAGGCCGGGGGAGGAGGCGCGACTGGAGGCGGGACACTCGGCTGCGAGGGTGCAGGGACCTTCTCCAGTCGCGCGCGCTGGCAGGAGGGAACCCCCTCGCGCCAAGGCTGCCGGGGGAGGAGGATGTCGCCAGCCGGTGCCAGAGTGAGGTCGAGGCCCGCTACCCTGGCCATACGCTGGAGGGCGCAGAGCGAGGGACGGCAGTTGGGGTCGCCGGGGTGGGTGGGGTAATCGAAGCGGAGGCATTCGCCACTCTCCCGAAGGAGCAGTTGCCATCCTCCTCGGTAGTCATGCTGCTGGCAGAGAAGGTCATAGAACCACATGTCGGCCGGGTACTCGCGGCGCGCCCACGCCTCCAACTCCGCTTCGGTGGCAGGGATCATGGCACGGATCCTGAGCGAAGCCAGGGCCTCGGAGAACTCTTCCCCCAACTGCTTGACGACCCCCAGATCAGCCAAGGTGGCGTCGGTCGCCTGGCTCGTGACGGTGGCGGGACCGGCAGGGAGAGCGCTGGCAACAGGTCCCGCCATGGCGTCGGGAGAGTCCCGGTGGACCAGGGCGGCGACGGCGGCCATCAAGAGCACCACCAGGCAAGCGGCGGCCGCCCATCCTGCCGTCAGGGTTGGTCCCCGGCGAGCGGAGGGGGCAGGCGCTGCCTCCGGCCCCTCCGCCGCGCGGATATAGGCCATGGTTGCGACAGCCGACCGTCGGGGGAAGTGCGCGGCGGGGTCGGAGGAAGCCAGCCCGTCGCGGAGGGATCCGATGATCGCTTCCGTGTCGGCCAGCGACCGCCGGCAGGCGGGACAGCATCGCAGATGGGCCTCGACCGCCTCGTACTCCTGGATTGGCAGATCCCAGTCGCTGTAGGCGGCCAGGCGCTCTTCGACCCAGGCGCAGGAGAGGCTCCGGTACCGATATGAGCGGAGGAGTTCAGCCAGTTTGTAGCAGAGCAGTCTCATCATCTCACTATAGTGTCGCACGTGTTGGGTTTTGGGAGTTCGTCGGCAGGCAGTGCCCGCAGCCGGTCAAAAGCCACCTTCTCGTGGTAGCGAAGGGCCCCCGCGGTGATCCCGAGTCTCTGAGCGGCTTCGGTGCGGGAGAGGTTCTGCAACCAGACAAGTTCGATCACCTCGCGCTGGCGTCGGGTGAGCCTGCCAATGGCTGCGGCAATCGCGGGCGAAATGCGTTGCGGTCCCGCCGCCGCCGCCTCGCGGTCGTTGCTGGCGAACAGAGCCGGATCCATCTCCTCGATGCTGGCGGTGGGAAGCTGGAGTTGCTGGCGGTGGTAGGCCATGGCCAGACGGTTGGCCACGCCCAGCAGAAACGTGCGGGGGTTCCGCGGCTTGCCCCGGCTCCGCCAGAGGACCAGGAATGCCTCCTGGCGAAGATCCTGCGCCTCCAGGGAGGGGACTCCCCGACGGAGCAGGAACCGGTACACCCGCTCTTGGCACTCGAGGACGAAGCGGGCGAAGCCGTCCTCGGTGGCGAGGTCGATGGCGGCGGCGTCCGCGTCTTGGTGCGTTCCGGACACGAGCGGCGACGCTTCCGCGGAACAGACTGTAGCGACCGGGCCCCGGGGGTTCATCTCAACGCTGGTCCCCCAGTTCGTAGACCAGAAGAGTTCCGCCGCCAGCGAACCGGCAGGAAACCACGACCCGGTCGCCCTCGCTCTGCGGCACCAGCGAACTGCCGTCCAACTGCACCACGGATGCCACGGATACCCCAGGAGGGGGGCATATGGCCACCCGGCATTCCTGCACGGCAGTTGCCGACAGAGGCAAGTGGACCTCAGTCTTGCCAGGGTCGGGCACCATGACCTGGGGATGGAGAAGGACGACGAAGAGCTGGCTCTTCGCCAGCAGGGCGGAGCAGGGAACCTGCCCCGGGGCCCCCTGGCCGCCGGCATCCGGCGGCTGTTGGGTGGGTTCCGGTACTGCCAGCTTGGGCGGGACAACGGCGGCCCAGTCTACGGGCTCGGCTCGGGACACCTCGTTGGCATAGCGAAGGAGATTGCCGGTGAAGGAGGCCAAGCGGTCGCTGTAGGGCAGCGAGGCGACATCACCCCGCCAGGCGATGCCTTGGAAGGAACTGCCAATGGTGGCCAGGACCATCCACTGCATCTCATCCATGGTGGGGTGGCGTTTGCCGAACCGCGACTCCTGGCCCTCGGTCTCGATGCAGGCAACGAGTTGGCGGTCGGGCGCAGCCCGGCGAATGTCCTGGAACTGCCTGAGCAGGGGATGGGCTGTCCCTGCCCAGGGGGGATCGGCCATGGGCTCTCCGCGGGTGGAGTTGCTGGCAAAGGGGTTGATGCAGATCCGGTCGACCATAGCGGCGAACTCGTGCAATACGTTCAGTTGGTCGACGCGGCAGACCCAGATGGTGGCGGGGGCGGGCGAACGGTGGAGAGCAACGAGCCGGATGAGTTCGGCGGCGGCTTCGGCCCGGGAGCCATGGGCGTGGGCGGGACAGAGCATGAGCATGCCCTGTTCGCGGGAGCTGTACCAGGACTCGGGACGGATCAGGAAGGGGAGGTTGAACGGGCGCGGATGATGGTAGCCGACAGGGCGATCGACCGGGGTGGTGGGTTCTCCTCCGATGGCGGACCAGGACACCAGGCCAGTGACAAGAAGGAGGGGAAACCAGTTGGGGAGACGAGGCATGCTATCGTTCCTGGCTGGAATGCCGGATGGACTGGTGGCATCCGCTGCCGGATGTCGCGGCCGCGTTCCTGGCGAACGGGATTCCGGGGAGAAGCACCGGCGAGCGCATCCCGTGGGTCCCCGCCAGGCTTGGCGACATCGTGGCGAAGACACGGCGAGAGGGAGAACCGGTTGCCCGCCTTGGGGCGGCCGCTCGCGGCTTTGGCGCGATAGTGGATGCCCCCCCGTTCCATGGGTGGCATCCAGTTTCCCAACGAGGTCGAGGGATGACGCAAGGGACACGCATGCAGGACATCCTCCGGGCCGCCCTACGGCAAGTGGGCGCAAATAGAACATGCAACCCGGAATCTGCAACTGACCGAAGAGACTATCCCTGGAAGAAAAGCGACGCGTCCCTGCCGATCCCGCGATCCGGAGACTACGGCTGGCCAGGCGGGACGCAGAAGGGATGGCCTCCGGCGGCAAGCGCTACCCGCGTCGCGGCCCGGAAGCCCATCCCCTGCGTTGGGCAAGGCGACTAGGAGGCGAGGATGGCGTCCATGTCGTCGCTGATGACCTGGAAACCGGCCACCTTGTCGTCGCCGGCCGCGGTCAGTTCGGCGGTGATCACGTCGTCGTAGCCGATGGCGCGGAAGGCGGCCATGACGGTCGGCCAGTCGATGCTGCCGGCCCGGAGCTGGACGAAGGCCTTGCTGGCCGCGTCGAAGCCTTTCACATGGACCCTGCAGATGCGCTTGCCCAGGGTCTTGATCCACTGCTGGGGGATGCCGTAGAGGACGATGTTGCCAACGTCGAAATAGGCCCGGAGGTACTCGTCGTCGAAGCTGTCCACGTAGGCGGCGAACTCGATGGGGCTGAGTAGGAACTTGTTCCAGACGTTCTCGACGGCGAGGACGACGCCCTTCTCGCGGGCGTAGGGGAGAACGGCCTTGATGGACTCGATGGAGCGGTCCCAGGCTTCCTCGTAGCAGACCCTGTCGTTGACCACGGCGGGGACGACCAGGACGGTGTCGGTGCCAAGGACCACGGCTGTGTCGATCGCGTGGACGATCCCGTCGATGGACTGCTTGCGCACGTCGGGGTCGGGGTCGGAGAGGGGCTTGGCCCAGTGGGCCTGGTTCATGATGCTCGAGATCTTGATGCCGTTGGCCTGGGCCAGCTCGGCATGCATGGCGCGGTCGGCCGGGGTCGTCAGCGCGCCGGGCTCGACGGTCTGGAAACCGAACTTCGCGGCGTTGGCGTACTTCTCCGCCACATCGGCCCCAATAACGCAACCCAGACAGATACCCTTTTTCATGTTCCGGTTCTCCAGTCTTCAGGTGATGCGGTACGGCAGCCGCAGTGGCCACCGGGATGTCAGAGCAGCATGCGGACGCCCTCGACTTGGGCCAGGGCCTCCGGTAGAGCCACCATCATGGCGGCATCGAGAATGGTGGCCCGGACGGCGAAGGTGATATAGGTGCCGTTGCGGGAGACGTTGGCGCGCACCGGCGGCTGGGCGACCCCGAAGGCCAGCAGGGCCAGGCGCAGCCCCTCTTCTGCCGCGTCGGCGCAATCGGCAAGGACGACCACGCGGCCGTGCCAGAGGGCGGGATATTCGATGTTGGCGGAGTCGAAGGTGCTCATGGGCGCAAACCTAGGGCTGACGGCCCTGCTCGTCAAACAGCGTGAAGCGTTGTTGCGCCTCCCACAGCTTGGCGTATTTCCAGAAGACGTAGAACATGCAGTTGACGGCGACGATGAAACCGGCCATGCCCTCGCGGAAGCCGCCGCGCAGGATGTAGTCGCGCAGGAACCCGGCGATGGGATTGGCGATCATCTTCCAGAGCGACACCCGTTTCCCCTCGGCCAGCAGGTCGCCGGCCACGCTGGTCGAATACTTGTCGAGGGTGTGGATCTGGTCCGCGATGCTCTCGTAGGTGTAGTGGTAGTAGAACCCGCGCAGGTCGGCCACCCGGCCGGGGATCTTGATATTGGCGTGGAGCCCGCCTTCCCAGCGTCCGACCCGGCGGTCGTAGAGGCGGATCTCGTGATCCCGCGCCCAGCCGCCGTGGAGATGCCAGCGGCCCAGGAAGAAGGTCCGCCGGTGACCGTGGTAGCCCTGGACGCGCTCGGCCTCGGGGAGGGCGGCGTTACGGCGCAGTTCGGCCTGCATTTCCGCCGCGAGTTGGGGGGAGATCTCCTCGTCGGCGTCGATGAAGAGCGCCCAATCGTGGGTGCATTGGTCGGCGGCGTACTGGTACTGGTCGCGGAAACCGGGCCAGTCATGGTGGATCACCCGGTCGGTGTAGCGGCGCACGATCTCCAGGGTCGCATCGGTGCTGCCCGAATCGACCACCACGATCTCGTCCACCCAGTGCAGGCTCTGCAGGGCGCGTTCGACCGTCTTGCTGTTGTTGCAGGTCAGCAGGTAGGCGGAGACAGGGATGGGTTCGCTCACGGCAACGCCCTCCGGGCTAGCGGACGAAGGGATTGGTGGCCCGTTCGGTCCCGATGGTGGTCGGGCTATTGTGCCCGGCCAGTACGCGAGTCTCTTCGGGCAGGCGGAAAAGCACGTTGCGGATCGAGGCCATGAGATCGGCCACGTTGCCGCCGGGGAAGTCCGTGCGGCCCACCGACCCCGCGAACAGGGTGTCGCCGGAGAAGACGACGCCATCCTGGGCGAAGTGATAGCAGACTCCGCCAGGTGTGTGGCCCGGCGTGGGCAGGACCGTGAAGGAGAGCCCTGCTGCCGTCGGCAGTTCCGCCGTGGGAGCAGGCAAGCCCTGGACCGCCGAGAACCAGGGCGGCATGCAGTTCGCCGGGCTGGCATACAGCCCCGCATCCAGTGGATGGATATAGACCGGCACCCCGTAGCGCGCCACCAACCCCGGCACCGCGCCGATGTGGTCGAAATGCCCGTGGGTCAGCAGAATGCCCCGCAACGCGAGCTTCTGGCCGTCGATCTCCTCCGCCAGAGCCTCCGCCTCGTCGCCCGGATCGATAAGGAGGGCGTCGGTCTCGCCTGCCGCGTGAATCAGGTAGCAGTTCACGGCCAGCAGGCCGACAGGGTAGGTTTGGATGCGCAGCGATCCGCTCATGGCAACACGTTCCGGCAGTTGGGGCTGAAAAGCCATACTATACCGCCGGAACCGGATCGGCATGGCGCAGGCTAGGGTACCGGCTGGCTACTCTTCGGTGCCGAGGTCGATGCGGATGCCCCGGCGCTGGAAGGTGGGGATGTCCAGGTTCTCCGTACCCACCTTGGTGGGGTCGCTGCCAGCGAAGACGCCCAGGGAGGGCTCCACGAGACCGAACTCTTCCTGCTTGGGCAGGACCGCTCCGTTGCCCCGCTTGCCGTGGGAGATCACCGGGCTCTCCGCGAACAGCTCCAACTGGCGGGGCCGGTTCGCCCCCGTATCGCGGCGGCAGGTCAGGACCAGCACCTGCGGCCCGGTCGTGACCGTGGCCAGGGTGCCGCCTCCTTTGAAGAGGCGGGCATTGGGCGAGAAGCAGGCATCCAGCCGTCCCATCAGTTCGTTCAGTTGCCCCATGCTCAGGCCGGGGCCGCCCACCACGCCCACCAGGGCGGCTTCGGCGTCGGCCATGCCGTCGGGCCCACCCAGGAAGGGGCTGCGCTTGAGCTCATCCACCAGTTGGTCGGGGGTGGCGCCTTCGGCTCCCTGGGTGACGCCCACCCGGCAGTCCATGGGCCCCGTGGCCAGCAGCGAACGCACGGCGGCGAGGTCGATGGGAAACAGGGGCTGGGCCAGGAAGATCCGCCCCCAGACCGCCACCGTCTCGGCCAACACCCGGTTGGCGGTGGCGAAGGCCAGGGGCGCGGGGGTATCCGCAGCCAGGGCGGAGAAGAGGTTGTCGCTGGCCACGGCGATCACGGTATCGACTGTCTCGCGCAGTTCGCGGAGCGATTCCTCGGCCTGCAGCCGCCGGGCCCGTCCCTCCATGGCGATCGGCAGAGTGACGAGAAACACGGTTGGCCGTCCCAGTTCGCGGGCCAGCCGGGCCACGGCGATGGCGGCCCCGCTGCCAGCTCCGCCGCCCAGGCCGGCCACCACCACGGTGAGGGTGCTGCCAAAGGCTTCCTCGAACTCGCTCCGGCAGCCGGTGGCCGCCCGTTCGCCGCGTTTCACGTCGCCGCCGCAGCCTTGGCCCTTGGCCCAGCCTGCTCCGAGGACGATGGTGTTGGGCAGTCCCAGGCTATCCAGCGCCCGCTGGTCGGTGTCGGCGGCGGTGACCCGGAAACCGTCCCCGGGGAAAGCCTCGAAGACGCCCGCAGCCACCCGGCTGCCGCCATGGCCCAAGCCCAGAACTGCTACCGATGCCGTTTCGTTCGCCATAGTCTTCCCGCACGTGCGCGGGCGGTGCGGACCGCCCGGCCAGTCAGATTCGGAATACATCCTTGAACAGCGAGAGCATGCGCCGGGACTCGCTGCGGAACTGATGCCAGAAGGAGCCCGTCTCGTCCTCCTCGGCGGCCATCATGATGCGCCCGAGGCGGAGCAGGCCCACCGGCGTCACCAGGCGCGGGGACTGGAGGAGGGGCATCCGGTCGGCCACCACCAACCGGGGGATGGCGATGTCCACGGGCTGCTCGAAGATGTCGCGGGCCAGCTTGTCGATCCCCGGCAGCAGCGCCCCGCCGCCGCAGAGCTTGATGCCGCACTGGATTCGCTCCCGGGCGTTATGGCTGTCCAGATCGTCGCGGATGATGGTGAACAACTCGCGCAGGCGCAGGTCGATGATGCGCTCCACCGCCGCCACCGGCACCATCCGTTTGTTCACCACGCCGCCGCCCACGGGCATCCGGCGTTTGCCCCCGTCGTCCTTGAGGACCACGGAACCGTGGTGGGGCAGTTCGCGCAGCAGCGCGGCGCACTCGTTGCTTTCCAGCTTGAGCCCCACGTGCAGGTCGTTCACCAGATGGTCGCAGCCGACGGTGATCTGGCCAGTATAGAAGCAGCCGGGGCTGCGGTAGACCGCGTATTCGGTGACCCCGCTGCCGAGGTCGATGACCAGGGCTCCCCGGTCGATCTCGTCCGGAGCGAGGGCGGCCAGGCCGGCCGCGACTCCCGAGAACAGGGGGCAGACGGGCACTTCGCCCAGCACCCGGCGCAACAACTCGCGGGTGGTATCCACCACCTGCGACTGGCCGAAGACCAGCATGCATTCGGTCTCGATCTTGGAGACGGTCGCCCCCACCGGATAGGTGGCTTCCCGGCCGCCGGGTAGCCGGATCGGTCGGTCGCAGAAGTGCAGCAATTCCTGCTGGCCGCCCAGATTGAAGGTCTGGGCGGTCGCGATGACGCTCTCGACCTCGTCCGGTGCCACGCCGGCTTCCGGATCGCGGATGCGGACGGCACCGGAGCTGACCACGGTGCCCACATGGGCGCCGGTGACGGCCACGAAGATGTTCTCGGTGATCTCCTGCCGGGCCGCTTCCTGCAAGTCGCGGAAGACCTGGACCAACTGGTCCGTCACCTGCCGTTCGTTCTCGATCCGGCCTTTGCGGACCCCCAACGACGGCTGTTCGACGACAGCCAGAACCGACAGGACATCGCCGTCCCGGAATTCCCCCACCAGAGCTTTGATCGTCTTGGTCCCGATCTCGACTCCAGTCAAAATGTCGCGTTTGCCTCGCCTACTCATGCCTCGCACAGGTGCTGGGGCTGACGGGGTAACCCATCCGCAACGGCCCCCCCGTTGCGGATGGGTAAGAGTCCGCGGAACTTTAGGCCTGCACCAGCCCCTCGGCAAGGGATTGGTCGAGAATCGTCACGGCCTGGTCGGCCTGGTCGATGGTGATAACCAGCGGCGGCAGCAGCCGGAGCACGTTCTCGCCAGCGGTCAGGGCCAGGAGTCCCTTGGCCTTGGCCGCCGCCAGCACGGGCTTCAGGTCCGCTTCCACCACGAGACCGAGCATGAGCCCGGCCCCCCGGACGGCCTTGACGGCGGGGTACTTCGCGCAGAGTCCGGCGAGGGCCTGCTGCAGGTGCGCCCCCACTGTCCGCACGTTTTCCAGAATGTGCTCCTCGGCGAAGGCCTCGAACACGGCGATGCCAGCGGCGCAGGCCAGCGGCGTGCCGCCAAAGGTGGAGGCGTGGGTGCCGGGCACCAGCACGTCCGCGTACTTGGCCTGGAGCTCGAAGGCCCCCATCGGGAAGCCGTTGCCCAGCGCCTTGGCCAGGCTCATGCCGTCCGGTTCGATGCCGTAGTTCTGGTAGGCGAACATGGTTCCGGTGCGACCCATGCCGCACTGCACTTCGTCGAACAGGAGCAGCAGCTTCTGCTCGTCGCAGAGCTGCCGCAGGCCGGCGAGGAATTCGGGGGTGGCGGGGATGATGCCGCCCTCGCCCTGGACCGGCTCGCAGAGCACGGCCACCGTCTTCGGGCCGATCTTGGCCCGGACGCTGTCCAGATTGTTGAACTCGGCGAAGGCGAAGCCCTCCACGTCGGGGGCGAAGCCCTGCCGGTACTTGCTCCGGCCGGTGGCGGCCAGGGTGGCCAGGGTCCGGCCATGGAACGAGTCGGCCATGCAGACGATCTCGTACCGGCCTTCGGCGCTGCCCCACTTCCGGGCGAACTTGATGAGGCCCTCGTTGGCCTCCGCGCCGCTGTTGGCGAAGAAGACCCGGCCGCCGAAGCTGTTCTCGGCGATCAGGGTGGCCAACTGGGGCTGGTTTTCGTTGTAGTAGAGGTTGGAGACGTGGACCAGCTTGCCTGCCTGCTCCCGGATGGCCGCCGTCACCCGGGGGTGGCAGTGGCCGAGGTTGCAGACGCTGATCCCGGCGGCAAAGTCCAGATACCGGTTGCCGTCAATGTCCCAGACGTAGGCGCCTTCGCCTTTCACCAGCATGAGGCTGGGGCTGTAGGTGCCAAGGACATGGCTGCTTTGCATGTCCAGAAGAGTGGTTTTGTCGTGCGTCATCGCTACGGTTCCTTCTCGCGCGTTCCGGAATCCCGGAGGAAATGGATGCCAAAGATGGCCGCCTCAGAGGGAGGCAGGCCAGCCGGGGAAGGTTCGGGAGGGTGCGGCCGTACGCCGGCTAGGCGTCCGCCCCTCCCACCACTCGTCGGACGATCTCCCGGTCGAAGTAGTTGATCGACATGCCGGCGTCCACCACGAGGGTCTGGGCATTGATGCCGCTGGCGCGCGGGCTGAGGAGAAAGGCGATGGTATTGCCGACTTCGGCCGTCTCCAGGGACTCGCCCCGCGGGACAACCTGCTCGGCATAGAGATAGGAGTCCACATAGCCCGGAATGCCGGCCGAGGCGGAGGTCTTGAGGAGGGAGGCACCCACGGCATTGACCCGGATCCGCTTGTGGTCGGCCGCGCCGAGCGATTTGGCCAGGAACACAACGGAGGAATCCAGCGCGGCCTTGATCGGCCCCATGTAGCCGTAGTTCTCCGACGCCATCCGCGTGGTGGAGATGGACATGGTGACCACGGCCGCATCCTCGGCGAACAGCGGCAGCAATGCGTTGCAGGCTGCCGTCAGCGAGAAGCAGGAGATGTTCACGGCCTGCAGGAAATCGTTCTTGCCGGTCTCGTGGAAGGGCCGGAAGCCATTGCTGTAGTTGGCAAAGGCGATGGAGTGCAGGAAACCATGCAGGACCGGCGTGTGCTCGGCCACGGCGGCGGGCAGGGCCCGGATCTGCGCGTCGTCCTCCACATCGCAGAGCAACACGGGGGCATCGCCGAAGAGCTTCCGGTTCTTGTCCCGGGTCTCGGCGTCCCGCACCACGTAGATGAGCTGGGCACCGGCCTCGGTCAGCACCTTCGCGGCTTCCCAAGCCACGCTGCGCCGATTGGCCACACCCATCACCAGGATGCTCTTGTCTTGGAGTTGCAGGAAGTCCATGCGGCTCAGATCGTTCCAGTCCACAATCCAGGCGCGGCGCCGTCCCCAACGGACAGTCGCCGACAGAACCGCATACTGTGTACCGTTTTTCCGTTTTTTCCTGTTGCGCCACGGCTTTTTGCCGCCACCGCCTTTTACCGGCTCGGTGCCACGGAAGGCCGCCGCTGGGGACGGGCCAAACCGCGTCCTTCACAAAACCTTCACATCCTCGGGGCGGAAACTTGCATCGGCAGTTGGCTTGTGATACCATGAGTGTGGCGGATATACGACCTTAGTCCAACATCAGCAACGAGGTGTACCTATGATCCGGACGCGCAAGGGGTTCACTCTGATCGAGCTACTCGTCGTCATCGCCATCATCGCCATTCTGGCGTCCATGCTGCTCCCCGCCTTGTCCAAGGCGCGCGAGAAAGCCCGCTCGGCCAGTTGTCTATCGAACTCCAAACAGCTGGTTCTCGGTTGCATGATGTACACCGACGACAACAACGGCATGGTGCCGTGCGGCCGTCCGTACTACCTGGCCTGCGCCAATGACAGTGTGGCGTTCTGGCAGCACTTTGTGATCACCTACGTGACTGACAAGAACGTGTTCCTCTGCCCCAGCCAGACAAGCCAGGGCAACACCAACTGCGGCAAGTATACGCCCTGGGCCCGAGCCCTCAGCACCGGCACGAACTATGGCGTCAACTGCGCTTGGGGAAGCAGCGGCGGGGTGCCGCTCTCGTCGTTCACCGCGCCCTCGAAGACGATCTACATCGTGGACAGCAACAATGCCGGGGGCGGTTGGTGGCGGGCGTTCCGGGGCGCGAACGGGTCCTGTGCGGCGGACAACTACTACAAGATGTGGCACGGCGACCGCGTGAACATCGCGTTTGCCGACGGACACGCCGAGTCCGTCCCCGCTCTCCGCGCCTACGCCAGCACGAAGTCGGACTCCGACAACTACCTCCCGTGGAAGCCAACCAAGACGGCCGTGATCTCGGGTTGGTAGGGTAGGTCTCGACTGGCACCGGGAAGCGCCGTCAGGATGGCCAGCAGTTAAGGCCGTCCCAGATGGCGAAGGCCTCCCGCGCCTCCTCGACCGTGGGGGCGTGGCAGATCATCATCAGGCCGCTCTTGCCCCGGAACCGGGCCAGGAAGTCCTGGGCCCAGAGCCGGAAGTTCGCGAGCCGCTCGCGGGGAGTGGCACCGAGCTGGCGACCATAGGGACCGGACTGGGAGATGAGGGCGAACCGGCCCTCAAACTGCGCGTAGTGCTCCAGGAAGAACTCCGGCGTCGTCTGGTTGATGATGGCGGGCGTGGCCGGGCAGGCGCACATGGGTTCCAGGCAGTGGATGGCCGGATCGCGCGGCAGCACGCAGTAGTGGGTGCAGAAGCGCGCTCCCAGCC
>QKCY01000270.1 GCA_003245525.1 Victivallales bacterium | reverse complement strand
GCCGCCCTGGGCATGCCCTTCGGCGATGGCCCCGAGGGCCGCGAAGGGAGTGCTGGTGTCGCCGTGCAGGCCTTTGCAGCCCGGTGTGTTGAGGTGTCCGCACCAGTAGTCGCAACGGACCTCGTTGGCGAGGGACATGATGAACCCCGGCTGGCTCGCCGCTATGGCGCGGGCGTAGTCCGCATCGGGATCGTTGGAGAAGGCCCAGTCGAGCCCGGCGGCGCGGCACATGAGCCCGGTGAACGCATAGTCGCGCTGGTCCCTGGCATCGAGCACGGCGACCTTGAGGTGGCTCTTCGGGCCGTGGTAGGAATGGAAATGGGTATTGCCACCGACCCAGCCCTGCGGGTCGTACCAGCGGGGCAGCGTCACCGTGAGGGTGTAGTCGCCGCCCGGTTCCAGCGGGAGTGACTGCGCGAACCCGTCCCAGCGCCAGTCCCGCTGGGCGCGCAACTGGCAGGTCCCCGCAGGCAGGGCGGTGGTGAACTCTCCCTCGGTGGAAAACTCGCCCCGACCGCTCATGCCCTTGCCCAACGGGTCGATGGGCTGCCCGTCGCTACCAGCGAGTACGCAGCGCGCGGGCAGTAGTGAACCCGCCGGGTCCAGGACGCGCACGTGCAGGCGTGCCGTTCCCCGGGGAACTTGCCGCACTTGCACGCGGACCTCGTCCAGGTCGCCGTCATACCAGCCGGTCCAGCCATCGTGGGCACCGAGGCAACCATCACCGGAACCGCTGGACTGGGTCTGGTGGGGCAGGGCAGTTTGCCCGACAGGTTCGCCGTCGCAGCGGAACTCCACCTTGCCGTGGCCATCGTAGGAGACTGCCAGTTGGTGCCACGCACCATCGGCCAAGGGCAATGGTTGCGAAAACACGCTGCCGAAGTCACCACCCGTGTCGGACCGGCGGTGTTTGAGGCCGGCTGACCAGGTGCCGTCCTTGCCCCGCAGAACGAGCAGGTAGAACCGCTTGTCCAGCGACAGCGCGGTCCCTCCCTGCCGGGGCCGGACCCAGGTCTCGATGCGGAAGGGGGTCTGCAAGGAAAGCCCCAGAGCCGGGGTACCGATGGTGAGTTTGGCCTTGCCGTCGAAGCTTAGGGCACCGCCGAAACGTCCGTCCGTCGCGATTGCGTTCGTGGCCACCAGGACGCGCTTGGGATTGGCGGCGTCGGCTAGGCTGGCGAGATCGTCCAGGTGGAGCAACAGGGACGTCTCCCGATCCACGCCGCCTGCTCGGTCGCGGGGCCACTCGGGCGGCGGCGGTTCCGCCTGAGACGGGGCTCCGGCGGCGAAATCCCCGACGCGCACGAGGTCGGCATTGGCCCCATTCTTCCCGCCCATTTCGAGCAGAGTGCCTGCACCGAAGGAGAGGGTGCCCGTGAGCCAAGCCAGGGGAAGCCAGCGAACTACTCGGTTGAGACTGTTCATGGAATACCTTACTTCCCGACCGCAATGGCGAAGCGCTGCTCGGCTTTGCCGCCGGTTTGGGTGGTGACGACGAGGTGGACCGGGAACGTGCCCGCGTGGTCGGGCGTACCGGTGAGTTGGCCGGTCTTCTCGTCGCAGACCAGCCACTTGGGAGCGGCGGCGAGGGCGAAGGTTAGCTTCTCCTCGTCCCAGAAGGCGTCGTTTGGTTGCTCGTAGCGGTGCTGCACATCCCCGAGGGAGCGGGTGCTCCGGGCCTGGTAGACGTAGGGCTGGCCTACCGTGGCTTGGGCCACCGGCTGGGTCCAAAGGAACGGGTGGGGCAGTTCGGCGAAGTCGGAACAGATGCTCTCGGTCCCGTTCGCGTCGATGGCCACCACTCGGTAGTAGGTGGTCGGTTCTGCGATGCGCAGGGAGGTCTCCGTCGTGGTGGCCAAGTAGTTGGCGGGGACCTGCCCGCGCCGGAAGGAGTCGTAGGGTTCCTTGTGGACGGAGAAGCCCTTCTCGTCCGAGCCGTAGACAGCGTACTTCACGGGTCGCTCGCCCCGAGGGTTGGGGGACCAGTGGAGGACGATGCCCTGGGCCGTGGTCTCCACCTTCACATCACGGGGAACCCGCGGCCCCTGCCAGCGGAAGGCCCAGGTGGGACCCCACTCGCTCCAGACGCCTGCCTTGTCCCGCGTTCGCACATGCCAATAGTAGTCCGTGTCCGGGGCGAACATGCCGGTGTAGGGAATCAGCCAGGAGTTCGGCTTGATGACCACGTCGTAGCCGGGCCGGTAAGGATAGCGGAAATCCGGGCGGGTGCTGACCCGGATATGGTAGGCGTCGGCTCCGGCGACCTCGGGCCAGCGGAAGGTAAGCAGCGAGTCGCGCACGGTCTGACGGTCCGGCGGGTAGAGCGGTTCGGTTGGGGGCTGGGGCACGGGGTAGTCCGCCACTGCCTGCCACTCGTGGGTGATGGTGATCTCGTGGGGTCCCGCCTGCTCGTCCGCGTAGCGCAGGACGTTCACCCCGCACTGCAACCGGGGCAGGGAGAGGGGAGCAGTCATGATATCGGTCATGATCTTCAGGGACTTCAGATTGGCCCCGTGGCGCTCGCTGGCCGAGGCGAGCGAGACCACCAGTCGGTAGGTGTGTTTCACTGGCGCGACCCGCGGGGCCAGGGCTTGGTCCAGAGATGCCTTGCATAGCACATCGCCCTTGCCGTGCCCTTCCCAGATGCGCTTGGGTTCCTGGCCAGGAAGGACCAAGTCGATGGCGAAGCTATCCGCTTCCTCCAGCCCGACGAACTCGGCCCGCACCGAGCCGCCGCAGATGGACCAGGGGATGGCGATCTCGTAGACCAGGCTGGCCTTGGCCGAACCGCCCGCCAGCTTACCCCCAGGGGCGGTGGGGGCGACGATGTCGGTAGCGGCAGCTTCGCCAGGAACAAGCCGGGGTTCGTAGACGAACTGGGAGTTGCCGAAAAAGGGCGGTCGCCGGTCCCATTCCGGACTGTGGGCTACCCATTTGCCCACATCATCCCAGCGGAATACGGCCCGCTCGCCGGGGCGGAGGGTGTAGCTCATCTCGTGTCCGCCGATGGCCCGGT
>QKCY01000149.1 GCA_003245525.1 Victivallales bacterium | reverse complement strand
TCCGCCATCGCGGGCATCGAGCTCGCGCTCTGGGACATTCTCGGCAAGAGCCTCGGGGTGCCGGTCTACAAGCTGTTCGGCGGGCCATGCCGCGACAGGATCCGGGTCTACGCCAACGGCTGGACCGGGGGTTCGCTCGATCCGGCCGAAGTGAGGGACAAGGTCGACGAGGTCCTGGCCAGCGGCTACGAGGCCTTCAAGTTCAGCATCGCGCAGCCATCCTGGCCCGTGAACGACCCAGCGGTCACCCGCAAGATCGTCACCATCGCCGAAGCCATCCGCGACAAGATCGGGCCGGAACGCCTGCTCATGTTCGACGGGCACGGCCGTTACGATGCCGACTCCGCCATCCGCATTGGGCGCGCTCTGGGTGATGTGGATCTCACCTTCTTCGAGGAACCGGTCGGGCAAGTCGACGAGCGGGCCATGGCCAAGGTGGCGCGCAATGTGCCCATGCCGATTGCCGCTGGCGAACGCCTGGAGTCCAAGTGGGAGTTCCGGCGCTTGCTGGAACTGGAGGCGGCCTCGATCCTGCAACCGGATCTGGCACACTGCAACGGGTTCGGCGAAGCCTACAAGGTCGCGGCCTTGGCCGACGCCTTCTCCGCGTTCATGGCGCCGCATTGCCCGATGAGCCCGGTGCTGGCCGTCATCTCCGCACACCTCGACGCTGCGGTCCCGAACTTCCTGATCCAGGAACGGCTCCTGCTCAACGACTGGCGCAACGACATCATCACCGAGCCGCTGGTGGTGAAGGACGGCTACATCGACCTGCCGACCAAGCCCGGCTGGGGCATCGAGCTCGACGAGGCGATGTGCGGCAAACATGGCCGCATCAAGGTCAAGATCCCCCGCCTGTTCCGGCCCGATGGCGCCGTCAGCGACTGGTAGGCGAACACGGGAACCCAGAGAACCATGAGTCAACCATCCCCCTCCCCTCGACTTCCGGGCCGGAACAAGATCGGCCAGTTGCGGCTGGTCCCTTCGAGCGAGATCCGCCAGTCCGGCGTGAGCATCGGCTTCGAGTGCCTGGACCGCTTCATGTTCGACCCCGAGAAGTGCTACGACAAGCTCGCGGCCTGCGGGGTGAAATGGGCCCGTTGCCAGACTGGTTGGTGCCGATGCGAGCAGGAAAAGGGCGTCTACGACTTCGCCTGGCTCGACAAGATCGTGGACAACCTGCTCGAACGGGGCATCCAACCCTGGTTCAATCTCGGCTACGGCAACAAGCTCTACATGCCGGATGCCTACGGCGAGGCGGCAGTCGGACACGTGCCCCTCTACTATGGAGACGAGACGCTACAGGCCTGGAAGAACTACGTGAAGGCCCTGGCGGAACACTTCTCGTCCCGTGTCACCTTCTGGGAAATCTGGAACGAGGCGAACATCAGTGCGTTCTGGCAACCGAAAGAGGCCGACCCTCTGGAGTACGCCAGGCTGATCCAGATCACCGCGCCGATCATCCGCGAAGCCATCGGCGACGCTAGGATCGGCGCGTGTACCGCGTGCGTCTTCGATCCTGCCTACACGTCGGCATTTGCCGCCAGTGGCGTCGCGAAGGATCTCGACGTCTTCTCGTACCATCTCTACCGAATCCAGCCGGAACTCAACAACTTCTACAGCGAGTTGGCCGCGTTGAGACGAGCGTTCGACGAGAACGGTGGGGAGCATATCAAGATCCACCAGGGCGAGGCTGGCTACGCCTCCTGGTTCCCCGAGAACCACTGGATGCATCCCTACGTTCTGGACAGCCAGACGAATCAGGCCAAATGCCTGCTCCGTCGTTATCTGGCCGACTTCGGGGCCGGGGTTGAGTTCAGCAGCTTCTTCCAGATGGCCGACATGGTCAAGCCCTATAAGAAGGCCTACGACGAACTCAAGAAGCCCGCCCGCCACGGCATTCTGGACGGCGACACCTACGAGCCGAAGGAGTCGTACTACGCGATGGCGCATATCGCCTCGCTCTTCGACTGCGACACCACTCTACTGCCGTTCTTCATGCGCATCAGTTGCGACAAGGAAATGCCCAAAAGCGAGCGACTGCTCCTTCGTAACCCATTCCTTCCTGCGCAACGGACGCCCGATGTATGTCTACTACCTGCCCGAAGACGTCCAGCTCTCCTGGCCGGGCTTGGAGGAACTGGCTGTTGCCCTTTACCCGAACGAGCACAACACCGGCATCTCCAATCCGGTAATCGTCGATCTGCTCGACGGATCGGTGTACTCTCATGAAGACGTGCTCCGCGCGGGCGAGTATGTTTCCACGCTCCGGAACATGCCCATCCGGGACTACCCCTTGCTGCTGACCGATGCCGCCGCTCTGGACGGACGGATCGAGACGCCGTAACTGGAGTCCGGGGAAGCGAGTGCGGCGAGCCCAGCGGAAGAGAAGCGTATACTCTTGATGCCTCAAAGGAACGATCACATGACCCGCTCAGCCACCCGAACCCTCGCCTTGGGGATCGCCTGCCTGCTCGCTCTTGCCATCTGCCCGGTCTGGGCGCAAGAGGGCGAGCCCGAACAGCCCGCGGCCGTGGCGGCAGCCGAGACGCCTGCCGAGAACCCAGTCGTCGTGCCAGAGGGTCGCGAAGTCCCGCTCAACGAGTATGCCGAGCACGTGCGTTACGTGACCACGACCGGAGAGTCCGTGTTCAGCAACGTTGTCGCAGGCCGCTGCGCCTCCCCGTACATTCGGATCAACCGGAGCAGCAAGCAGGTCATCCGGCACATCCAGTCGCTGGGGCAGTTGAAGTACCCCATCATCGCTTTCTACGACCTGGACGCGAAATTCACGCATGCCATTCTGCCGGAAGAGAAGAACATCCACTACACCGACGTGGTGATGGACGAATCGGTCTATCAGAACGGCGATGTCTACTACCGGTTCAACTCCCTTACCGCCTACCCGAACTCCGTCGCCGGGGTCGGCCTGAAGGATTTCGTCGTCCCCGTGGATTTCGAGGTCGTCCGGCGGCTTGCCCGCAAGATCGACGCAACGGGGAGCCCCGCCGTCTGGAGCCAGATCAGGAATCCCCCCCTGCCCAGACTGAACAAGGAGACCGACGTACTCGATGTGCTGGTGATGGGCAGTTCGTGGTCGGTGAACCAGGCGTCCTTCATCCGGGACGTCGCCTTGGCGTCCGGCATCCGCCTGAACGTGGGCAGTGCGTACTATCCGGGCGTGCCCTACAACGACCTCAACAAGTTCTGGGCCGAGGACACGCCGGTCAACGTCTACCGTTTCTGGGACTCCGAGGGGAACCCGGAAGTGAAATCGAAGCCCACGATGAAGGAGATTCTGACGGAGCGCGACTGGGACGTCGTCGTCATCGGCAACTCCGCGTACAACAGTCCCCGCTGGCCGACCTACCAGCCCCATATGCGCGAATGGATACGGACGATCAAGATGCACGCCACGAACCCCAACATGGTTCTGGCCACCTACATGGGCTGGACCCCGAGCCCCAACGGCAAATACCTCAAGCAGTATGGGTACGACACCGTCGAAGCCATGATGACCGATCAGGTCCAGACGATGCAGAAGGCGGTCTTCGAGTCGGGCATCGACCTGCTAATCCCGACCGGGGTAGCGCTGTATTCGGTGCGGACCACGAGCGTCAACAACGAGGCGTACCTCACCGGCGACGACCTGCACCTGGACCACGGCGTGGGACAATACACTGCCGCCCTGTCCTTCTTCGGCGCGGTCCTGACCCCGGTCTTCGGGGAGAGCGTGGTCGGGAACCCCTATCGGTCTCCCAACCAGGAGCCGACCCCCCACTATGTGCCCGTGACCGACGCGAACGCTCCGATTGTCCAGAAATGCGTCCAGTCCGCCATCGCCGACCGGTTCGGCCTCCATGCCATGAGTGATCTGTAGGATGAACGTCCCGGTTGCCGGAGCTTCCCCAGGGTGCGAGGCTGGCGGCGGCGGGGTCCACATGTTGTGACGGGAGAGTGAGCCATGCGCGCCGAACTCATGTCCCAGATGCTCAACCACCGGATCGTTGTCATCCTGCGCGGGGTGAAGACCGGGGAGATGATCGAGGTATGCGCGACGCTGGCCGAGGCCGGGGCGCGCTTCATCGAGGTGCCGCTCAACACCCCGGACGCCCTGGCGTGCATCCGGCTCGCCGCGGAGCACTTCCGGGACAGCGAGGTCCACATCGGGGCTGGCACCGTGCTGAAGCCGGACGATGTCGATGCGGTGTCCGAGGCGGGCGGGGAGTACATCATCTCGCCCAACACCAGACCCGATGTCATCCGCCGGACCCTCGACCTCGGCCTGCTGTCCATGCCGGGGTTCGCCACGCCGACCGAGGCCTTCGCCGCAATCGATGCCGGGGCGGATATCCTCAAGTGCTTCCCCTGCGAGACGCCAGAGCACATCGCGGTGCTCAAGTCGGTCGTGCCGCTGCCGGTATTCGCGGTGGGGGGCATCTCCCGCGCCAACCGCGATGCCTATCTGGCCGTTGCCGCCGGGGTGGGCGTCGGCATCGGCGTCTACCGCCCCGGCATGACCGTGCCGGAACTGCGGGAATCCGCCATCCGGTTCTTCGATCGGAACGCAGAGTGAGGCACCGGGAGTCCAGAGCCGTGTTGTTTCGGATGAAGCCGCAAGGAAGCAGGACGGGGGCATAGCGGAATGAGAATCGCGGGTGTTCTTGCCGTCTGCGTTGGGATCGCCATGCAGGTCCAGACGAATGCCGACCCCTCTGGGAGGGCTGACCAAATGTTGTCTGCCGACGGGATGGTCGAACTCGATTCCGCACGGAACTTCGCGCTCAAGGGGCTGACCATTGGCGGACAGACATACGCTTCGGGAGGGAGCTTCCCCGAGTTCACGTGCATCGATGTGACGGGGAAGATCCTCAGGGTGCCCTGCACGGACGAGAGATGGAACGTGCGCCGGGACGACGCGGGCATCACCTATGCGTGCCAGGGACTTGAGGTGAGCATCGACTACCGCCGCACCGACCAGGACACGTTGCGGATCACAACCCGCGTGCGCCGGGAAGGGCTCTGGCGACTTCTCAGCGTCGGCGATGGCGGGGGGCTGCTCGCAATCCCGCCGACGCAGAGCGAGGAGGTCTCCTTTGTTACCTGTGCCGATGGTGGCCGGATCTGCCGCCAACCGACTTGGTGGCGCGACGTGCGGTTTGGATCTCCCTTGCAGGCGAACTTCGTCGCCGTTCTCCAGAACGGGCAGGGGCTGATCCTGCACCCGACCCACCATGCCTACAGCATCGGGTTCGGGCCGCGCGACAACCAGTACAGGATGGGCTGCGAGCAGTTCTTCCGGCCGACCAAGACGGCTTGGTTCGCGATGCCGCTGTGCCACGAAGCGCTCTCCCTCGAACTCGTGCCATTGTCAGACAGCAATGCCGACGGCACGGTGAACTGGGTCGATGCCGGCATCCTGTACCGGGATCGCTACATCAAGCCGAACCGCGACCTAGACCCCGCGTTGCGGGATGGTCCCAGCGGGAAACTGCGCTGGAAGCCCGTTCCCGAGCTCCGGGCCACTCTCCAACGCCTCCGCGAGGAGATCCCCGACCGTCCCATCAGCATCTGGATGCTGGCACCGGTCGGTCCGTCCACGGACTTTCTTCCCTCCGAGACGCTCCGGGAGGAGTGGCGCGATCTGAAGAGCGACATGGCGCGGATCGGCATTCGGTTGTCGCCACACGACAACCTGGACGACATCGCGCCCGAAATCGCCGCTGCCGATCCCTCCCATATCCGCCGGAACGAGAATCTCGGGCTGATGCCAGCCTATCGTGACTGTTTCCGGCGGTCGCTGAGCGATGACGCCCACCTGGCTGCGGCAATCAAAGCCCGGCTGGGTGCCTGGTCGGTACATCGGGGCGATACGTACCACATCGATGTGTTCGCGCACAGCCCGATAGAGGACTATTGCCCGACCTTGCCCTCCACCTTCGAAACGGACTTCCGCCGCCGCTATGACTGGCTCGCGTACATTCACGACAAGCGGCGCGTCCACGTCACGAGCGAGTTCCTGGTAGAGGGTTGCCACGAGGTCTGCGACTACAGTTGGTGGAGCCTCTTCTGGAATGACTGCGCCGCGGACGAGACCCGGATTCCCCTGCTGCCGGTGCTGTTCCTGGGGAAGACGTACTGCGGCACGTTCAATCCGACCGCAAAGACCTGGGTGAACCACGATGTGCCACGCGGGCATCCGAACGTGGGCGAGTCCCTGTTGTGGGGCGTCAAAGTCCACACGGACCTGCCGGACGAGTTCGCCCCCCTCTACGAGGACCAGAACCGCTACTGGGCAGAGATCGCGGACAAGACCGTAGACAACATCACGCTGAACGACGGTTGGTGGAGCGTCCGCTATACCGATGGCAGTACCTTGCGCGTGCTGGAAAACGGCGGGCGCTGGGAAGACATGCAGGCAGGACACTTCGTCTTCCAGCCGACGGCGGAGACCGATGACAAACGCTAGAAGGAACAAGGCCATGGACTTTTTCGTAGGAACCTATACCCGCATGGGTGGCCCGGGGATCGCTAGTTGCTCGCTGGACGCAGGCAAACTCTCGCTCCGCTACGCCGTGGAGTTGCCCAACCCGACCTATGTCATTCTGAGTGCGAAGCAGGATCGGCTCTACTCCGTTTCCAGCGACTCCGCCAGCGGCGGACCAGGCGGATCGGCAGCCGCCTACGCGGTCGGGGCCGGAGGGCTGCAACTGCTGTCCCGGCATGACACGGTGGGGACGGGTCCCTGCCATCTATGCCTGAGCCCCGACGAGCGCTTCCTCTACACGGCCAACTACCAGTCCGGCACGGTGAGCGTGTTTCCGGTCGCTGGAGACGGGGCCATCGGCGAACAGATCCAGTTCATCCAGCACGCCGGGCGAGGCCCCCATCCGGAACGCCAGGCTGGCCCCCATGCCCACCAGGTCACGTTTGTTCCCGGTACCAGCCTGCTGTGCGTCATCGATCTGGGGCTCGACGCGGTCATGGTCTATGAACAGGACCCCCAGACCGGCCGGTTGACCCTCCACGACCGGTTGGATGTCGAACCCGGTCTTGGTCCCCGGCACCTGGTCTACGGGCCGGAGGGCGTCGCCTTCCTGCTGCACGAGCTCGGCAACCAGGTCAGCGTCATCGTCCGCGATGCCGGGAAATGGACCACGCGCCAGACAATCCCCATGCTTCCTGCGGGGTACGCGGGGAAAAGCACCGCCGCCGCCATCCGGCTCTCCGCCGACGGCAAACGGCTCTTCGCCTCCAACCGTGGGCATGACAGCATCGCCGTCTACGACGTCGCTCCGGACAGTTCTCTCGCCCTTGCGGGCATCCATCCCACCGGCGGGGGCGGGCCACGGGATTTCGTTTTGCTGGACGACCGGGCCTTGCTCATCGCCCATCAGGACGGCGATGTGCGACTCGCCAGCTTCGATCCGGCCACGGGCCTCCAGACCCTCGACGTTCTGAACATGCCCGGTGCCGTCTGCGTCTGCCCGGTGGAATAGGCCTGCCACGGACGCGGAGTCACTGCATGGGCATCACGAAAACCACGATCCTGCTGGGGTGCATCGCGGTGCTCTCTGCCACCAGTGCCGAGAACACCGGCCAGCCGGCACCCCAACGGAGGGCTCCGATGGACATCCATCTGAAGGACTACCTGCATCTCGGCAACACGACCCTGGCCATGAACCAGGCCCTCCAGGCGTGCCAGGATGGCGATACGCTCCATCTGGGCGGCGGCCGGATCGACTTCCACCAGGAGCATGCCGCCGAGCGCGACTGGTACTACCCGTTCTACGGGAACGAGAGGAAGTACACCGCCATCTCGATTGAGCACAAGAGGAACCTGACCATCGATGGCGACGGCGCGGATCTCGTCTTCCATGGCGACGTCGCGCCGTTCTCCATCGAGAACAGCGAGGGCATCACGCTCCGCAACTTCTCCATCGACTACGAGTACCCCCTCTACGCCCAGGCGCTCATCAGCGCCGTGGGGGAGGACTGGTTCGAGCTCACCTTCGACCAGAAGGAGTTCTTCTGCAAGATCCAGGGTAACCAGTTCCTCTTCTACAGCGATGCCGATGGCTGGACGCACGGAGTGAGCGCCCCGTTGATCACGGAGTTCTCGCCGGACGGCGTGCCGACCCAGAAGAACCCCTACTTCGCCTGCCTCAACGAGCCGAACAAGGACAGCTTCCTGTACAAGATGATGTGCAAGCTCGAGGCGGAACAGGTGGACGAGAGAACGATCCGACTCAAGGGCAGCGTCGGCCGGATTCCTCACACCGTGGGCAACTACTGGGTATGTGCCCACGCCAGCCGCAAGAACTGCGGTATCTTCCTCTGGAAATCGGCCGACGTGCAACTGCGGAACATCGATCTCTTCAACACCACCGCCATGGGCATCGTGGGGATCGGGGTGAACAACCTAACCATCGACGACGTGAACTCCGTGGTGCGCGAGGGCTCCGGCCGCATGCTCGCAGTGAAGGACGACGCGGTCCACCTCGTGAACTGCTGCGGCACCGTGGAGATCGCCAACTGCACCTTCACGAACATGATCGACGATGCCGTGAACGTGCATGGCGTGTACGCCGTCGTCGAGCGGAAGGAGGATACGCGGACGCTGTTGGTGCGATTCGACTATCCCCCGAAGAAGGCGCTCGCGTTCTACAGCGCGGGGGACAAAGTCCTCCTGATCGACCGTGAAACGCTCGGGCAGACGGCGGAGAACACAATCACGGAACTGACCCAGGTCGGGAAGCAGCACCTGAGATTGGTCTTCGCGAACGAGTTGCCCGAGAGCGTCGAGAACACCTTGATCGAGGATCGCTCGCGCATGCCGTTCCTGCATATCCACGACTGCGTGACCGGCAACAACCGGCCGCGCGGGTTCCTCATCGCCACCCCCAAGGCAGTCGTCGAGAACTGCACCTTCTTCAACATGTCGAGCGCCATCGTGCTGACCGGCGAGACGAAGAACTACTACGAGAGCGGGCCCGTCAGCGATCTGGTGATCCGCAACAACAAGTTCCACAACAGCGCCTACACCGGCGGCCCGGTCATCAGCAACAAGACCACTATCGGGACCTACGGCGGCACCGGCTTCCACAGCGGCATCACCATCACCGGCAACGACTTCCGGCTCAACGGGAAGCGCTTTATCAAGCTCCAGTACTGCGACGATGTGGTCTTCAGGAATAACACCTACACGCGGGACCCGTCCCTCCCCTACCACGGCGAAATCGGCAACGAAGGGAGTGCCTTCACCGACTGCAACAACGTGGTCTGGGAAGCCCCGCAGACACCAACCGGCAAGTGAGGAAGAGGATCGCTACACCCATGCACACCCTGACGAACGGCATTCTGAAGATCGAGGTCGGCGACTTGGGCGCCGGGCTCATGTCGCTGTACGACCTGCGCACGCAACGCGAACTGCTCTGGCAGGGGGATCTGACCTGGTGGGGACACCGTTCTCCCCTGCTCTTCCCCTTCGTCGGTTCCCTCACCAACGGCGCGTACACCTTCGAGGGACGTTCCTACGAGCAGACCCACCACGGCTTCGCCCGAGAGAAGACGTTCACCTGCCGAGAGGCGGGACCCGACCGCATCGTCCACGAACTGGCCTCGAATGAAGCCACGCGCGCGGCCTATCCCTTCGACTTCGTGCTGCTGGTGACGCACAGCCTGGAGGGGAACGTCCTCCATGTCGGGTGGGACGTGCGCAACACCGGGGCGAATACGATGCATTTCTCCATCGGCGCGCATCCCGGCTTCTTCTGCCCCCTGGAACAGGGGGAGCGCATCGAGGACTGCACCATCGATTTCCATACCGGCGGCCCCATCTACCGGCGCATGCTGAACGGGGAGACCGGCCGCGTCTTCCCGGGACAGCGCGAGGTCCCGCTGAAGAACGGACGCATGGCCCTGTCGGCACATACCTTCGACGATCTGGCCATCGTGCTGGACGACATCCCCTTCGAGAAGCTCTCCCTCTGCGGCGGCAATGGGAAGCCCTATCTCACGCTCCATTTCCCCGGCTTCCCGTACGCTGGCATCTGGTCGCCTCCCGGCGCGCCGTTCGTCTGCCTCGAACCCTGGTTCGGCCGCTGCAACGAAACGGACACCTCCAACGAACTGGTGGACCGTCCCGGCATGATGAGCCTTGCGCCAGGCCAGAGCTGGCATGGCGGATACGATATCGAGCCCCATCCAGAACTCCCCTGAGCAAAGGCTATCGGACGAGCCCTCCACCAGATGACGCCCGACCGTTGGGGAACGCGTTTGGCAGGAGCTAGCCCCCCTCCGTTTGGGCGCTTTCCAGCCATCCACAACCCAGCGCCACCAGACAGTTCGTCATTCCTCCCTAGCGAAATAGCCGGCCCAGGCAAGCCTGTCCGGGTCCTCGAACGGGTCGTTACCAACGATCCATCCACGCGACGGCGGCAAGGCGTTCGCCCTGGCGGCGTGGACAGGGACTCATAGCTGGCGACCCTACCGTCATTGGCGAGGAGCCGTAACTCGGGGAAGGCAGGGATTCCCGCAAGGGAAGTTGCGCCAGATGAGTGACGAACGAAGGCGGAAGTCCTGTTCCGCATCGCGGACGGCGAGAGCGGCGACCACATCGAGACCATGCGCGCAACCAGAGGTGGACCCGGGCCCTGAACTCGGCGGCGAACTGTCTTCGTTTCCTGGTCATCGGCTGACTCCTTGTCGCGCGGCCAACACCGGCCGCTGCTCTGCTCTAGCCGATGGTCCGAAACCCGGGGGCCACCATAGGGGGACCAGGAGAAGAGCTGACCGTTGGCCTCCATCCCTGCTCCAAGAGCCCCTTCACGTAGCTGCTCTTGTCGATCAGATCGAGCACCATCGGGAGCTCCTTGGTTTCCTGGGCAATCAGGCTCTCCTCGGGCGACAGCGCGCACTCCTCGTACATGTCGAGGCCACCAACCTGCTCGGTCAGCCATGATGGAATCAGCTTCCCTTCGCGGGTAGCCGTCAATCTCTTCTGGGTTACAGGAACCAGGAATGTGTTCTTGCGAAACGCCTTGTAGAACACGCGGACAATCGCCTTGAGGTGGGCCCGGCAAGGCGGGTGAACGTAGTTCCAGGAATCCCCACAGATGACAAACCGGCGGATCGTCCGGTCTTCCAGCTCGGCAAATGAGTGAACCAGTACCAGAACCGGCATCTGGTGCCAGTTTGCGCGGTCAGTGAGCAAGCGTCCCTGCTCGTACAAGATGAAAGGCTGGAGGTCGGGGCCAAGCAACCCTTGCCTTTCCAGATCTCCGAAGAACCGGTCCAATGCCTTGTAGGCGAACATCCGGTCGTAGACCTGGTCGCCTCGTCCCCCCAACCAGGCGCGCCGCACGGCAAACGTCTTCGCGAGCCAGGAAGGCACGTCGTCGTCGAGAATGCCCAAGACCTTCTCGTCGTCCAGCAGGTCGGCGGCATTCGCTTTGATGTCGGGGGGAAGAAGCTGGAGCAACTCCACCGGCTCCAGGTCGTGCTCCTTCAGGACCGTCCGGAATCGCCGGAGCAACCGCCCCTTGCTGCACGTTCGCTTGCGTAGCCAGCCGAACAGCGCCAGCGGGCTCAAGGTGATTCCCAACCACGTGAGCTTCCACTCAAGGATGTCGGCCATACTGTCTGCCTCTCCGGGTTCCCACAGACGCTCTCGGCCAAGCTCGTGCACAAGGACTCACGGCATGGCCTGTGTTGCTGCTACGGATAGCTTCAGGAGCCCCCGTTTCAATCGTCAGCGCACGGCAGGTCCACGGGACTGGCCTTCAGGCGCCATCCCCCCCCGGTTTGCGGGCCGGGCAGCCACGGTACACTGTACGGGTCGGTCATAGGCACGAATGTAATCGCTTGGGGGTGACCAGTGAGCGAAGAACACGACGAGAGATCAGTGAGCAAGCAGGGCATAGGGACAGCAGCTCGTCCCTGCTGGTTCGTGGGGGCAGCGTACGGCGGCACGGACGACCAGACACAACGTTTCCTGGACGAGAGCATCTGGGAGACCGGTTACGAGAACAAGTACGCGAAGCAGGTACAGTCCGTCCAAGTCGGCGACCGCATTGCGATCAAGTCCACGTATACACGGAAGCAGGGGGTGCCGTTCGATCCCCGCGGGCAAACGGTCTCGGTCATGGCGATCAAGGCTATTGGCACGGTAACCCGCAATCATGGAGACGGCCGGAAGCTCGATGTGGACTGGACTCCCGTCGAGCCTCATCGCGAGTGGTACCTCAACACCTATCAGCGCACTATCGCGCGCGTGCCTCCGGGCGAGTGGAAACGAGATGCGCTCAGAGCGTTTGCCTTCGACAATGCGGAGCAGGATCTGAAACGGTTCCGCAATGCCCCGCACTGGCGGGCGCGGTTCGGGGACGACCTCGTCAATGGCCCATTTGCGTGGGTGAAGTTCTATGAAGCGATGGCAAGCGCGATCCTGAAGTTCCGGAACAAACGGGATGAACTCGTGACAGGCATCCACCAGATTGCCGATCAGATAGCGGGACTCGGAAGCTTGCAGGACGAGTTCTCGGATGGAACGACCGGGCCTCTGCGGGACATCTGCCCGTTCACGGTGATGGCTCTCTTCAACCGGCAGACAACCGAGAGCAAACGGAGGAACGTCGCGGGCAAGCTGGCCGAACTCCTGGGTGTCGAGGTTGCAGTTCCCGAGACCTTCGAAGGCCTTCCCGTGGTGAACAATCAGAAGTCCTGGTTCTTCTCGTTCGCGACCAAACGGCAACCAGACGATATCGAGCGGCTCTGGGAGTTGTTCGCCCAGGCGCTGAGCTATGCCGACAGGAAGGAAGAGGCCGACCAAACCCCATTGGCCTCGGCCTACGATGCCGCCGCTGTGATCCGTGGCATTGGTTGGAACGAGACCATGGGGCTCTACTGGATACGTCCCTATGCGTACCCTACACTGGATGGTCCCTCCCGGCAGTACATCCGGGACAAGCTGGGTATTGACGTCCCCTACAACGGTCCGGGGAAGCGGTGCATGGGGGGCGACTACCTCGATCTGATTGACACCCTCTCAGAGCGGTTCGAGGACGACGCCTGCCCGGTCCACTCCTTCCCGGAGCTCTCTCTGGCGGCCTGGCAGAAGGCACCGCCGCCCCCCATGCTGGATTCCTTCCCCCTGAACCAGATCCTCTACGGGCCGCCGGGGACGGGGAAGACGTACAGCGTCACGCATCGGGCCGTGGACATCATTGAGGGCGAGGCGGAGAGCGACGAGGAATACCAAGAGCGGTTCCGGGCCTTGGTTCGCGAGGGACGGGTGTGTTTCGCGACTTTCCACCAGTCCTACGCCTACGAGGATTTCGTG
Source organism: Victivallales bacterium (assembly GCA_003245525.1). Taxonomy (GTDB): domain Bacteria; phylum Verrucomicrobiota; class Lentisphaeria; order Oligosphaerales; family Lenti-02; genus Lenti-02. The sequence continues at coordinate 25 of QKCY01000149.1, read as the reverse complement.
GAGGGAATCCGCCCGGTGCTCGATG
>QKCY01000484.1 GCA_003245525.1 Victivallales bacterium | reverse complement strand
GCCACAGTCTTTCTCGTAGCCCGGTCGGACAATGCCGCCCCGCAGCCCTGGCAGCGTCTTTTCGTCTCCTGGGCAGGCAAAGGCAACGACTGGGTGGCCCCCAGCTTCCAGCTTATGCGCCCCACCGCCCAGACCCCGGCGGCGTTTCCCTGGACCTTGTTCGTGTTGACGCCCAAGGACGTGGTGCTCGACCACATCACCCTCGCCGCGTCTGCCCAGGAGAGCAACCAGGGCTTCCTCGGGGAACTCGGGGAGGTGCTGGTCTTCGACCGCTCCCTCGCCTTCGACGAGGAGAAAGCCATTCGGGATTACCTGCGGCACAAGTGGGACATCCGCTAGCCAGCGCAACCGGCCAGTTCGGCGGTTGATGTCTGCTGCCCAGGCGATACGTTCTCCGGCCAGTGGATTCCCCACCCCGAGGAGCAAGGCAATGGCGACCCTGCGGCAGCTTACCGGCGAAACGGATCACTTCTGGTACCGGGTCCAGATCGGCACCCCCTATGCGGACTCCCAGCGCGACCACCGGGCCTTCGCCCGTGGAGAGGGACGGGTCTACCTCTCCGAGGACTGCGGCGCCACCTGGCCCTACAGCGCCGAGTTCCCGGATGCGGCCCATGTCACCTTCAGTTGCATCATGGCCGACGGCAACGTGCTCTTCGCCACGCGGGAGCGGCTGTTCCTGGCCACGGACAACCTGCGAACCATCGCCCCGGTCGCGGTGAAGAACCGGGACGGCTCCGACTTCCTACCCCACGTGCCGCAGAATCCCGACCGGCCCGGCTGGTACTTCCATTCCCTCTCCGGCCAGAACCGCTGGAACGTGCATGGCCGCGAAATGGTCGTCTGGGGCAACTACTGCAATGTGGTCGATGGCGTGGCCCCGGTGAACATCTACTACACGGTGGATGGCGGACGTACCGTGAAGATCGCCTACACCTTCGGCCGCAGCCCCTACTGGCAGGACCGCGACGCCCAAGGCGCAATCCGCCCCGGCGCGGAGCTGGGCGATCCCGCCAACCCCACCTACTGCCGCCACCTGCACACGGTGGTCTACAACCCCGCCGAGGACGCCTTCTACGCCTGCACCGGTGATTTCGACAAGCCCGAGGGCTTCGAATGCCACTGGTTGCGCGGCACCTACGATGCCCAGGCCGATACCTGGGACTGGCAGGTCATCATCTCGGACAGCACGAACTCGCGCTACAAGTGCGGCGGCATCACCTTCATCGACGGCTCGGTCTACTGGATCAGCGACTCCAACGGGCCGCCGCCCTACGACCGTGGCGTCTTCCGCTGCGACCCCGCCGACCTGCGCAACCCCGCCAAGCACGAATGCCTGTTCAATCCCGGCGTCGAAGTGGGCTGCATGGTCATTGAGGGGGACGTTTTCCTGGCCGCCCACTGCGCCCCGGCCACGCCCATGGCCACTGGCATCATCATCTCCACCGACGGCGGCAAATCCTGGGCGCAGTACGACCTGAAGGAATGCGGCTCCCGCTCGCCCGTCCGCTTCCACGAACGGAACAGCGACGGCTGGTTCCGGGTGGACCTGCGCACGAGCTGGGTCACCTTCTCGGACGAAGTCCTCTTCATCAAGCCCAAACTCGCCTGATCCTAACCGGACGCCATAGGGCTCGGCCTCGGATGAGGGCCGGCTTGGCGCCCGGGTCCTCCGCTCCCCGACCGAGGCCGGGTGGTTCTCCAGAACGTCGCCTTTGTGTCAGACCTGGAGAAGCGGCGGGCCGCCGCCGCGAAGGGCGTCGCCCAAGTCCCGACCATCGAACCATGCCGACCGGGTAGCCGCGTGGTCGATGAACGCGCGGGCCTTGGTTGTTGGCCACCGAACCATGCCGACCGGGTAGCCGCGCGGTCGATGAACGCGCGGGCCTTGGTTGTTGGCCACCGAACCATGCCGACCGGGTAGCCGCGCGGTCGATGAACGCGCGGGCCTTGGTTGCCGACTACCGGTTTCCTAGACCGCGAGCGACCCCAGACCGCGCTAGAACTCGGCGTTGCCGGGGGTGCGGGGGAAGGGAATCACGTCCCGGATGTTCTGCATGCCCGTGCAGAACTGGACCATGCGTTCGAAGCCCAGGCCGAAGCCGGCGTGCGGCACGGTGCCGAAACGGCGGAGATCGCGGTACCACCAGTAGTTCTCCAGCGGCATGCCGGTCGCCTCGATGCGGGCCGTGAGCACATCGTCGCGCTCCTCGCGCTGGCTGCCGCCGATGATCTCGCCCACCTTGGGCAGGAGCACGTCCATGGCCGCCACGGTGCGCCCGTCGTCGTTGAGCCGCATGTAGAAGGCCTTGATCTCCTTCGGGTAGTTGCGCACGATCACGGGACCGTGGCAGACTTCCTCGGCCAGGTAGCGCTCGTGCTCGCTCTGCAAGTCCATACCCCAGGACACGGGGAACTCGAAGGTGGTCGGGGCCTTGCTCAGGATGGCAATGGCCTCGTCGTAAGGGATGCGGGTGAATTGGCTGTCAGCCAAGCCGCTCAGGGTCTCGATCAGCCCCTTTTCCACGCGGGCGTCGAAGAAGGCCAGGTCCTCGCCGCAGTGATCGAGGACGGACCGAAACAGGTGGCGCAGATAGGCCTCGGCCAGATCGGCATCGTCGTCCAGATCGGCGAAGGCCATCTCGGGCTCGATCATCCAGAACTCGGCCAGATGGCGCCGGGTGTTGGAATTCTCGGCCCGGAAGGTGGGGCCGAAGGTGTAGATGTCGCCCAGCGCGCAGGCGTAGGTCTCGCCTTCGAGCTGGCCGCTCACCGTGAGATTGGCCGGACGACCGAAGAAGTCGAGCGCGTAGTCGATCCCCCCCTGTTCGGTGCGGGGCGGGTTGGCCGGGTCGAGGGTGCTCACATGGAACATCTCGCCCGCGCCCTCGCAGTCGCTGGCGGTGATGATCGGGGTGTGGACGTAGAGGAACCCGCGCTGCTGGAAGAACTCATGGGTCGCCCAGGCCAGCCGGTTCCGGATTCGGGCCACGGCCCCGAAGGTGTTGGTGCGGGGCCGCAGATGCGCCAGTTCGCGCAACCGCTCGAAGGAAATGCGCTGCTTGCCAAGCGGGTACTCGGTGGGCTCGCAGAACCCGAGCACGCGCACCTCGCTCGCCTTCATCTCCACCTGCTGGCCCTCGCCCGGCGATGCCACCACCTGACCGACAACGCGCACGGACGCGCCAGGGAAGAGCCGCAGGATCTCGCCGTCGTAGTTGGGCAAGCTACTGTCCGCCACCACCTGGAGGTTGGCAAAACAGGAGCCGTCGTTGAGCTCCAGGAACGAGAAGCCGCCCTTGGAATCGCGCCGGGTCCGCACCCAGCCCGCCACGGTCACGCTCGCCTCGCCGGGAGGAGTCCCGAGCACGGTACGAATAGGAATGCGCCGCATAGCAGTCTCCGCAGAATACGCGAACCACGAATGCCGACAATATCATGGCCCACCCGGAAGCCATCAACCAGCCACCGGGAATCCGCGTGCTCCTCTGCCGCTGGCACACAGCCCCAGTCGATCATGGGTGCCGCCCTTGACCCAAGGGAGGTACCACACCATACTGATGCGCAAATCCCAGACTGCGGTCGCAGTCCTAAGTGGCGGTCTGGTGGGCGAGAAAAGAGGAAAGACCATGAGACGGATTGGATGGATTGGCGGGTTGGGGCTGGTTCTGTTCGCGTGCGTGGCGGCGACGGCGGACGATCTGGAGCAGGGATTCGTCCAGCCGCCCGATTCGGCGCGGCCGCACACCTGGTGGCACTGGCTGGAGGGGAACATCACCAAGGAAGGCATCACGGCGGATCTGGAGGCCATGGCCCGGGTCGGCGTCGGCGGGGCGCAGATCTTCAACGTGGGTGCCGGAATCCCCCATGGCCCCATTATGTACAACACTCCCGAGTGGATGGCGCTGGTCAAGCACGCGGCCGCGGAAGCGCGGCGGTTGGGGCTCGAACTGTGCATCCACGACTGCGCGGGCTGGTCCAGCAGCGGCGGCCCCTGGGTCAAGCCGGAGCACGGCATGCAGGTCGTGGTATCCAGCGACACGCGGGCGACCGGTCCGTCGCATTTCGAGGGCACGCTGCCGCAGCCGCCCACCAACCTGGACACCTATCGCGACATCGCGGTCCTGGCCTTTCCCACGCCCAACGGCGAGAAGACGCAGATGGCCGATGCCGCACCCCGGCTGACGGTGGTCGAGGACGGGGCGGACGCAGCGGCAGCGATCGACGGGGATCTCTCCACCTCCGTGCGCCTCCGCATCCCCAAGGGGAAACGCACATCGGCCCTGCAGTTCGACTTCGCCGCGCCATTTGAAGCGCGGATGCTGACGCTGATCGTGAAGGGCCCCTTCTGGCGGCACTACGGTGGCCGTCTGGAGGCGTCGGACGACGGTGAGACCTTCCGCGATGTGACCACCTTCTCGCTGAATCTGGGCGACGTCAGGCGCATCGTGCCCTTCGTGCCGACGGCCGCGAAGACCTTCCGCGTGGTGTTCACCCGCGTCGACAGTGAAGTGGGCAGCCTGCCCGTGGTGGAGGCGGAACTGTCGTCCCGCGTCGCGCTCGCCAATCTCCCCGGCAAGACCTTCGTCACCCACGACGGCAACTACTCCCCCACGACCGTGCCGGAACTCGCGGCCGACAACGTGGTGGCGCGCGACCGGATCGTCGATCTCACCACCGCCATGACGCCCGACGGGCGGCTGGCGTGGGACGTGCCGGAGGGCGACTGGACCATTCTGCGCGTCGGCTACACGCCCAACGGGCGCAACAACGCCCCGGCCCCGGCCGACGGCAGAGGGCTGGAGTGCGACAAGCTCAATCCCGAGGCGGCCCAGGCATTCTGGGACGGCGGCATGGGCAAGCTGCTCGCGGAACTGGGACCGCTGGCGGGAAAGGTGGACACGGGGCTCAACAACGTGCTCATCGACAGCTACGAGGTCGGGGCCCAGAACTGGACCTCCGGGTTCGAGCAGGCGTTCCTGGCCCGCAACGGCTATGATCTGAAGCCCTTCCTGCCCGTGTTCAGCGGCCGCATCGTGGACAGCGACGAGGTGACCGAACGCTTCCTCTGGGATCTGCGCCGCACGGTGGCGGACCTGTTCGTGAAGAACTACGCGGAGAAGTTTGCCGCCATGGCGCACGCAGCCGGCCTGCAGCTGTCGGTCGAGCCCTATGGCAACGGTCCCTTCAGCGATCTGGAGTACGGTCGCTCCTGTGACATCCCCATGAGCGAGTTCTGGGCCCGTCCGGGCTCCACCTCCCCGGGCAACACGAAACTGGCGGCCTCAATCGCCCACATCAATGGCCGGAAACTGGTCGGCGCGGAGTCCTTCAGCGTGGACCCGGTCGGCGGGAAGTGGCAGAAGGACCCCTTCGCGCTGAAGGCGGTGGGCGACGCGGCCTACTGCGCGGGCCTGAACCGTGTCATCTATCATCGCTACGCGCACCAGCCCTGGACCAACCCCACCCGCTATCCGGGCATGACGATGGGCCAGTGGGGCACGCACTTCGAGCGGACGGTCACGTGGTGGGAACCGGGCCGGGCCTGGTTGAAGTACCAGGCACGGTGCCAGTACCTCCTCCAGTCGGGGCAGTTCGTGGCCGATGTCTGTTTCTACTGCGGCGAGAGCGCGCCGAACGGTATGCGCACGAGCACGTTGCCGCCGGGCTATGACTTCGACGGCTGCGACACGGCCGCCCTGGCGCGGATGCAGGTCGTGGACGGACGGCTCGTCCTGCCCTCGGGCATGAGCTACCGCCTGCTGGTGCTGCCGGGAGACAAGGCCATGACTGCCGAGACCATCCGGATCGTCGGGCGACTGGTGGAGGCCGGAGCCACGGTGGTGGGGCCGAAACCGGAGCAGTCCTACGGGCTCCGCGGCTATCCCGAGTGCGACGCGCAGGTGCGGCAGCTCGCCGACGCGGTCTGGGCCAAGGGCATTCGCGAACAGTCGGCGGAGGAGGCCCTCGCCGCCTTGGACGTGCAACCGGATTTCACTCGCGGCGACAAGCCCTACATCGGGTACATCCATCGGCAGGTAGACGGCGCGGATCTCTACTTCGTGGCCAACTCGAGGCAGGCCTCCGCGGACGTGGAGTGCTCGTTCCGGGTAAGCGGCAAGGTGCCCGAACTGTGGCATCCGGACACGGGCAAGACCGAGCGCGCCCCAGTCTACACGGAACGCGAGGGGCGGACCTACCTGACGCTGCACTTCGATCCGGCCGGCTCGGTCTTCGTGGTCTTCCGCCAACCCGCCACCGGCGATCACGCGGTCGCGGTCCGCGCCACGGTAAAGGAGGACACGAAAGCGGCGGGCCCCGCGACGGAACTGACGATCGTGAAGGCCGAGTACGGCGTGTTCGAGGACGACGAGATCGCATCGGACTGCGTGGACGTGACCAAGGCGGTTGCGCGGTTGGTCAAGCGCGGCGTCCGCAGCATTCCCGCGACGAACGAGTTGGGCGGCGACCCGGCCTCCAACATTCCCAAGGAACTGAAGGTGGACTACGCGGTCAACGGCGTCCCTGGCAGCGTCAAAGTGAAGGAACGCCAGAACGCGGAACTGCCGGAGGGAGCCGAAGTGGTGCGCGCCATCTATGGCGTGAAGCCCGAACAGGCGATCAAGCCGCCGAAACAGTCGCAGACAGTCGACATCACCGACCAACTCGCCGCGCTGGTGAAGGACGGGGAGCTGTCGGCGACCATCGGCAATGCCCTGGCCGGCCGGGACCCGGCGAGCCTGGTCGTCAAAGAAGCGCGGATCGAGTACCGGTACGGCGGCATGCTGAAGCACACCAGCGTCCATGAAAACGCGCTCCTGATCCTGCCGGAGACGAGCGAGCGGGCAACGGCGATCCCCGACTACGAACTGACGGCCGCGGCGGATGGAACCCCCGGTTTGCTAGCCTGGAAGGCAGGCACCTTCGAGGTGGATACCGCCTCTGGCAAGACGCTGAAGACGGCCGTGGACACGCTCCCCGCTCCCGTGGAGGTCAGCGGGCCGTGGACGCTGGAGTTCCCGCCAAACTGGGGCGCTCCCGCGAGCGTCACCCTCGACCGCCTCGTCTCCTGGACCGACCATCCCGACCAGGGCGTGAAGTACTTCTCCGGCACGGCCACCTACGTCAAGACCTTCACCTGGGCGGGCAAGCCGCGCCAGGAATCGCGCTACGTGCTCGACCTGGGCAACCTCAAGAACCTGGCCGAGGTGGAGTTGAACGGGAAGGAGCTGGGGATTCTCTGGAAACCACCCTTCCGCGTGGATGTGACCGAGGCGTTGCGGGAGGGGCCGAATGCCCTGCGGATCAAGATCACCAACCTCTGGCCGAACCGGCTGATCGGCGACGAGTTGCTGCCGGACGACCGCGCATGGTCGGGGATTCGCATCAAGGAGTGGCCGCAGTGGGTGCTCGACGGCAAACCGAGCCCCACGGGACGCTTCACCTTCACTACCTGGCACCACTGGACCGCAGACGACGACCCCCTGCCCTCGGGCCTGTTCGGGCCGGTCCAGATCCGGACGATCGCGCAGATCCCCCTCCAGTAGCGTGACCCGGTTCCGCTGACAGTTCGCCGCCAACCTGTCTTGCGGAACCGGCAGAGGTTACTGGCGCGGCTACGCCTCCAAGACTGCCACCACTTCCTCTCCTTCGGGGGCTCCCTCACACCAGTTGGACAACAGCCGCAGAGTTTGGGGAGTAGCCGGGAACCACGTTTTCCCCCCGGCCAATGCTCCCCGGATCGGCGCTGTCGCGCCTCGGCGGCGGAGGCCCGCCGCTTCTCCAGGACGGTTCGCCCATCCCACGTGCTGGAGGAGCGTCCGGCCCCGGGCGCGGGGAATGCCGCCGGAATCCCGGCGAGGCGGGAAGCCATGGCTCCACGCATGAGGTCAGATCCGTATCACCGGGTCGCGGCGCCTATGCCTGGCTCGCGAAGGGGACGATGCGTTGTTCCGCGTCGGAGATGTAGGCGTTCTCCAGCAGCTCGGTGAGGATCTCGCCGCGCTCCGTGCCGAAAGGGATGGGACTGCCGTTGATGATCCCGTCGAGCCACATGCGGATGGCGGCGGGCCGCGCGTCCGGGAGCTTGTCGGGGGTGATCCAGCCGTCGATGCCGTAGGTCTTGCTGCGGATCTGGAGATCGTTGCCTGCTTTGAACATGGCGCCTTCGGTGCCGAGGATCTCGAAGGTCTCGGCGGACCAGGGCGAGATGAACGAGGTCTCCAGGACCGCGATCGCCCGGTTCTCGAACTCGATCACTGAGACGGCATTGTCGTCGGCGGGAGGCGGGCAGACGGTCGTGTTGTAGATCGAGGCGACGCGCCGGGGCCGGCCGAGGAGGTAGGCCGCCGTATACATCGGGTGGCAGCCGAGGTCCATCATGGCCCCGCCGGCCGCCTTCTCCACATCGTACCAGTAGGCGGGCAGCCAGCCCATGAGCGAACCTGCGTGAGCCGTCCGGATGCGCAGGTAATGGACTCGGCCGAAGGCACCATCATCGATGGCCTTCTTGGCGTACTGGACCATGCCGCTGGTCAGATGCGGATGGGAGATGCAGAACTTCACCCGGCTCGCGGCCACAGCGGCGGAGATGGTCTTGCACTCGGCCAGGGTCGGGGCCATGGCTTTCTCGGTGAAGATGTGCTTCCCTGCCTTGGCCGCCGCCACCATCACGCGGCAGTGGTCACTGGTCGGGGTACACACGACGACCGCGTCTACATCCTGGCGCGCGAGCAGGGCATCGAGGTCGGGCTCGAAGCCCACCCCGAGGTTCTTGCCCCAGCTTGCGCCCCGGTCGGGATCCTCGTCCCAGACCGCGACGACCTCCGCATCGGGAGACTGGCGGAGCTGGCGCGCATAGTCGTCGGCATGCACGTGCCACTTCGAAAGCATCGCTACTCTGACGCTCATGGTACTCTCCTGAAGTTCAGGTTCAGCGGTAGGAATTCCCTGCCTTGGCTCAGTCGAAGCTGGGGATCTCGATCTCTACTTCCTTCTTCAGCTTGGCCGAGCGGTAGATGCCATCGCAGATGGCCTGGTTCATGATGATCTCCTCGCCCGGAATCGGGGCGGGGCGACTGTGGATGATGGCGTCGCAGTAGTCCCGGACCTTGGCGGTGAACACGTCGCCCTGCGGCGGCGTGCCATAGGGGTCGAAGGGACGGGACGGCAGGACAAAGCTATCCACCTGCTGGCCGTTCACGTCCGTGAAATGCATGATCTTCGAGGGCTTGTTGGCGTAGTCGAAGCCGTTGCAGATCTTGATGGCGCCCTCGGTGCCCAGCCAGAGCGTGTCGCCCAAGGAGTCGGCATGCATGGCCCAGGACTGCTTGAAGACGAAGGTGACGTCCCCCTCCATGCGGACGAAGGCCACCGAGAAGTCGTCGACGTCGAAGGTCTCGGCACCCGGCCAGTACTTGGGGTTCTTGCCGAAGTAGTCGGTCGCCACGGCCGAGACGGTGAGGGGTCTGGGATAGGCCACCGCGTGCAGGCACTGGTCGATGGAGTAGCAGCCGATGTCGCCCAGGCAGCCATACCCGGCCTGCTTGCTGTTCACGAAGGTGCCGCCGGGGATGCCGCGCCGGCGACCGCCGCCGCTCTGGATGTAATAGACCTTCCCGAGGGCACCGGAGGAGATGATCCCGTCCACCTTCCGCCGCATGGTGTCGTAGCGGGGCTGGAAACCGATGGTCAGGATCTTCCCCGCCTTGCGGGACGCCCGGACCATGTCCACGGCTTCCTGAAGGGTGAAGCTCATGGGCTTCTCGCACTGCACGTGCAGCCCCGCCTCCAGGGCGGCGATGGCACATTCCGCGTGGGTCGTATTGTAGGTGCAGACGCTGACCCCGTCCATGGCCACATTCTGGATGAGGTCATAGGGGGAGTCGAACGCCTCGGCCTTCACGCCCCATTTCTCGAAGAACGCCTTGGCCTTGCCGGGCACGATGTCGGCGCCGCCCACAATCTCCACGTCGGCAAACTGCTTGTACGCCGTCATGTGCGCGCCAGCGATGCCACCGGTACCGATGATGCCGATCCGCAGTTTCCTGTCCATAGAGCACGTCCTTCCCGTGTGTCTGTATCGACCATCGCACGTTCGTAGACTGCGCTGCCGCAAGCCGCGGCCTGGAGCCATCCCCTCTCTTGCGAGGGGGACATGCCCAACACTGTAGTCCGCACCGCCCGCGAAGGAAAGACAACACCCGGAGCGAAGCGCCAAGCCCGCAGTTTGCCCCTTCGGTACCTTGCGCAATCCGACTGATGTGGTATGAAGCATGGTATTGGGATACCTCATGGAGACGATGCTGCCATGTTCTGCGCGAGATGCCTCCGTCCCCTGTTCCGCCCGGTTGGACTGGCGCTGTCCGCACTGCTCTGGACGGGAGTGCTGGCCGCCCAGCCTGCCCCCGCGCCGGAGGAACAGGGCTTGGCGGAAACCGACCGGCTGCTCGCCGGTCAGGATTGGCTGGCTGCGGCAGAACGGGCCCGGGCCTTGGCCGATGGAACCGCATTGCCCAGTACCCGCCTGGCCGCCCTGGAGCGGCTCGCAGTCGCGCAGGCCGGGCTCGGCAACACCACCGAATCGGCCCAAGCCGCACTGGAGGCGGAGTACCTGTTCGTCGAGCTTGAGGAAGCCCGTCTGGCCACGGCCAAGATCTACTTCCGCAATCGCTTCGAGCTGGACGGGGGGAGGCGCCATACCATCGATCTGCAGCGCAAGTGCGAAGCCGCTGCCGAAGCGGCGGGACACGGTCGCCAAGCAGTGCCTGCCGTAGTCGCGCTGGCCTGCCGCTTCCCGGAGCCCCCGGGCCGCCGGGAGCTGGCCCTCGACGCCGGCGAACGGTTGCTGGCGTTGGGGCGCAAGGACGAGGCGGTGCCCTGGTTCGTTGCCGCCCTCGACACCGGGCTCGACCGGAGCTTCATGGCCAAGGCGAAGCTGGCCGACAACCAAGTGCAGTTGGATGCCGTGGCCAAGGCACCGTCGCCCGATCTGGTCGCCCGGGCATTGGCCGGATTGGCGGGGCAGCCGCCGCCGGAAGGGGCGGACGTCACTGCCAGGAGCTTCCAAGTCGCCCTGGAGCAGACCCGCCTGGCCGACGACCGCAGCGCCGTCGCGGCGCTCGCCGAACGGATTGCCGAACCCTCGGCCGTCCCGGTTCCCCTGGCCGACTTGGCCCGACTGGAACTGGCCCGCACCCACCTGCGCGGCGGGCGGGCGGGGGAGGCCAAGAGCGTGCTCGCTGAGATCCGTGCCGAGCCGGAGGGTCTCCTCCGCCGGGTCCCGCCCATCGGGAACGCCCTCGCCGCACACCGCGAGTTCCTGCTCGGG